>JAISKP010000133.1 GCA_031260885.1 Eubacteriales Family XIII. Incertae Sedis bacterium
GATCGCGCACAGGGCCAGCATCAACACGGGCATCGGTGCGTCCAGACCCACCATGAAATTTGAAACAGCGAACGGAATTCGCGAATACGTGATGAAACGGATGAAGATGTATGTCCCCAAAAGCAGCGAGAAGATCATACCGATCGTCATCGCGGTTTCCTTGATTGCCAACATGAATTTCTTCCCGTTCAGCGATTTGTAAATGAGCGCGATGATGACCGCGCCGACACTGCCGATCGCGCCCGACTCCGTAGTCGTGAAGATGCCGGCATAAATACCGCCAAGCACAACCACAAACAGGACGACAACCGGAATGATCCCTCTTGACAATTTGATTTTCTGGACGAAGCTCAGCTTCTCGCCCTTGGGTCCCTTCTCCGGATTCTTCGTACAGTAAATGGTGATGATGATGATAAACACAACGATCATCACGATTCCGGGGATGATTCCCGACATAAACAGCTTTCCGATGCTCTGCTCGGTAATGATACCGTACATAATGAGCGGCAGGCTCGGCGGGATGATGATCGACAAGGGCGCGCCGGCGCATACCGTCGCCGCACCAAAAGTCTTATCGTATTGGTAGCGTTCCATCTCGGGCAGGGCGATTTTGGACATGATGACTGTTCCGACCATATGGGAGCCGCAAATCGCGCCCAACAGCCCCGAGGTAGCTACGGTAGCAGAGGCAAGACCGCCCCGGATCGATCCGAGCCACGCATTGCAGGCTTTGAACAAGTCGGTGCCAATGCTTGACTCAGAGATGACCATTCCCATGAGGGCAAACATCGGAATAACGGTCAGCGTGTAACTATTGACGTTTGAAAAGGGAACATCTGCCGCCATCAGCATGGCTTGATCCATGCCGCGCAAAACGATCAGTCCGACAAGCCCAACCAGACCCATTGCAACACCGATCCACATGCGAAACATAATCAGTAAGACTAAAGCGACAATGGCCAGCAGGCCGACAATTTCCGGACTCATAATTCCGCCCCCTATGCCTTTTCTTCATCCGAAAGCGCCAAAATGGCCAAATCCGGATTTTCATCGAAAACACTCTTCTCTTTCGGATCTGTATACTTGGTTACGCGTTCAATCACATAAACAACCGTTGCCAGCGCCGTTGACAAGAAGGCAATCCCAAGGATTAGATACAAAGGCCATCTCGGTGTTCCAAGAATGAAATACGTTTCATGGAACTGCTTCGACATCCCGATCATCTTTACGAGTTGATATCCAACGACGAAGAAAAATATAAAACTGACGATCCCGATCACGATTTCAAAAGTGATGTTGACTTTCCGGGGAAAGCGATCCACGATTGTCCCGACCGCGACATAGCGTCCTTCCACGAGGGCGTGCGCCATTGCCGTCATACAGATAATCAAAAGCATCTGACTCCACTCCGTTACGCCGCTGCTGGGTTTGTTGAAGACATAACGCGAAATCACGTCCGCTACGGTCATGACCATCATGACAATGATGGCGCCATAGCTGACATACATCAAGGCCTGCGTAATTGCCTTCAGTGTTTTCAAAAACACTGACATTGAATCACATCCTTTCTTAAAAATTTCAGTTGGCTTTCAGAAATGACGCTGCCCTCCCGCATAAACCGCACAGTATGCAAAATATCGCATTTCTCATATCTACCTTATAGCATGCCAACCGGCATGCCAACCGGAATACAAGCCCAATATACCGAACGCCATTCTGTTTGTCAACAACAAAAACGAGCCTGCTGTCTGTGTTTTCTTACAAAGCGGCGTTCGGCTGTCATGGAAGGATCAGCGGACAATATATCCGCCGCTTGCCACGTATTTTGGCGGAATGACCGGCACGAGCAAATAGGAGTCGTACTTTCCGCCTGTATGGATGACATGGTTGCCCTTGTTGTCCGTTTCCCAGGCAAAAGGCTCAAACCAGTCTATCCGCTCGTAATGTCCCATGATCTCGATGCGCAACTGTTCGCCCGGATGGAAGATCTTGCTCTGCGGCCAGATCTCGATATCGACCGGAACGATCTCTCCGGGACTGAGTTTCTGCGGATTGCTGTAGGTATAGTACGGCTGCCACTCGACGTCCGACCGCTCCGGATCGGTTTCACGCAGCGACACACGCAGCCGGCCCGGGGCGCCCGGATGCGGCTTTCCAAACACGAGACACGGCAGCCACTTGCCCTTGTCGTCCAATTTCTGGACGGCTACAAAAATGTCCATGTCGTCATGGCCATCCGCTTCGACCCACAGATGCGCCAGCATGCCGCCGGTGATCTCCGTTTCCTCCCGGAAAGTAATATCGAAAGTCGCCTTACCCAGATTGCCGTCATAATGCAGATTAGATTCGACCGTCTGCGGTTCGAAGGACAGGGAGCGGCTTCTTGCGTCGAGATAGAAACGTTTGTACTCGGTGCGCGGAATCGGCCAATCCAATTCGGGACGCAGAAGTTGATAATCGAAATCATACGCATCCATGACGTCGATTCGCACACGCGGCGTGGATTCCCAGCCATTATGAATGTCCTTCAGATAGCGGTCAAGAAAACGTGTCAGTTCATCAAGTCCGAGTTTCGAATATTGATCCGGCCACTCGAAATCGCGATGAATACGGAACCATTTTTGCTTTGAACTGATCAGGCGAAATCCTCTGGTCGCGCCGCGCAGATGAAAATGGTTCCAGCCGCCCGTGACGTAGGCCGGCACCTCGACCTTTTCCCATTTCGGCACCTTGTCTTCCCAGTAGGCATTGTTATACGGGTAATCGTGGACGGTCTGGTAAATATCCTCGATATACCCGTTGCCGACGAAATCCGCAACAAGGAATTTGTTGAAGCCGCATTCCGTGAAACCGCCCTTGTTGATGAACTCGCGGTAGGGTTCGGCGGTGCCTTCCCACGGCGCGATGCAGGCAAGATGCGGCGGCTGTTCTGCGGCGACTTTCCATTGCGCCATTGCCAGCGCCGAGTTACCGACCATGCCGACTTTTCCGTTGCACCAGTCCTGTTCGGCCAGCCACTCGACAAGATCGTACCCGTCGCGGCCTTCCTGTGAACTCCACATATAACAATCGCCTTCCGAATTGCCGATGCCGCGCATATCGTAATTCACGATCGCATAGTCCTGATGACACCAATAGAGCGGATCCGGACCTTCGAATTTCGTGAAATTGGAATGTGAGCCATACGGCACACCGTACGTCTGCCATTCGACGTCCGAGTCGGCACAAGGACGTTTGCCGTAAAAACTCCAGGCAATGATGGCCGGCACTTTTTCCGGCGCGTGCTTGGGACGATAGATATCGGCATAGGTGATCGTGCCGTCCCGCATCGGAACCGGGACATCCTGGTCGCAAAGAATGCCGGGGGAAACTTCGTACGTGCGGGGATTGAGTTCAGGCCAATCTCCCCAGCCATTTACCACATATACAGGGCGGCCGTTTTCATCCAACTCGGCCCGGTCGATGTTTCCTTTGGGTGGCTTGTCCTTCAGCTTTCTGTAAGAAACATGAAATGTTTCTCCGCCTGCTTCTACTTGCTTTTTGATGATATCGTCAGACATTGCGAACCTCCTTCAATCCATGGATTCGATTTACTTTGACATGCCAACCGGCATGCCGGTTTGTTCTAACAGCCCTATGATACCATCCTGAAACCTAATGTCAACCTGCATTTTTCACACAATATTCAAGAACAACGCCCCTTGTCCTTATCCATGGTTCTATGCTAATATTACGGAAATGGAAAATAATAAAGATACAAATCAATTCAAGCAGGAATATGCTTATAACGCGATCAAGGACTCCATTGTCAAAGAGGAGTATGCGCCGAATCAGATGATTTCCACGCGAGCCTTATGCGCCAAACTCGGCGTCAGCCGCACACCGGTCATCGAGGCGCTGAAAAAACTTTCCTATGAAGGCTTTGTCGAACTAATTCCCAATCGGGGCGTCACCGTGACCTCGATCCGGCCCCGCGACCTGTTAGAAATCTACCAGCTGCGGGAAGGTGTAGAAGGCGTCGCCGCCCGCATGTGTACGCTGAATCATCCGGAGGACATCATCAGGCAAATGGAACAATGTCTGCAGGAAAGCGAAGAGGCCTTCCGAAACGGACAATACGGGAAAGCGATCAGTCTGGACAATCGCTTCCACACCCTGCTCATCACCGGTTCCGGAAACGATAAGATGCTGCAGATCACGGAAGCGCTCCTGCATCAAAGCGGACGCGGCAATTTCCTCCAAGCGACGGCGTCCGAACGTATGAAACGATCCGCCGTTCAACACCGAAACATCCTGAAGGCAATCAAAAAACGCGATCCGGATTCGGCGGAAAAATACGCACGCGAACACATGCACGATGTTCAAAGCTTTGTCCTCTCT
>JAISKP010000136.1 GCA_031260885.1 Eubacteriales Family XIII. Incertae Sedis bacterium
ATCCTGCAATCGATCCGCGGAGAAGTGACCGCGCGGATCGTTCCGCTGCACTGCCCCGGATTTAAGACAAAGGTGGTTGCATCTGCCTATGACACCTTCTATCACGGCATCATCGGTCAATTCGATCTCGACCCGAAGCCCTATGTCGATTATGAACCGATCAATCCGTTCGCACCGGACTATGAACTGCAGCAGGGCAAATTCGACTTCTATAAGAACAACACGGTGAACCTGTTCAATGCGTCCTCCATGGCGGCGGCCGACGAAGCGGAGATCACGCGGCTGCTCAACGCGATTGACCTGAACGTCAATGTCTATACGGAGTACACCCCCCTCGAAGACTTTCGGAAAATCACCTTTGCCGGGCTGAATATCAGTATGTGCAATGTGCACGACGACTATCTGGCGAAATTTCTGGAGGAAAAATTCGGGATGCCCTATCTGATCCACAGCATGCCGCTGGGCATCAAGGCGACAGGCGAATGGCTGCTTGCCGTGGCCGAACGCTTCGGTCGGGCGGATCGCGCAAAAAAGATCATCGAAATCGAAGAAGCGCAGCTGAAAGAAGCGCTTGTACCGATCGTAAAAAAGCTCGAAGGAAAACGTGCCATCGTAAACGGCGGCGTGATCCGGGTGGCTTATCTGGCGGTGCTGCTGCTGGAATTGGGTCTGGAAGTCGTAAATGTGCGGCCGTATCACTATGATGATTTCAGCGACGGCGCCTTCGAAACCCTTGAATCTTACAGCCCTGACATCGAAGTAAACGTGGCACCCGGGCAGCTCAATGAATTTGTGAACATTCTCAAAAAGGAAAATCCGGATCTGTGTATCTCTCACAGCGGGACAAACGGATGGGTGACGAAGACCGGCATCCCTTCCGTGCCGCTTTTCTCTCAGGCGCATGCTTACTTCGGATACAAAGGCGTCTTCGAACAGGCGCGCCACATCAAAAAGTTGCTTGAAAATACCGCGTTCCCGCGGCTGATCGCTGAAAATACGAAGCTGCCTTATCAAGCGAGTTGGTATGAAAAAGATGCATATCATTACATCGATGACAGCAGCCTCGAAGAGTTGACGTTTTAGAACAAGGGAGCGAAATGATGAGAGATCAGATGACGCCAAGGGAAAGATATAAAGCGATTGCGGAAGGCCGTCCCATCGATCGGATCCCGCACGGCTTCGGTCTCGGCGAAGGCGCGGCAAAATTGATCGGGATCAAGGTATCGGAATATTGTCTGGAACCGAAAAAACAGATCGAAGCGTGCGTTGCCGCGTACCGGAAATACGGTCTGGACTCGGTCGGTTCTTTCGCCGGGATGACGGATATCTTCGGCGCAAAGTCGGTCTTTCCGGATTACGGCACGCCCTATATCGGAAACACCGTTCAATTGACGTGGGACGATTTAAACAGACCGTACCTCGAGCATCCAAAGACGGAACCCGCGTTGCGCGGTTTTTGGGATGTGCTGGACGGGCTGAATGAAGCGGTCGGTGATGAGGTTCGGGTAAATGTTTCCCTCGAGGGACCGTTCAGCGAAGCCGGGCGGATCATCGGGGTGGAGTCCCTGCTGAAGAACATCATCCGAGATCCTGAATATGCGCACGCGGTGCTCTCTAAGGTGGTGGAAACGCAGATCAAGCTCGTCGACGCTTTAGAAGGTTATGATCTGTCGTTTGGGATCTTTGATCCGGTTGCTTCGGGTACGTTGATCAACCGGAGTTCCTATCTCGAATTTGCACAGCCGTATGAGAAAAAACTGTTTGATGCGATGACCCGTGTTGCGGGCAGTAAGCCGATGCTGCACATCTGCGGCAATACATCCAAAATCTTAAAGGACATGGCTGCAACCGGCGCCGGCGTTCTGAGCATTGACAACGTGATGGATCTCACTTTTGTAAAACAGGAAGTCGGAGACATCATCCCGATCACCGGTAATGTGAAACCGGCGGAGACCATGCTCCTCGGCACGCCGCAGGATGTCGAAAATGATTTGAGAGAATGTCTGCGCAAAGCGTGGGATTCGCCGGCAGGATATACGCCGTCCTTCGGCTGCGGACTGCCGATCGAAACGCCGGCAGAAAATTTAGATGCGCTTTTCGATGCGCTCCGCAAGTACGGCAAATATCCGTTAAACCCGGAATTGTTCTAGTCATCATTATTGTTATCATTATTGGTTTTAAGAAAGGAAGTTATCATGGGAAAGAAAAGTCACGTATTATTAAGCTTGCTGCTTGCACTGGCGCTTGCGTTCAGCTTTGCAGCTTGCGGCAACAGCAGCAACAGTAGCGCAGCCGGTTCCGGCGGCACAACCGCCGGTGGAGATGCCGTCGCCGCAGCGGATGACACGACGCTCGACAGAGTGCTTCAGATCGGAATTTACGCGAATCCCTGCGAAGCGCACTTCTTTGCGGCGGATCTGCTCGGACTCTTTGAAGAGGCCGGCTATACCGTCGAGTGGACCCAGGTCGCAGACGGCACCGCGCAGGAATATCTGACGACCGGAAAAATCGACATCACAGACGGCGTTCTGGACGGATGGCTCAAGCCGATCGAACAGGGTCTGGACGTCCGGTTTACGGAAGCGCTGAATCAGGGTTGTATGGCCACCGCGACCTTGGCGGATACCCCCATTGATTCCGTAGAAGAACTGGTCGGGAAAACCATCGGCGTACTGGGTCCCATCGGCGGCGGCGTTATGGATTATCTCGTTCGCCTCATCGTGGAACACGGTCTTGATGTGGACAACGATTTTGAGTGGGTTTCCTTCGGCGACCCCGCAGCGCTAAGCCTTGCGCTGGACAACGGCGACATCGATGCGCTCGTCACGGTGGACAGCCTCGTGTGGGATCGGGTCACAGCCGGCGAATATAAGTTTGTCACGCAGCTTTCCTATGATCCCGAGACGATCGCTGAAACCTGCTGCCTCCTGATGATCAGTCCACAGCTTGTCGACGAACATCCGGGCGTTGCGAAAAAACTGACGGAAATTCTCTATCAGGGCGCGCTCTATGCACAGGACAACATCGAAGAAGTCATCCGCTACGCACAGCTGAAAGAGCTGATCGCAGGTGATGTGGAAACCAATATCGACATCGCACGGTCCTATACCTTTGCGCCCGGCGTGGATCTCGGACTCCTCTCGTTCACAAACGCATTCAAAGCTTATCAGGTTGCAGGATTGATCGATGCGGACGTCGATCTTGACGCAATCATCGACAGAACGTTCGTACGGTATGAAGGTATCGGCGAATAAGCAGTAAGAAAAAGGAGAAATACCGGTGAAAAAAGGCGTAAGGATCGCATTTCCGTATCTGGGTGCAGCGATTATCTTTATCAACTACTATACGATACCATCCCTCGCGGAGTCGCGGTCGATCTATCCGATCATCCTGACGGCGTTGTTAATCGTGTATACCGTCGTATGGATCGCATCGTTTCGGAGCCCGAAAAAAATACAGAAGGTGCTCAACCTTACGCCAAAATTGTTTGTCGGCGCACTCGCTCTGACCGCGTGGGATATCCTCACGGTCAGAATGGGTGTGTTGCCGCTGCCCTTCTTCCAGTCGTTTGAACGCATCATGAGCGTGTTTGTGGATGATTGGCATCTTCTGCTGAAGAGCCTGCTCCATTCGCTGCGCCTGCTTTTCACCGGGTATCTGATCGGGATGGCGACCGGTCTGGTGACGGGCGTTTTCATCGGGTGGTATCCGAAGGTGAACTACTGGATCATGCCGATCGTAAAGGCCATCGGTCCGATTCCGGCGACCGTGTGGATTCCGCTCATCATCGTCATCATGCCGACCATGTTTGGCGGCAGCGTTTTTCTGATCGCATTAGCGGTCTGGTTCCCTGCGACCCTCATGACGGCAACGGGCATTTTGTCTACGCCGAACACCTATTTTGAAGTGGCGCGGACGCTCGGCGCGGATAGCAGGTATTTGATTTTCCGGGTTGCGATCCCGTCGGCGCTTCCCAGCATCTTCATGGGGATGTTCATCGGAATGGGCGTGTCCTGCGTAACCCTGATCAGCGCGGAAATGCTCGGCGTCAAAGCCGGACTTGGGTGGTACATCACCAAGGCGAGCGGATGGACCGAATACCACAAAGTATATGCGAGCATTATCATCATCCTGATCACATTTACCACGATCATAACGTTGATCTTCAAAATAAGAGACAAGGTACTTGTATGGCAGAAAAATGAAATTAAATGGTAACGGCAGGGACATCATGCAATGGGCTTGATGCTGCTGTAAGGGAGTAAGGTATGACAGGCGACGCGAACGTGTCCGGAAAAATCAGCATACGCAATGTAAGCAAGATTTTTAATGAAAATAAAGACAATGAGGTTGTTGCACTTAAAAATGTGCATCTTGATATAGAGCCGGGGGAGCTTGTGTCCCTCGTCGGACCCAGCGGGTGTGGGAAATCCACCCTGCTGCGCCTTGTGGCGGGACTGGAAACGGCGACGGACGGCGAACTTCTTTTGGATGAGACTCCGATACAGGGTCCGCACTACGACAGAGGACTGGTGTTTCAGGATCCGAGCCTCTTCCCTTGGCTTACGGTATACGGCAACGTGGCCTCCGGGCTGAAAGCGCGGAAACTCTATGACAAGAAAAGCAACACGGTAGAAGAATACATAAAGATGATCGGATTGGAAGGGTTTGAGAAATCTTACCCGCATCAACTATCCGGCGGCATGGCGCAGCGGGTTTCGCTCGCCAGATCTTTTGCAAACCAGCCGAAGGTGTTGTTGCTGGACGAACCGTTCGGCGCCCTGGATGCATTTACGAGAATGAATATGCAGGACGAACTCCTAAAGATCTGGACGGAACGAGAGATCACGGCATTGCTCGTAACCCATGACATCGACGAGGCCATTTATCTGAGCGACCGGATTGTCATCATGACGCCCCGCCCGGGAAAGATCGAAGAAATCATCGAAGTGAAGACGAGCAGACCGCGTGCAAGAAACAACGAAGATTTTCTCCATCTGCGCGTAAGGATCCTCGAGACGTTGAATTTTGCAAAGCGGGCGGACGATCTCAGCTATTATCTGTAAATGCCGGTTGGCGTGAACTTCAGATCCTCTTGGCAGGAAATAGATCACTGATGTAAAGAAATGGACGTAAAAGAAATTAAGAATCTTCATCCCTGCTTTAACAGGGAAAGCAAGAAAGGCAGAATGCATATTCCGGTATGCCCTGCCTGCAACATCATGTGCCGGTTCTGCGATCGCGTGATCGGCGGAGACAGCGAAGAGATCCGACCCGGCGTGTCACGATCCCTGATCCTGCCTGAGAAAGCGGCGGATTATGTCGCGGACGCGCTGAAGTGCTGCCCCGAGATCAGCGTGGTCGGGATCGCAGGTCCGGGGGATACGCTCGCGACAGATCACGCATTTCGCGCATTTCGTTCCATTCATGAAAGGTTTCCGGATCTCATCAAGTGCATGAGCACGAACGGGCTGCTGTTGCCTGAAAAAATCGGAGACGTAATAAGCGCGGGCATCGGCACGCTGACGGTGACCGTCAACGCCGTGGATCTGCGGATCCTAAGTCAGCTAAACGACGGCATTGTCTATCACGGCAAACGCTATGAAGGCGAAGAGGCCGGATTGATCCTGATCCGAAATCAAATGGAAGGAATCCGGCTCGCGGTCGCAGCCGGCATGATCGTCAAGGTCAATACGGTGCTTGCGCCGGCGATCAACGGCGATCACATCGCGTCTATTGCGAAACAGGTGGGGAAAGCCGGGGCGAACATCTACAATATTATCCCGTTGATTCCGCAGCACAAGCTGCGCGATCAACCCATTCCGACGTGTTCGGAGATCGACGAAGCCCGCGTGGGTGCGGAAGCGTATGTGCCGGTGTTCCGGCATTGCCAACACTGCCGCGCGGATGCGATCGGACTTCTCGGCGGATCGGATTTCGGCGGGCGGATCTATCAGAATCGTATCGCCGATACATTTTCACATGGCTGAGGAGCAGATCATCATGACCCATCATACGGCACACCGCTTAGCGCTTGCGACGACAGACCGTCTGACGATCTACAAGCATTTCGGGCAGGCGGACGAATTTCAGATCGTCGATATCGATGCGGAAGGCGGCTATACGTTCATCGAAAGCCGGAAAGTGGTACCCGCCTGCAGCAGGGGAGAACACAGTGAAGATGGCTTTGATGCGGTCTTGGATCTGCTTTCGGATTGCGAAGCGCTGATCGTCGGAAAGATCGGGCCGGGCGCCGCGGAGTATGTCACGACGCGGGGCATCCGCGTGTTTCAGGGCGCCGGTACAGTGGAAAAGATTTTAAGCACATTGATTTCGAAAAAAATGCTGGACAAAGCGTAATTTTAGGATATAATGATATTGTCATATTAAACATATCTGAATAGTATGATAAAAATGGTGCGAGGACATGGCGGAATTAAAAGACATTATTCGTAAAGATACGATCTCCGAGCAAGACTTTAAGCTTCTGCTGGATTACATCGACAGCATCGAATTCGGTTCTGTCGCGATTAAGATTCAAAACAATAAGGTCGTCCAGATCGAGAAGAGCGAAAAAATCAAAATCCGATGATGTACAGGCTATGAAAAACCGTAATGACGCTATGCGCAGCATAGATATTTTGCCGTCCGATTTAGAGATGGATCTCCAAGGCTCGCGAAGCCTGCTTGATCTTATCCGCGAAGCGGGTGAAAAGGTCGAAAGCCCCTGCAACGGCATGGGTACTTGCGGAAAGTGTAAGGTGCGAATCCTTGCGGGCACGGCGAGCCGACCCGGGCAGAAGGAGACTTCACTGCTCAGCGCGGATGAACTCAAGGCCGGCATTCGGCTCGCTTGCTATACCTACCCCGAAACGCCCATAAAGGTGGAAATTGCATCCGATTCCGAAAGAGGGCACAAGATACAATCCGAGGGTGTGCGGCTCGACGGGGATCGGATCAGCGGTAGGTCGTTTGTCGAGAAAATTCTGCTGCACCTTGAAAAACCTTCGCTGCAGGACAACCGTTCGGATGCGGAGCGCGTGGAAACAGCCGCAGGATATACCTTCTCACCGCTGTTTTTACCGGAAGCAATCGCGCAGTTGCCGCAGGTACTTGCAAGCGGCGGCGGCACGGTCACCGCGGTCATCATTCGGAACAAGATCATAGCTGTCGAGGCCGGCGATACGACCGCGCGCGTCTTCGGTGCGGCTGTAGACATCGGTACGACGACAGTCGTCGTTTCCATCATAGACGTGACCGCGGGCAAGGAGATCGGCAGCGCAGCCGCAGCCAACGATCAGCGCGACTACGGGCAGGACGTCCTGTCCCGCATCCGGTATACCACGGAAGAGGCGGGCGGCGGTGAAAAGCTGCACCGGATCATCACAGCGCAGATCACGGATTTGATCCGCGAAGCGGCGACCGCGGCCGGCGTCACGCAGACTGAGATCTATGGGATCACGATCGCGGCCAACACTTCCATGCTTCATCTGCTTCTGAACATCCCCGGGGATTCCATCACTCTGTCCCCATTTCATGCGGCCTTTACAGCGCTGCCGCCGTTCGCCGCAAAGCACATCGGCTTCACGGATTTTCCGCAAGCGATCCTTGCGATCCTTCCGTCCGTCTCCTCCTATGTCGGCGGCGATATCGTCTCCGGCGTCCTGGCGACCGGCATGAGTCATTCGCCCGAGAAGGTCATGCTCATCGACATCGGCACAAACGGCGAGATCATATTCGGGAACGACGAAGGTTTCTCCGCCTGTTCGTGCGCGGCCGGTCCCGCACTGGAGGGCATGAACATTTCGTGCGGCGTCCTCGCTGCGGAAGGCGCGATCGAGTCGGTTTTGATTGAAGACGGCGCAGTGAAGATCGAAACCATCGGGGGCGCAGATGCGACCGGGATCTGCGGCAGCGGCATCGTGGATGCAATCGCTGCGCTTGTGAACAGCGGCGTCATCACGCCGGCGGGCAGATTTGCAAAGCCTTCGGATTTCGAAACGGACGAAAGACTTCGCCCGCTGGCGGAGCGCTTTAAAACCGACGGCGAAAAGCGTTTTGTGCTTTCCGGCGGCGATGTAAGCGGCAAAGAAATCTACATCTCGCAGAAAGACGTGCGGCAGGTACAGCTTGCAAAGGCAGCCATCGCCTCCGCGATCGAGGTTCTGATGCTTGAGATGAACATAGAGAGCAGCGACATCGACAAGGTGTACATCGCCGGCGGTTTCGGAAAACACTTAAAGCTTGAGAACCTGATCCGCATCGGACTCATTCCGGCGGCTTTTGCCGATAAGGTCAGCTTTGTCGGAAATACATCCAAGAGCGGTGCGGAACTCGCCCTGCTCTCCGCAGACGCGCTTTCCGAAGGAAAGGCAGTCTGTGCCGCCACGCGTTATTTTGAATTATCGGTGTATGAAGGATACGAAAAGCTCTTTGTAAAGGAGATGGGTTTCCCGGATGAAGAGGCGCTGACATGACAACATCCGCCGTTCAAGGCTTTGCAGATGTGCAGGCTGAAAGAAAAACACTTGTGATTGCCTGCAATATGATTCATGATGAAGTCATCCATGCGATGCATGCTGTCGGCAGAGAATATCCGATTGTCTGGATTGAGGAAGGTCTTCATTCGAGCATCAAGAAACTGAATGGGGCCGTACAGGAAGCGCTCGACAATGCGGATGCGTCGGGCTATGAATGCGTGTTGCTCAGCTTCGGTGCCTGCGGCAATATGATTGAAGGACTTCATACACACAACTTCGATCTGATCATGCCGAATACCGATGATTGCGTCTCGATCATGCTATACCCGCACCGGACAGCGAAACAGACAGGCGTGTTTTATATCACGCGCGGATGGCTGCATTCAAATAAAAACGCTTGGAACGACTGGGATCATAACGCGGAGCGGTACGGCGAAAAGAAGGCGAATCGGATTCTGTCCGTGATGCTCAGCAGTTACCATTCGATGACCGTCGTGGATACGGGTGCTTATCCGGTCAGCGACATTTGGACAGAGAGCGTAAAACGGGCAGAGACCCTGAACCTGAAACACGGCATAGAGTCCGGTTCGACACTGTGGCTTCAGCAACTTTTCACCGGACCCTGGGACGAAAACTTTTTGCAGTTCGGAAGAAATGAAACGATCCACGTGGATATTTTTGAAGGAGGAGCGTAAATGAACGACCTGAGCCCGAAGGAACGGTTGGACAGATCCTTAAGCAAGCAGCGCATCGACCGGAAAGCGATCATTTGCCCCGGCGGCATGATGAACGCCGCGGTCGTCGACGTCATGAAACAGACCGGTCACATCCTGCCGGACGCCCATGCGGACGGGAAGCTCATGAGCTTGCTCGCCGCCGACGTGAGCGAACTGACCGGATTCGAAAACTACGGGCTGCCGTTTTGCATGACGGTAGAACCCGAAGTGCTCGGCAGCGAGATCGACCTCGGCAGTCTGTCGTGCGAGCCGAAGATTGCCCGCGAGGTTTATCCGAATGTCGCAGAGGTGGAATACCGGGACATCAGCACCATGCTGAAGGACGGGCGCATCGGTGTGATTTCCGAAGCCGTAAGCAGGCTCCGGGATCTCGGCAGTGAGATTCCGGTCATCGGGACGGTCTCGGGTCCTGTCAGTACGGCGGCCTCCATCGTGGACCCCATGCCCTATCTGAAAGCGCTGCGCAAGGATCCCGAAAACGCACACAAGGTCATGGATTACGTGACCGACTTTCTCATCGCCTACGCGGAGCTTCTGATCGAGAGCGGCGCGGACGTCATCGGCATCGCGGATCCGACAGCCACGGGAGAGATCCTCGGACCGAAGATGTTCGCAGAGTTTGCCGTGCCATACCTGAACCGAATCACGGATGCTGTTCATAAGAGAAATCGCAAGCTCATCCTGCACATCTGCGGCGATATGGGCCCGGTGAAACAGCACATTCCCGCGCTGCGGGCTGACGCGATCAGCACGGACGCCATGGTAAACCTGAAAGGGCTGAAGGCGGAAGAACCGGACCTGATCACGATGGGAAACCTCAGCACCTACATGCTGGAATTCGGAAATCCGGATAAGGTCTCTGCGCGTGCGGAGGTTCTGATCCGTGATGGCATAGACATCATCGCGCCGGCCTGCGGACTTTCCACATCCACGCCGATCGCAAATCTCAGGGCATTCACGGACACCGTCAAAGGTTGATATCCTGCGGGAAGGAATGGAAGGAGAAGCAAAAATGGCGCAATATGGCATGGTGATCGATCTGGAACGATGTGTCGGTTGCTATTCGTGCGTCGTCGCATGCAAGCAATATTTCGGCACAAGACCGGGCGTCGACTACAATCAGGGAAAGATCGTCGAATGGGGCGAATTCCCGAATGTCCACCGCAAATACATCTCAACGATGTGCAACCACTGCGAAAATCCGCCGTGTATGACAAACTGCAAATTCGGCGCGACCTATAAATCGGAAGAAGGACCGGTGCTCACGCATCCGGATAAATGCGTCGGCTGCGGTGCTTGTGTAAAGGCCTGTCCGTACGGACAGCGTTTCCTGACGAAAGAGGACGTGACCGCATTTCCGGGGTCTCCGATGCCCTGTGAAACAGAAAGTGCAGTCCGGTTGCGCAAAGCAGAGAAATGTACACTGTGCCAGGATCGTTTGTCACAGGGGCTGGAACCGATCTGTGTGGCGTTGTGTCCGGGCGGATGCCGCATTTTCGGAGATCTTTCGGATCCGGAATCCGAGATCAACTATTACATTCGGCTCATGGGTGCGCGACAGGTGCAGGGTACTTCGCTCTATTATGTCCTTCCGAAAGGAATGGATCCGTCCATTCTGCCGCAGGATTTTGAGAAGGTTACGGGAATCCCGGGCAACGCCGGCGTCAGCTATACCCGCAAGGAAATTTCGGATCCGGAATACCGGGAGCTGATGGATGGCCTGATTAAGGCAAGAGATTTCATCCGTAGAAATACGGATACGCCGCCCGACATCGGCGGCGAATATAAATATACGTACTGCGCCATGTGTGCGCACATGCCCCGCTGCGGTGTTAAGGCGGTTGTGAAGGATGGGAAGGTGCTTCGGATCGAACGCCGTGAGGAATACGGCAACGAACTCATCTGTGCCCTCGGCAACGCGGCGGTGCAGGATCTCTACGCACCGGATCGCGTGCTCTATCCGCTTCGGCGCACAAATCCCAAAGGGGAGCCCGGGGAATGGAAACGGATCAGTTGGGAAGAAGCGCTTTCGGAGATCGCTTCAAAGCTGAACGGCGTGAAAGAAAAATACGGTGCTGAAAAAGTCCTGTTCATGACGGGCGACCCGAAAGAACCGCGCTCTGCATTGCAGCGGCTCGCGTACACGTTTGGTTCTCCGAATTTCGGAACGGAAAGTTCCACCTGTTATACGGCGACGGAACTGTCCGTCCGGCTGATCTATGGCACCGATTCACGGGCGGTCATCCCCATCGCGATGGGCGGCAATCCGGACGTAAACGAAACGAAGGTAGCCATCTTCTGGGCAACGAACCCGGCGCTCTCCGGTGTGGTCGGTTATGATCGCATGAAGACGGCAAAGGAATACAGCGCGATCAAGTATATCGTGATCGACCCGCGCGTCACGGAGACCGTAGAGGCGTTTGCGGATATCCACATTTCACCGCGCGCGGGAACGGACGCCGCCATTGCGCTGTTCCTGGGAAATGAGCTCATCACACGGGATGCTTACGATCAGGATTTCATCAGAGACTGGGCGCACGGCTTTGAAGAATACAGAACCCTCTGCGCCGAATACGACGTGAGGAAGACTGCGGCGATCACCGGGGTACCCGAAGATCAGCTGCAGGCGGTCGCGGATCTGCTTGTGAAGGAAGGTGCGCCGATTGCGATTCGCGCCGGTTCCACCCTGTGTCAGCAGACGAACGGCGTCAACACCTATCGTGCGGTCTCTTTGTTGGCACCGCTGACAGGGAGTTTGGACGTCGAAGGCGGACACTTGCTCGCGATGGAGCCGCTTGGACTGGATATGTGGGGCGGTACCTTCGCCTTTTCCCGCGTTCACGAGCTGTTGCCGAAACTGAAGGACAAACGCGTGGACACGCCGTATTTTCCGGTTTGGGCCGACACGGATATGGACGGCAGCGTCCAACTGAACGCCCTGCCTGAATATGTGAAGACCGGAGCGCTTCGCGCCTGTCTCATGTTGGGCGGAAACTGCATGATGTGGCCGCAGTCCCACGAGTATCAGGAAGCGTTTCAAAAGATGGAATTTGTAGCGGCGACCGATTTTCGGATCAAGCCCGCGACGCATGACTATGTCGATATGCTGCTTCCGGCAGCGATGTCTTTCGAGCGCAACGCACCGCTCAGCACGACGGGGCGCAAGATCTTCCTGCGGGAAGCCATCGTAATACCCGCCGGCGAAGCGAAGACGGACTACCAGCTCTGCTGCGAAATCGGCGCGGCGCTCGGTTATGAGGAAGAATTCTGGGGCGGCAAGGAAAACGCAGAGGAGGAATGTCTGCGCGAAGTCCTGCGGACGGTGGGTGGCAGCCGGGAACTGACGCTTGAAATGCTGCGCGAAGCAAGACCGGATGGCATCACGGTGCCGCTGCGCAAAGGACCGCAGTACAAGAAATATGAGCTTGGTCTGCTCAGACCGGACGGCAAGCCGGGCTTTACGACGCCCTCCGGCAAGGTCGAATTCGCATCGGAGATCTTACGGGCGCACGGCTTTGAGCCGCTGCCCATATTTCAAGAACCGACGTACAGCCCGATATCCAGACCCGACCTCGCAGAAGATTTCCCGCTGATCATGAATGCGGGATCCCGCGTGCCGTTCTTCTGTCACTCAAAGGAACGGGAACTGCCGTGGCTGCGGCGTTTCATGCCGGATCCTGTCGTACGGATCTGTGCGGCAGATGCGGAAACCCGCGGACTGGAAAACGGGGAGGACGTGAGGATCACTTCGCCGGTCAACCGCAAGGGCATCGTTGCAAAGCTTGAAATTACAAATATCGTGAGGCGAGGATCCATGGATATGTTTCACGGTTGGCGGCAGGCGAACGTCAATGAACTCCTGCCGCGGGACTTCGATCCGGTCACAGGCTTTCCGCCGTTCAGAGAGGGGCTCTGCCAGATCGAAAAAGCATGACGTTTTATTTCGGGCAAGGCAGCCCGGAACCGTTCCGGACTGCCTCGCTCAACCATCCTGTCTATGCGGCCGGATTGTATTTGTTCGTCGCGACCTGCTCAAAAGTCCATTCGTTGTCAAGCGGTTGGAAGCTCTTGCCTTCCGTCAGGACGCGCAGCCATTCTTCCGTATGAGACTGCTGGATCAGTGCATCCTTCGCAAAGTTCTTCACCTCGAAGAAATCTTCGCTGATGCCGTTCAGTGCGAGCGGCTTGTAGATCTCTGCGGCTTCCTCGGGATGATCGTTTACGAAGTTCTGTGCTTTTCCGACAGCCGCCAGGAATGCGGTCACGATTTCCGGATGTTCATCGGCATATTTCACGGAAGTATACCAACCGAGATCGCCGCCTTTTTCACCGAAGATCGTATAGTCGGAGAACAGGATGCGCACGCCCGGATAATTCCGTTCGATGGCTTCGACGCCGACCGGTCCGTGGATGCCGACGCAGTCCAGATCGCCTTTCAGCAGCGAGTCCACGAGCGTATTCTCGGGAGAAGTGATGAATTCGATCGCGTTTGCCGGATCCTCAACACCCGCCTGTGCAAGGTATTCATAGGGGAAACCCGTCATACAACCGTTGATGCCGAAAGCCGCAACCTTCTTTCCGACAAGATCCGTCGCGGAATGCAGGTCGTCGTCTTCACGTACGAGGAAGACCATGTGCGGATATTTTTCGGTCGAAGTGCCTGCGACGCCGATTTCGACGATCTTCGCGCCCTGGTCGATCGCACCGATCCCATCGGATTCCATGGTCATCGAAAAGTCGATTGAACCGTTCTCCAGCATTGCGACAAACTGTAGGACGTCCATATCGCCGACGTCTTCCACCAAGAGATTTTGTTCTGCGAAATAGCCTTCTTCAATAGCGATTGTGATCGGATCCACGCCTGTGGCCGATACGCCGGTACCCGCGAGTTTGATCACAATCGGCGCGCCTTCGCCGCCCTGTGCGCCCGCGCCGGAAGCCCCATTGTTTGAACTGCCGCAAGCGGTAAAGGTCAGCACCGCCACCATGAACACCGCGATGAGGATCAGGCTGATTCTCTTACTTTTCTTCAACATTACGTTTTTCTCCCTTCAAATAGATAAAATATAATTGTTACGAAAGACTTGGTTTCTCCTGCCACCGGATGACATAGCGCTCGAGCCGCTCCACCAGATAGTTTACGACGACGCCGAGGATCGCGATCGTGATGATGCCGACATACATCTTTGAAACCATATAGGCTTTCTGCGCTACGAAAACCATGTAACCGATGCCGTAACGGGCACCGATCATCTCTGCGCCGACGATGACGAGCAGGGCGACGCTTGCGGCCTGACGGAAACCCGATGTGATATACGGAGACGCCGCCGGCAGCACGACCTTGAAGAACAGCCCCAGGTTTCCGATGCCCATCGACTGTGCCGAGCGAATCAGGATGGGATCGACGGTTTTGACACCCTGAAGCGTATTGATGAACGTGGGGAAAAAAGTGCCCCAGGCGATGATTGCAATTTTGGGAAGATCGCCGATGCCGAGAAAAAGGACGAACAATGGCAGGATGGCCAGAATCGAAGTGTTTCGGAGGACGGTGAGGATCGGATCGAGATAGCGGTAGGCTTTGCTGTACCAGCCGAGCAACGCGCCGAGCGGAATCGCAAGCACCTGCCCGATCAAAAGACCGATGAATGCGATCTTCAGGCTCGTGCCGATGTGTTTGAACAGTTCTCCCGATGCGATCAGCTTTCCGAATTCATTCAGCACCTTCAACGGCGACGGCACGTACATGCTGTCCATAAAATGAGCCAGAACAAACCACAGGGCGATCAGCGCTACAATGATTACCGAATTCTGGTACCATTTCAGCAAGAAATGCGTTTCTTTTTTTGTTTCCATTCTTGATAACTCCTACGTCTTAAAGGTTGATATCCTGCGGAACGCTCTCTAATACGTGACGACCGTCGATTTCGACGACCTCCTCGGTGCGTTCGCCCGCACTTTGGAGCAGCGTCCAGACCTTGTTCCGGTATTTTACAAAATCCGGCGTATTCTTGATCTCTTGACCGCGCGGTCTCGGAAGGCCAATGTCCACGATTTTGCGTACCGTGCCGGGGCTGGAAGTCATAACGGCCACCCGGTCGGATAGATAAACGGATTCGTCGATGCTGTGCGTGACGAATATGATGGTCTTGTTTGTTTTGTGCCAGATCTGAAGCAGTTCCTCCTGAAGCAGACCGCGGGTCTGTTCGTCCACCGCCGCGAAAGGTTCGTCCATAAGCAGGACATCCGGATCGTAGGCGAGGGCACGCGCGATTGCGATGCGCTGTTTCATGCCACCGGAAAGCTCGTAAGGATATCGGTTCGCATATTCGCTCAGACCCACCAAATCGATGAACTCCTTTGCGATCTCGGCGCGGTCAGCTTTCGGAATCTTCTTTACTTCGAGTCCGAACTCGACATTTTTCTGGATCGTGCGCCAGGGGAAAAGCGCGTAAGCCTGCATGATGATCCCCCTGTCAAGCGCAGGTCTTACGATCTCATTCCCATTGATATAAGCATGTCCCGAACTTTTCTTATTCAGACCGGCGAGAATGTATAAGAAGGTAGATTTTCCGCAACCGGAAGGGCCGACGATCGAGAAGAACTCGCCTTTCCGGATCGATAAGTTCACGTCTTTCAACGCCTGTGTGCTGGTGGGTCCGGTGTCGCGCTTTGACCGCCGAATCTGATATACGAGATTCAGATTTTCCGTGACGATCAGGTTTCGCGGATCGCTGTCCGGGTTCGAAATGGGGATGCTTCCCTGTGCTGTACTTGCCACAATTCCCTCCATTAATCGTTAAATTTTTGAACTTTCAAGCGAAAATCGCTCATTTTGTCACGGCAGCCGGTCAGAAACGCAGCATGCTGAAATGGATTTAATACATATTAAACATATATGTTATTATTATATTATAATAATGCAAGTTCCCATATATGTCAACAAGATTTTAGTCGCCACGCAGGGCTTTCTGAGCCACGCAGGGGCTTCCATTGGAAATCCCCGATTCGAATGAACTTGACAAGCAATTCATACGATATCATAATAAGGATAATAACACACTATTCATATCAGATATATATGTTTTTATTTTAGAACGGTCGCTCAGGGAGCAGTCGGAAACTTTAAGAAAATAAGAAGTAATTAGAAGTAAGAAGGGTTTTAAAGAAGGAGGAACGCACTTGAGCAAAGAAATAATCCTGCAGGGGCTGGCGGATGCAGTCCTGGAGATGGAAGAAGACAGCGCGGCGGATTATGCGAATCAAGCGGTGGAAGAAGGCATCGATGCATACGAAGCGATTGATAAAGGGCTTGCTGCCGGAATGTCGAAAGCGGGCGACCTCTTTGATGAAGAAGAATATTTCATTCCGGAGCTTCTCCTGTGTGCGGACGCTCTGAACGCCGGAGTGGATATTCTGAAACCACATATTAAAGTAGATCTCAGTGCGGAAAAGAAAACAAAGATCGTAATCGGTGTCATCGAAGGCGACACCCACGACATCGGCAAGAATCTGGTCAAGCTGCTCATGGAAGCGGGCGGGTTTGAAATCATCGATCTCGGTCGTGATGTTCCGCCTCAGAATTTCGTTGACGCCGCGGTCGAAGAAGAAGCGGACATCATCGCGATCTCGACGCTGATGACGACGTCGATGCTCAACATGGCAAAGGTCGTAGACCTGCTGGTAGCGCAGGGCGTTCGCGACAGGTTCAAGGTGATCCTCGGCGGCGGACCGCTCTCGCAATCCTATGCGGATAAAATCGGCGCGGACAGTTATGCCGCCAATGCCTCCGACGCGCTTCGGCTCGTGCAGCGGCTGACGGCTTAGCGCGCGTGAAACATTGAAGCAGAAGACGGAATTGGAAGACGGAATCGAAAGACGGAATCGGATGACTGAAGCGGGGTAGGCGTTGGACATAAACATGAACAGAAACGGAGATAGAAAATGATTGATGATATGAGACCGAGAGAACGAAAGCGCGCCTTTCTCGAAGGACGGGATATCGATCGACTCCCCGGCTGGTATTTTCCGGAGAATTACTGCGGCAATCTGACGGGCATTACGATGCGGGAATACTATCTCGATCCCGCAAAACAGATAGAAGCCATTCTTGCCACGCATACGCGCTGGGAACTTGATACCGTGCAAACGATGTTCAATATCGGACTCGATCTGGGGACGGAAATGGAGTTCCCTGAAAATGGATATGCCGTAACGAGCAAAACGATCGACCCCACCGAAAAGGAAATCGAGTCGTGGGCGCTCGACGACCCGAGGACAAATCCTGCACCGGCGGTACGTACGAGCTGGTATATCTTAAATGAACTGATCGACAAGTTGGGCGAGACGGAAAAAGCAGAAATTTCGGTGATGGTTCCCGGTCCGTTCACGATGGCGTCAAGCACGATCGGAACAGAACGTTTTCTGAAAAAGCTGATTCGGGATCCGGATTACGTCCATCTGCTTGTCGGCAAGCTGACAGACCTGATCATCGAAGGCGTTCAGGCGCTGAGAGGCTACGACGTCATCTTCTGGACCGGTGACCCCATCGCTTCAGGCAGCATGATCAAGCCCGACCAGTACCGAACGTTTGCAAAGCCGTACATGACCCGGATCGTCAACGCCCTAAAGGACGTTGTACCCCAGAATGAGCACATGCTCCATATGTGCGGAAATACGACGAAGATCTGGGAGGACATGGCCGACACGGGCACACAGATGATCAACATCGATGAAACCATCGACTTCGCAGATGCGCGCAGGCGGGTCGGAGACAGAACGCGCCTTGTCGGACACGTCGCGCCGATGACCATGCTGATCGGCAGTGAAGAAGACGTCATAAATGATCTAAAGGCGAGCATAAAGGATGCTTGGGGTGCAAAGAGGATGCTGATTCCGGGATTTGGCGATGCACCGCCGATGGCGAGTCCGATCAAGAACTTCGATGCACTGTTTGCGGCGCACCGTAAATATGCGAAATGGCCCGTCGACCCGACAGGTTGGGATTCCAAGGCACCATATCAACAGAAAGTGACTGAAAGATAGAGAACGCAACTTGCCGAACTCAGTTGCTGATCTTAAACCGCCCGACCATCGTTGTAAGCTGCTCTGACTGCGCCGTGAGCTCTTCCGCCGAAGCTGAGTATTCTTCTGCCATAGCCGAATTCGACTGTACGACCGATGTAAGCTGACCGATCTTCACGGTGATATCGCTGATTGCGGCGCTCTGGCTGATCGAGTCGTCGTTCAGTTCCCCCATGTTTTTCTGAGTCGCTTTTGTCATGCGTTCGATATCGGTAACGCTCGTCTTGGTTGCTTCCACGATCTTGTTTCCGGCTTCGACGGTAGAAATATTGGACTGGATCAGGGCAGCCGTTTCCTGTGCGGCTTCTGCGGACTTGGATGCGAGTTCCTTTACTTCGTCCGCCACGACGGCAAAACCTCTGCCGTTGTTTCCCGCCCGCGCCGCCTCAACCGACGCATTCAGAGACAGAATATTTGTCTGGAAGGCGATGTCCTCGATGACGTGAATGACGCTTGCAACCTTCTGAGAACTTGCGGTGATGGCGTCCATCGCATTCGTCATCTTTTCCATATCCGAGATGATCCGCTCCATGACATCCATATTCTCCTCGATGGTCACGAGCATCGCACCGGATTTAAACACATTATCTTCTGCCTGAAGCTGCACCTGCTCAATGACGCTGGTAAACTGTTCGAGGGTCGCGGTCTGCTCGCTGGAACCGCTCGCAAGGTTTTGTGCGCCGTTTGAAAGCTGCGCTGCCGCATTGTAGACTTGCCCTGCGATTTTCTGAATATCTGTGAGCACGGAGATATTCTGTGAGATAATACCGCGAATGGCGCTGAACATATCGTCTTCCGCACCGCGAAGCACGACATTGGCGCTGAAGTCTCCTCCCGCCAGACGATCGAGGACAGCATCCTCGTACTTGATCGACGCAATAATCTCCCGGAAACTGTCGGACAGCTGTCCGACCTCATCCGTATTCCTGTGCTGAAATTCGATATTGGTGTTGCCGACAGCAAGTTGCTTCATCGCCCGATTCATGTTTTGAATCGGTAGACTGACATATTTGCGGGCGGCTGCCGCCATCGGTATCGCGATCGCGGTGGCAAGGACAAACATCAAAATATCGGCGATAACCATATAGTTGAAAATAATTGGCTCTTCGTCGAGCGGGAGCGCGACAATATATCTTCCGACGAAGAAATTGAGCACGATCACAGCAAGGAGAAAAATGGTGTACGTAACGAGTATGTTGACGGTTCTCGTATGGACAGATTGATGCTTAAACATGATTCCCCTTTACCCCTCAAATGCGAATGATCAGGCATCCGCCCGGAAAGTCTACAACGATCCTACAACTGCGAATGATCAGGCATCCGCCCGGAAGATCTACAACGATCCTGTAAACACTAATATTTTACCACAAAGCAGCCTGAACACAAGGGCGAGCGGCTTGAGTTTCACAGAGACTGTCTCAACAACGAACGATTCCGCAGCGGAGCATCAACTGCGCGTTTCGTTCGCGTTTCACCGGCCCTTGGCGTAAGTCCCTTCTTGTAACGCGCTGAAGTGTCCAGCGATCCGTCCCACCGTCCGAACGACCAAAAACTCGAACAGACGTCAATTCCCGTAGTGAAAGAGGTGCTTTCCTACGGAAAGTTTCGATCGTTCGAGAAGATCCTTTGTCGAACGACCTAAAACTCGAACAGACGTCAATTCCCGTAATGAAAGAGGTGCTTTCCTAAACAGTCTTGTCGGAAGTGAGATGAACTTTGATATGACTGATGCCCTGAGAAGTATGCTTGGGAAAGCGAACAAGTAAAAAAGACTGTCAGATTTCACTCTAAATAAACGACAAATCCGAACGTATTCCCTATCAGAAATATGTTCGGATTATCTGTCCGTGGTACTCGCTGAGGGGTTCGAACCCCTCCTCTTCGCGCTAAAACAAAAACCGCCTCGCGGCGGTTCATGTTTTGGTACTCGCTGAGGGGTTCGAACCCTCGACACCCTGATTAAGAGTCAGGTGCTCTCCCAGCTGAGCTAAGCGAGCAGATTTCGATTTTCGACTTCGTTTTTCGATCAAAATCGTAATATGTATCTTACCATGGAGGGATGGACGTGTCAACGCCGATGGTATATAATTAACCTCAAATGTAGCGTCGAAAAAATATGGCGGAGGATCTTTAATGTACTGTAAAACATGTGGGAGTTTGCTCGACGACAGTGATGCCGTTTGCAGTGTATGCGGTACCCTTGTATCAAAATCACAGACAGCGGATGCTGCAGAGGTCAAAGACCCGGTATCCGAAGATCCGTTCAGGGAACGGTCCGCAGACCAGATCGTCGATCCTGTGCCGCAGGAAGACGGCTACAGGAAATTTGATTTTGCTTGGGATAATGCATCCTTCCCCACGGGAGAAGCCAAGAAGATAGAGGATGTGGAATTTAAATGGAACAGTGAAGATTTGGATTCCGAAAAAGAATCTCTCCGGGAAACGATCGGCACGGCAGTACGCGAAAAAGAGGCGGAAGCCGTTGCTGTAAAGAGGCAGGAAGAGGCGACAACGGTTTTTGAGGATGACACCTTTCATTTTCGTCCGGATCCCGAAGAAGAAGCGCGATTTCATTTCAATAAAAAAAATGAAGAATTCCAGGAACTGCTGGATCAGGAATTCGAAAAAATACAGGAGCGGCAGACTTACATAGAGGAAGAACGCAATCGCATTAATGCTGACGTCATGAAGGCGGAAGTGGAAACACCTGCATCGCTCATATCGGGCGACGATGTGATCAAAGCGGCAGAGGAACGCATTTCGGGATTCCTCGAAAGAGCCGATCGGGAGATGTTGGAAGCGATCGAGCAGCGTGTAAAAGACAAAATCGAATCGTTGGGGATTCCGGAAACGCCGGAGCCGGAAGCATTTACGCTTGAGCCGGAACCGGAACTTGTAGCAGGACTGGAATCGGAGCTCGAGCCCGAACCCGAGCCTGTAACGGAGCCGGAGTCTGCCCCCGAAGCATTTACGCTTGAGCCGGAACCGGAACCTGTAGCAGGACTGGAATCGGCGCCAGAGCCGGAACTGGAGTCCGTACCGGATACATCCGCCTCGACAATAGAAGAACCTACCCCGCCGGAATCGCCGGTTGTGGTAGCGGAACCTGTTCCGGCAGAACCGCTCGCCTCAAAGGAAACACCGGTCGCGAAAGAAGAACCGATATTTGACGATTTTGTTTCGGGTCTGTACGGCGAAAATGTCGCCGGGCTTTTCAGTCCGCTGCAAAGCGGGGCAGCGGAAGCACGCACAGCAGGACCGGATTTTATAGACAGTGATTTTGCTGC
>JAISKP010000207.1 GCA_031260885.1 Eubacteriales Family XIII. Incertae Sedis bacterium
GCGAACAATCTGTTCAAGGGAATTCAGAAATATTCGAACTCGGGCGGTGCACTGCTCGGCGGCGTCATTGCAAATTCGGTTGCCGCAGATTCAAGCTATCAGCGTTCGATCATAGATGATTTTGTTTCAAGGACAAAGACGCAGGTCATGCAGTACGTACCGCGGTCAATCACGGTCACGCAGAGCGAACTGTCAGGTAAGACGACAATTGAGGCAGCACCGGATTCTGCGCAGGCCAACGTATATCGGGAACTTGCAAAACGCGTGGAAGCGCATACGGAGTCCAAGACGCCGAATCCGCTGAGCCCGCAGGAACTGCGCGAGTGGGCGTCATCGTGGTCGGATCAGATCCTCGCTATTGAAAGCGGCGAAGTCCGCGAAGCTGCATCAAGTATTTAATGTTTGGGCGCAGCGCTTTCACATCTTTTTTCATGATCGCGTATCTCCAGACTTCCGTTTTGTTTTTCACTATATCAGACAACACCCAAAGACCGCAAACACTTTACTCGTAACCGTTATTGACTATATGATTCAATATATGTTACTATAAGCGTGGAAGGAAGTGCGGACGCAATGCTGTCGGATTTACTGATTGAACAATATGGATACAATACCCCTCTATTCCTGAGCGAGATACGCGCTGAAGGGATATCGCCCAATACATTGAAACAACAATTCAAAAGGATGACAGATGCAGGAATTTTGAAACGGTTTGATAAAGGCATCTATTATTTCCCCAAAAAATCCCGAGTTTTGGATGAGAGTTATTTAGACGGCAATATCGTGATCTCTGAAAAATATATCAAACAAAATGGTGTTGTGTTCGGATATTATTCGGGTACTGCTTTTGCAAACCAACTGGGCATCACAACACAGGTGCCGGCAGAAAAAGAGATCGTGACAAACAAGGAGTCTACGAAAGGTCGCAGGATCACACTCGGAAATTATCGGCTGAGGCTAAAAAAGCCACGGGGTTTCATTGACAATCAGAACTGGCAGTTAATGCAGCTGCTTGACTTACTCAATGAATATCCGCAGTGGTCTGAATACCCGGGAGAAGAAGTCAATCTCCGGATTGCAAGGCACATAAAGGAGAAAGAATTGAAAAGAAAAGATCTCACAGAGTTGTTGCGATGTTACCCGGACAAAGTATCGCGGGTTTTATTGGAAAGTGAGTTGGCATATGTATTTGCATGATGACAAAGAAATATTTGCGGAATTGGTGGCGGCGGCCGGCAGTGAGCTTTTGATCGATACCGCGATCATAGAAAAGGACTATTATGTATCCATCGTGCTGAATACGCTGAATGCAAAATATGAAAATCTTGTATTTCGCGGGGGCACATCGCTGTCAAAATGCTTTGGCTTGATCAATCGCTTTTCGGAAGATATAGATTTGTCCGTTGATGTTTCTGCTGCTCCCCTTACCGAAGGGAAAAGAAAGCAATTGAAGAAAGCCATTCTTGCTACGTTTGACGAATTGGGATTGCAAAGTCTAAATCCTGACGATACAAGAAGCCGAAGGGACTACAACCGATACGTCACGCAGTATGAATCAATCTATTCCGACACAACGGCCGTGAAAAATGAGGTGATCATTGAGACATATCTGGCGACGATTCCCACACCAAATACGGAGATGAAAGTCGGAAATTATATTTATCAATTATTGCAAAAAATTGATAGACCTGATATTGTGCAGCAATATCAGGTCGCTCCGTTTGAGATGAAAGTTCAGGATATCAGGCGTTCCTATATCGATAAGGTTTTTGCCCTTTGCGATTACTGTCTGCAAGGTAAAACTGACAATCATTCACGGCATATCTATGATCTGTATATGCTTGACGGGCAGATCGATTTCACTCCTGCGTTTGCGGCGCTTGTCCGGGATGTACGAGCCGTACGAAAAAATATTGCAGTTTGCGATTCAGCAAAAGACGGAGTGAATATCAATGAATTGCTCTCCATAATCGTTGAGAGTGAATGTTATAAACAGGACTACCTGAGCAAAACCGAACAACTGCTTTTTACTCCCGTGCCATATGAAATTGCAGTCCGGTGTCTCAACCGAACAATACAAGCAAATTGTTTTGCCGATGGCGTTTGAGACAGGGACTTGCAAAAAAGTAAAAGCCTGTACCCGTTGAGAATACAAGCCTTTCATGGTCGGAATGGTGAGATTCGAACTCACGACCCCTTGACCCCCAGTCAAGTACGCTAACCAAACTGCGCTACATCCCGACAACGATAGTAATTATAAATGAAATAAATTCGATTGTCAAAACGATCCACCGTCCTAGACGGTGTCAAGTTGTTAGGGATTTTTGTCCACGTAAGATGTTCAATAGATTTTCCTTACTTTACCCCCGATCAGCAACTGCTACCGCGAGTTGTTCGAGCGCTTGCCGCAGAACGGACCTCGGACACGCCATGTTGATACGTTGAAATCCGATGCCTTCCGGACCGTAAGAAGACCCTTCACTGAGCCAAAGACCGGCCCTATTCGTGATCAAGTCATCGGCATCCTCGACGGAAGAAGCCACAGTTCGAAAATCGAGCCACACCAAATAGGTTCCTTCGGGTTCTGTCATCTTGATTTGCGGAATCCGTTCCTTCAGGAAGGCTCTGAGAAAGTCCAGATTTCCCTTCAGATAAGCACGCAATTCTTCAAGCCACGGCCCGCCGTATTCATAGGCGGCTTTGCAGGCGACGATGCCCATCAGCGCGGGCTGACTGTAACCGCTTTTATCCAGTTCCTTCCGGAATTTTCTGCGAAGCTGCTGATTTTTGATGATGATATTGGAGATTTGGAGTCCCGCAAAATTGAACGTCTTACTCGGCGCTGTACAGGTGATCGCGATGTCCTCAAAGCTTTCCTTTACCGTTGTGAACGAGGTGTGCTTGTATCCCGGGTAGGTAAAATCGCAGTGGATTTCATCCGTTACCACGACCACGCCGTATTTGACGCAGATGTCTCCGATTTGTTCAAGCTCCGCACGCGTCCAGACGCGCCCGACCGGGTTGTGCGGACTGCAGAGAATGAAAAGTTTGACATTTTCTTCACGAACTTTCCGTTCAAAATCCGTGAAATCCATGCGGAATTTTCCGTCCGGCTCCTGAACAAGCGGGCTGTTCACAAGCTTCCGTCTGTTGTCATCAATCACTTCACTGAAAGGATGATAGACCGGTCTTTGAATGAGGACGGCGTCGCCCTCTTCCGTGAATGCGCGTACAGACATCGCCAGTGCATATACGATCCCGGGCGTCGTGATCACATGTTCATCACGAAATACATAATCGTAACGTTCTGAAAACCAGCCGCGCACAACCTCATAATAATCGGGTTTTGGAACCGTATAGCCAAAGATACCCGCTTTTGATGCGGCCGTCAGCGCGTCTACAACCGCATCCGGCGCGCGAAAATCCATATCGGCGACCCAGAGCGGAATCAGACCTTCCGGCTTCCCGCGTTCGCGTGCGAAGTCATGCTTTAGGGAGTAAGAATTTTTTCGGTCAATGATTTCGTCAAAGTTCGCCATGTGTATTTCCCTTCCACGCGATTTGCTGATTTTTGTGAAAACACCGTGTACATTTTATGATAATAGTATAATATGTTTTTTATGGAGAATAAAGATTTATTCCGCCATACACGATGGTGACCGCCTACCCCGCATCGCAACATGAAATGTAAGGAAGACTGTGAGCAATAAAACTCCTGAAAATTCAAGGCGACTGAACGAAGTGAAGCAGAAGTATATCGGCGGGAAAATGATGATTGCATTTCTCGCGATGCTCGGAGCCTTTCCTGCATTGACGACGGATCTTTATCTACCGGCGCTTCCGACGATGGCAAAGTTTTTCACCGTACCCGAAGCGATGACGAACCTGACACTCATCGTCTTTTTTATATCATTTAGCGTTCTGACGCTGGTATGGGGGCCTGTCAGCGATAAAATCGGACGGAAGCCGGTTCTGATCATCGGGACACTTTGTTATCTTGTATCCAGCTTTCTGTGTGCGGTCGCACCGAGCATCCTCATCCTGATTCTTGCACGAATTTTCCAAGGGGTAGGCGGTGCTTCCGCCTATGCGATGGGAACCGCCATCATAAAAGATCTCTATTCCGGACGCAAACGTGAATCCATTCTTTCCGTGGTTCAATCCATGGTCGTCATCTGCCCGACGATCGCGCCGATGATCGGGGCACTTATTCTGAATTTCACCTCATGGCGTGGGGTCTTCTATTTACAATGCGTATTCGGTGTGATCGTATTTTTCGGTTCACTTCTTTTTTGCGAAACAAATCCGGAGAAGCTTACGGGGCGTCTTCTTTCGGTATTTGGCAGGCTGATTGTTGTGATGAAAAATCCGCCATTCGCCCTGCTGGTCGTGTTGTTTTCGATCAACAATATGGCGCAGATGGCTTATATCGGCTTATCCTCTTATATTTATCAGGACTATTATGGGCTCAGCAGTCAGGTCTACAGCTTTTTCTTTGCTTTTAATGCCGTCATGATGATCGGTGGGCCCTTCATCTATATGGGGCTTTCGAAGTTGATCAGCCGATCAACGATCATCAGCATTTGTCTGATCATCTGCACGCTCAGCGGGGTGTCGGTCATCGGCGTATCCCATTTCGGGCCGATCGCCTTTGCGCTCGCGCTGGTACCGTCTTTCCTTGCGGCGAGTTGTATCAGACCGCCCGGTGTTTTCCTCATGCTGGAACAACAGAAGCATGACACAGGGTCGGCGTCGTCTCTGATTAATGCGATGCTGATGATTATGGGTACGCTGGGGGTTGCCTGCGCATCGCTGAATATTATGCCGTTTGTTTATCTCGTGGGCATCATGAACGTGATCATCGGATTGGTCAGCCTGATTCTTTGGCTTTCAAAAGGGCGCCAATTTGCCGCCAATACGAAATGACGCAAAAATAGTTGTCGCGCAGGCGCGCGCTGTGCTGACGTCAGTCCTTGCCGGCTGCCCTGCATCGCATCATTTTTATGTCAGATGATTTCGATGCTGAGTTTACTTCGGCTTTCCGCCAACCCCTTCAGATTTACATGGTAGTCGATGTCTAAAGAGCCTTCACCCTCCGAATTGAGGCGATTTGTGACCTCGTTTGTGAGTACTTCCATTTCGACCGAACCGAAGGGGGTTTCATAGTAGCCGTTGAAGCGTTTGCCCTTTTCGAATTCGATCGCCGTTTCAATGCCGACATCTTCTCCGTAACGCTTCATCCGGATTTTATTCCCTGTGATTTTCAGACTTGTCGTACAGCCTTCCATGCCGGACAATTCGCTTTCATCGTACACGAGATAAAGCGAATCGCCTTTTTTGAAAAAACGACCTTCCGTGATGAATTCCATGTCGGAAGACGTATCTTTGTTCGTTTCGTTCGCAGAAATCTGGCTGCCGATTATTTTCAGTAAAATGTCTTTCATGGAAACATCATAACACGATCCCGGGAGAATACCATACAAATGTATAATATTTAAGATAGAGAGGATTGCTCGAACCCGCCTACCTTATGCGGCGACATACATGCTGAGCAGAAGCGCGGCAACCGGAATCGTTGCCATAGAGAAAAGGGTGGAAAGGAACGTGCCTTCCGCCGCAAGCTTTACATTCCTGCCGTATTCTTCCGCAAGGACGACCGTGACCGCGGCGACAGGCAGCATGAGGTTCATCGTGAGGACGCCTATCGCCATCTTTGAAATCGGCAGAAAAACGATTGCGAGGAAAAAGAGACCGGGCAGTATGATCAGCCGAAGCGCGGATACGAGAATAAGTTTTTTATTGTGCAGGACGTCCGATACCTTGCTTTCCGTCAGTTGGATGCCGATGACCATCATGCTGAGCGGCGTCATGATGGAGCCGAGCATATCCAAAACACTTATGATATCTTCCGAGACGGGAATGTGAAGCAATAAGATCACCATCCCGATGACCATGGAAATCACGGGAAGGCTGATGATGTCCCGCAAAAGGACACCAATTTTATGAAGGAAGGTCTGTGAATGCTTTGAGCGGGGGCGCACATTGCTGACGCCGACGGTGAACATGAAGAACGTGTAGATACAGTTGATCAGCACCTGATAGAACAAACCCTGCGCCCCGAAGATCGCAAGGGCGACCGGAAATCCCATGAATCCGCAGTTGCTGAATAGAATGGCGTTTTTGTAAATACAACGTTCATCCTGTTCGACCTTCATCACTTTGAGAAAAAGGAGTGCGACAGCAAGGCAGAAGAGAAACTGAACGATTGAAAAGCCCGAGAGCATGAACAGCGTTCCGAGCCCCTCCGCATCTAAGTTCTGTTGGCTTAAGGAACTCACAATCGCACAAGGTGCCGCGATGTTTACGACAACTTTGGAAAGATATTTGCTGGAGTCGACGGGTAGCCATCCGACCTTGCTTACGAGATATCCGATAAGAACAATAACAAATATGCTGATGATTTTTATAAAGATCGAAACCATTTCTACTCAGATCAACCGTTATAACTCTGAGTGGTTTGCGAAATCGGCGCCTCGAAGGTAGTGTGCTGTTCATCGGTGCGGCGATCAAAGAAATAATTGCTGCCCGGCATGGTTTTGAGCTTTTTCTTGACGTCGGAAGCGATATCACCGACCTCGACATAGCTGTTGATTTCCCGTTTTTCATTCGTGATCACCGCCAGCGAAATGGACATGAGCGGGAATGTGTCAATTTCATTTTTGCGGTTCTTCGTGGTGATGCAACCGGCGTTTCGGTCTTCTTCGTTATAGAAGTTCAGAACCTTATCATCGAAATCAGCGATGATTTCTTCGCATATTTTTGCGGCTTTGTCTGGCGTGGAGACGACGATGAAATCATCTCCGCCGATGTGACCGACAAAATCGTCATTGTTGCCGAAAAGAGCAACTTGATCCTTGAGGATGTCTGCAGTCAAGACGATGATCCTGTCCCCATTGGAAAATCCGTATACGTCATTATAGGCCTTGAAGTTGTCGAGATCGACGTAGATGACCGCAAAGCCGATTCCCTTTGTGATCCGGCTCGTGATATCACGCTGGATTTCAAGGTTCCCATTCAGACCCGTCAGCGGATTTGCATTGCGGTTCCGGTCGATTCTGCGGAAGATGTTCTTGATCCGGCTCAAAAGTTCGCGCTCATTGAAGGGTTTTTTCACATAATCGTCCGCACCGAGTTCGAGACCGACGAGGATATCTTCCTGCGCGTCCTGAGACGTGATCATGATGATCGGCATGAGGTTATTGCTCTCGGATTCACGAAGTATCCGGCAGATTTCAAAGCCGCTGTAATCGGGCATGACCACATCGAGCAACACAAGATCAGGCTTCTCCATTTTTACGAGATCGAGTCCTTCGGCACCGGTGCCGGCTTCGATCACTTCATACTCTCTGCTCAACGACAGTTTGAGCTGTCCTCTGAAAAAAGGGCTGTCATCTATAATCAAAATTTTCTTTGCCATCGTAATTCCAATCGTCAAACAAGAAGATATCGGCACCATAACGTGCCAATACCAAATCGGTTTATACTACTTTATATTATACCCAAATCTCCCGAAAAAAACATCACTACAGGAGTTTTGTAATAATTATTCGCAGCCCGCTGTTTTTATGCATTTTTATGCGCAGCACCGCACAGGCGTTTTCAAGCGGTCGCTGCGAACCGAAATAGGCGAATACGGTCGGACCGCTACCGCTCATCATGATGCGGTCAGCAGGGATCGTCTCTTTTACCGCGTACAGAATTTCGGCGACAACAGGATATTCCGACGCTGTGATCTCTTCAAGCACATTGATCATGTTGCCTGTAAGCTGTGTCAGATTCGTCCGACTCGCCGGATCCGACTTCAGATATCGGATGAGCGTTTCCGTGTCAGGTCTTTCTTCAGGAGCGCTCTTTTCATCAAACAATTTGTAGATGCGCGCGGTCGATACGGCAAGTGCGGGCTTGAGGAGGATCGCTTCTCCCCTGGCGGAAGGCAGCGGCGTCAGGATTTCACCAATGCCTTCGCAAAGCGCGGCGGACGAAGCGAGCGGATCTTCGCTGAGACCGAGCAATGGATTGTTCTTTGCAGCGGCGGCGAGGCAAAACGGTACATCCGCACCGACACGCAGCCCGACTTCGTTCAGTGCTGCGAGGTCGGCATTCAGTTGCCAGACCTTATTGAGCGCAAGAATCACCGCCGCCGCATCGGCGGAACCCCCTGCCAGACCGGCGGACGCGGGTATATTTTTCTGAATGTGAATTTTGATGTGCGGGTTCGATATTGAGAAGCAGACCGCCATTTCGGCGGCGGCTTTATAGGCTGTATTTGAGATGTCCGTAGGGAGATTCTCCGCCGGTGGTATTTCGGATGCGTAATCCACCGAAAGCGCGATGGACGGCTCGGACGAGATCCGGTCTTCGGTTCCGGTGCAGGTCTGCACCGTGACGACGTCGCAGAGGTCGATTGCCTGCATGACGGAGCGAATCAAATGATATCCGTCGGCGCGCCTTCCGGTCACGTCAAGCGACAGATTTATCTTTGCAAATGCCTTTACGGAAATGCTATCCATCTAACTATTTTTTGGATTTCCCCTTGTTTTTCCCTTTGGGATTCGTCGTGCCCTTTGCACGCCGCGCAGCTTCTTCTTTTGCCTTTTTCTCCGCGAGCGCTTTCCTGCCGGTCTTGTAGGTGCTGCCGCCGGCGGATGCCGGACGCGCGCCTTTTACGCGATAATGCGTTGATTTCTCAATCGCGATCAGTTCCTCTTTTTTCTTCGCCGCCGCAGCTTCGGCAAGACGCTTTTCACGTTTCTGTCGATCCTTTTCGATGATGACCAACGCCTCCTGGACGCTGATCCCCTTTTCCTTCGCCAGCTTATACGGATTGACGACCTTTTCCTTTTGACCGGATTCCGCCGCATTCTTCGCTTTGCGCTTGTTGGAGATAAAGGTCATCGCGATCATGCCGCCGACCATGAGCACCATCAGAAGCATATAGATCTTCGTATTTGCGGAGGTGTCAACCGTCTTTACGGAAATTACCAGATCTTCGCCCAGCGTTCTGCCATCCGCAGCGGATAAATTGCCTTTGATCTTGAGTTCGAAGTCGCTGGCCGGTTGGAGCATACCGCTTTCCGGATGCACGGTAACGAGGATATAGTTTTCATCACTTGGGCTGAAATTGACTTGGACGGGAATTTCTATATTTCCGACAACTTCCGTCTCCTCATCCGCTACGGCGAGCGCCGTAAAAATAAAGGCTCCGGCGTTGATGCCTTGTACCGATTCCGCGGTTACGTTTCCGTCGAATTCCAGTTTGAAACCGACATTTTGAACCTGTAAATGCGTGTCGCCTTGTATATCGTCCAGATTGGTAAGCACCAACAGATCTTTGGCCGGGTCAGGCGCTCCCGGACTTGAGGCAAATGCGGAGATGCCCGATGCAAACAGCACCACCGAAAGACATACCGTTAGAAATAATATTTTTCCGATCTTTTCGACTTTCCTCATTTACGTTTCTTGTCCCTTCCTCTGCAGCGATATTGTCCGCCGGGTCGATGTCATGCTGACCTGATCGGTTTTTTATGTTTGCGGTTTC
>JAISKP010000091.1 GCA_031260885.1 Eubacteriales Family XIII. Incertae Sedis bacterium
GCATTACTTCTTTTTGTAACGGCACCTATATTGCTCCAGGTGCTTTACCATGCTGGACATCAAGAGGCGCGGCGGTATTACTTCTTTTTGTATTACCCCGGCACTTAAATATTGGATCAAAGTGTTGAGGATTTTTGCCGATATGCGCGACGCCGAAACTGCGCATACTGGTTGTATGTAAGGCTTTCGGCAACAAAGCAGATCGGTAAAAAGACCACCACGACATCCAATATTTAAGTGCCGTGGTAATAATGATATTGACAATTGATTTTTTTATTGTAAAATAGATTTAGCACTCACCGAGCAAGAGTGCTGACAATGACTGATAGAGAGGAGATCGCATATGGGTCAATTTCATGCGACGACGATCGTTGCAGTGCGGCGGAGCGATGGCGACGTCTGCATCGGCGGTGACGGTCAGGTTACGATGGGCGAAACGGTGGTGATGAAACACACCGCCAAAAAAGTCCGCAAGATATATAAAAATACGGTGCTATCCGGCTTCGCCGGGTCCGTGTCGGATGCGTTTACGCTGACGGAACGGTTTGAGAAGAAGCTGGAGGAGCACGGCGGAAATCTGAAACGCGCTGCCGTTGCGCTTGCGCAGAGCTGGCGATCCGATCAGGCGATCCGCAATCTGGAGGCACTGATGGTGGCTGCGGATCAAGAGAGTCTGCTCGTGATTTCAGGAAACGGCGAGGTCATCGAGCCGGATCAGAATTTTGTTGCGATCGGCTCGGGCGGGAATTACGCCTATGCCGCCGCGAACGCATTATACAATCATACGGACATGGATGCGGAGAGCATCGTGCGGGAAGCGCTTCAGATCGCTTCTTCGATCTGCGTCTACACGAACGATCACATTTCGGTCGAGAAACTGGATCCGGCTGATGTGGCGGCGCTTACCGAAAGATCCGGCGGCGCGGAACCGGCGAAAATTACAGCGGCCACGCAGCCTGAAGCGACCACCGGTGAAACACCGACGGACACAGGGACTGCACTGCAGGCAGGGACGGAAGGAGGTAACGCAGATGAGTAATCCTCTTTACAATATGACGCCGAGAGAAATCGTCTCGGAACTCGATAAGTACATCATCGGACAGAATCAAGCGAAGAAAAGCGTCGCGGTGGCGCTCAGAAATCGTTACCGCAGAAGTCTTCTCCCCGATGAGATGCGTGAGGAGATCACGCCCAAGAACATTCTGATGATCGGACCCACGGGCGTCGGTAAGACCGAGATCGCACGGAGACTTGCGAAGCTCATGGATGCGCCGTTCGTCAAGGTAGAAGCCACGAAGTTTACAGAGGTCGGTTACGTCGGCAGAGACGTCGACTCCATGATCCGCGATCTCGCGGAGGCGGCGATCCGCATCACGAAGCAGAAGCGCCTCGAAGAAAAGTACAGCATCGCGGACGAGATCGTCGAGGAGCGCATCGTCGAGGCGATCGTCCCCGGCAAGAAGAAATCCGCTGCGGGTGGCAGCGGCGGCATCAAAGGTCCGTTTGACTTCATCAGGGGCGGTCAGCTGAATAAAGCGCCGGAACCCGAGACCACACAGAGCGACAAGACGGAATCGGATGTCGAACTCGCGCGGGAACAGGTGCGTCAACAGCTCAAGGACGGTCTGCTCGACGAGCAGTTCATCGAGATCGATGTGACGGATCGCCCGCAGCAAAATCAGCTCGATATGGGCAACGAGGGCATGAACATCGCCATCGGCAACATCTTCGACGCCTTCGGCGGACCGCAGAAAAAGAAAAAGAAGAATGTCCGCGTCAAGGACGCGCGGAAGATCTTACGGGAAGAAGAAGCGCAGAATCTGATCGATATGGAACAGGTGACTTCCGAGGCGATCGAAGCGGCGGAACAGAACGGCATCATCTTCATCGACGAGATCGACAAGATCGCCGCGGGCGGCTCATTCCGCTCAGGTGCGGACGTCAGCAGAGAAGGCGTGCAGCGGGATATCCTGCCGATCGTCGAGGGCAGCGTCGTGAACACGAAATACGGTCCGCTCAAGACGGATCACATCCTGTTCATCGGTGCAGGTGCGTTTCACACCGCAAAGCCCACGGATCTGATTCCGGAACTGCAGGGACGTTTTCCGATCCGCGTCGAGCTCGAAAACCTGACGCAGGAGGATTTCGTACAGATTCTGACCGCGCCGGAGAACGCGCTTTTAAAACAGCATAAGATGCTGCTCGAAACGGAAGGCGTCAAGATCACGTTTACGGACGATGCCGCGCACGAGATCGCCGACATCTCGTTCAAGATGAACGAGCAGACGGAAAACATCGGCGCAAGACGTCTGCATACGATCATGGAAAAGCTGCTTGAGGACATCGCGTTCAGCATTCCGGACGAGATCGAGGTGAACGAGGTTGTCATTGATTCGAAGTATGTGAAGGATAAGTTCATCGGACGCATCCTTGAGGATGATTTGGATCGTTACATTTTGTAGTGATTTTGGAGAGAAACGGTATTGCAGGGAGACAGGGAAACTGATCTCCCTGTAGTTTTGTGGTTGTGCTGAAAACGGATACCTTCGAAATTGTGTCTGGGAATAATAATATTTTGACTTTTCAAAATATTTATCTTTACAAGGTCTTCATTTGCTATATAATAAAATAGAAAATACTGTAAGATTATGTTGACACAGTAATCTGTGTTTGAAATGTGTATCGGCGATGCAGTGTATTGTTTAGAAAAAGGGGGAAAGAATAATGGCTTCTTCAGCGCTTGAAAAAGTAAGAAAACTCAACTGGGTTCTGCAGGAGAGCACAACAGGTGTATTCTCTTATGACGATCTGAGCGAAATACTCAGCGAGCTTATGGACGCAAACGTCTATGTGACGAATTATCACGGACAGGTGATCGGTGTGTATTATTCGATTCGGTCGGACAGTGCAGCGATCGATGACCCTGAAACCGGCATTCAGAAGTTGCCAAACGAATACAATGACGAGTTGTTGAAGGTAACCTCGACGGTGTCGAACCTCCAAGGTGAAGAAGCACTAAAGATCTTCAAATACGATTATGACACATACGATAAACTACATACTGTGGTGCCAATTACGGGTGGTGGCGAGCGCCTCGGAACGCTGATCATGACGCGGTATGCGCCTGAATTTACGGATGAGGACCTGATCTTGGGAGAATATGGCGCAACGGTCGTCGGGCTTGAGATCAAACGGCGCCTCAAACTCGAACAGGATGAGGAAGACCGTGTGAAAGCAACTGTCCTAAAGGCGATCGGTACGTTGTCCTATTCCGAAATCGAAGCGATTCAACAGATCTTTAGCGAGCTCAACGGCACAGAGGGACTTCTCGTTGCAAGCAAGATTGCCGATCGTTCGGGCATCACGCGCTCTGTCATTGTCAATGCGTTGCGCAAACTTGAGAGTGCGGGTGTGATCGAATCGAGGTCGCTCGGCATGAAGGGTACGCATATCAAAGTGTTGAACAATAAATTTATTGAAGAACTGAAGAAGACGATCTTCTGAGATCGGACAAAAATCCTTTGCTCAAATATCGGACGGTTGCAGGGGCTGGCTTCTCCGAAGTCACCATCGAAAAATCAAGATTCATCGGGCACATCATCTCCGCCGATTCGCGGGAAGTTGCCGAGCATTTTTTCGCTGAAATCAGAAAAGAGCATCGTGAAGCAAGACACAATGTACCGGCGCTTGTGATCGGAGACAAGAAGCAGATGCAGTGGGCGAGCGACGACGGGGAACCCCAAGGCACAGCGGGCGCACCGATTCTACAGATGATCATAAGTGAGGATATTACAAACACCGCAATTATGGTCACACGTTATTTCGGCGGAATAAAACTCGGAACGGGCGGTCTGGTCAGAGCCTATACGCAGACTGCAAAGGCGGCACTTGCGGACGCAGGTACCGCAGCGGTTCGGGAAGCGACAGAGATGCGTATACGGATCACCTATCCGTATCTGGAGCGGTTGAAATTTCTGTGTGAAAAATCGGGATATACGTTGAACGAAATCACGTATTCGAATGATATATCCGCTATTGTTTCTGCAGCGAGCGAGCAGGAGGAAGACTTGAAAATCGCTATATTGGGATTGTCGAATGGGACTGCTGAATTCCTTTCGACAATACATAAAGACGTAAGGTTTATACCAAATGCCACTTAACAGTGAAACAGAAAATGATAATTGGGAACATCGGCTCAGGAAAAGTACGCTTTACCGTGATTTTTCCGATGCGGAATTTGATAGCTTGAATAAAATAGCAATTCCGGTCTTCCGCACATTGACGGAGGGCGAAATTTTGGTTGATGAAGACGATATTCAGGATACTTTCGTCTATATCCTTTCAGGAAAATTTAAAGGGGAACGATATCACTATGATGGATCAATGGAACTTGTCGAAGTATACACGAAGGATGATCTGATCGGACTCGATGTCGCCTGTACGAGAAACCAAAAAAGCCATCTTCGCGTTAGCAGCGTCACGGTCTCGGATGTTGCAGAGTTTAATGTGAATGTGTTTCTGAACAATGTTTTTTCCGACAGGTTGATGACAAAAACTACGCGGAATCTGATTCGCTTGCTCGCAGATGAGAATATCAAGAAACAATATAAAATTGACGTCCTCTATAAAAAGTCACTTCGCGCGCGCATCGTCGTATTCTTGCGCAATATGAGCCGAAAAACGGACAACTCGGTCTTTGAGATCAACATGGATCGCGAACAATTTGCACAGTATCTCGGTGTGAACCGAAGTTCTCTGTCCCATGAACTCAGTTTGATGCGACAGGAAGGAATCATAAATGTGCATAAGGGGCATTTTGAAATTCTCGATGAAGCCATGTTTTCCAGATTTGAAGACTGAAATGTACATATGAAAAAAGACCCGAAGGTCCTTTTTCATTCAAACAAGCATGGGATATTTGTTTGGAGAAGCGACTTCTTGCGTGAGAGGAAAGCTGTTTCGGCAGGAGGTATTCGCTTTTCAAGATCATTATACGTTTTGAGAATTTAAAAGTATGTTGCCTGGGCAACATTCCGAAAAAAATATGCAATTATTATTTTTTCCCTGTTCATTTTGTTTCGTTGACACGATTATGGGGGTATGTTAAGATATTTATCGGCTCATAAAAATGAGTGTTGTTCCAAGGTAGCTCAACGGTAGAGTCCCCGGCTGTTAACCGGGTTGTTGTGGGTTCGAGCCCCACCCTTGGAGCCATTGGATCAAAGGGTAGAGTTTGTGAAACAAAGACTGCAAAGCCCCACCCTTGGAGCCAACAATGATCGGTCGTGACAAAGCCGATGGGCACGAGACCCTGCCCGCAGAGCCGCATTACCGGGGCGTATAGCTCAGCTGGGAGAGCACATGCCTTACAAGCATGGGGTCACAGGTTCGAGCCCTGTTACGCCCACCATATTCCACAGTTTTGGCTGTATGAATATGACTTAAATGGCCTGGTAGTTCAGTTGGTTAGAATGCCAGCCTGTCACGCTGGAGGTCACGGGTTCGAGCCCCGTTCAGGTCGCCAACAAATTTTCTGCTAACAGGGTCAATTGCTACGATATGCTGGCGTGGCTCAACGGTAGAGCAGCTGATTTGTAATCAGCAGGTTGGGGGTTCGATTCCCTCCGCCAGCTCCAATTGGAAAGCATGACTGCAACATGTTTTCCATAATATGGTGGGATTCCCGAGTG
>JAISKP010000109.1 GCA_031260885.1 Eubacteriales Family XIII. Incertae Sedis bacterium
GCGGTTCTTCGTCCCCACCCTGATTCTGTATATGAAAAAGACGACGCTGCTGCGCATGGCCGTATGCTTGATTTTGGTCGTGACCGCGCCCTGTTACCTCGCGGTATCCTTCCCGAGCATATTCATCTTACGCGCGTTTCAGGGTCTTGGATTTGGCGCGATCTCTACAATATGCTCCACATTGGCGGCAGATTACCTGCCGGATGCACGGCGCGGGGAGGGAATCGGCTACTACGGGATGGGGAGTTCTGCCATGATTGCGCTCGGTCCCGCGACCGGCATCTTTATCATGGAACACTTTGGCTTCCTCCCGACATTCATCGCCTCTTCCTGCGGTATGCTGCTCGCACTCAGTTGTCTCCTGACGTTCAGATCCGAGCCAAAGCTTGCCGCGCGCCCTCCCGCAAAGATCAATCGAGGATTTACCGACATCATGCGGGGATTCGGGAACAGGATATTTGATCCGGCACTTAAACTACAGGCAGTTCTCCTCCTTCTCTTTGGCATTTGCCGCGCTGCCGAGCAGAGCTTTCTGCCTCTACTGGCCGTCGATCAGGCGATAAAACACTTTTCATATTACTACATCTCTCAAACCGTGATATCCTTCTTTACAAAATATTTCACGGGCAAACTGTATGACAGAAGAGGTCATACGATCTTAATTATCGTAGGCGGAATCGGCATATTATTATCCTTGGTGGTGATGTCCTATTCTCATACCACAGGCGGATTGCTCATCGCCTCCGTCTTTAGCGGCATCGGCATGGGGACCCTGTCCCCCACGATCCAAACATGGTCTCTCACGAGCGTGGCGGCGGATCGGCGCAGCGTTGCAAGCGCTGTTCATTTCAACTTCTATGACATCGGGATCGGCACCGGATCGATCATTCTCGGCTTCGTTGTGACGAAACTCGGCTATCCGCTGACGTTTCGGTCGACCTGTATTTCGATGATTCTCTTTCTCATCATATACATCGCCGCGACTATTCATAAAAAACGGACGGCGCATTAGTTGCCGGATCATGGTCCGGACTGCATCGCCGCCCTTTCGCATTCTATATTTCGCAATTTTACTTTTATTCAGTGATCAAAACACGATCCGAATCTCGTCGCCGTCCCATTCATATTTTGTGTCCATGTGCGCATGCGCCGTGATGTTGCTTATGTAAGTAAACAGATTTTGTGCTTCTTCCTGCGCGGCCGTTAAAATTGTCACATAGCCGTCATCGTCAAAGATACACGGGACATAGGTGACTTTCTCGATCACCTTATTTCTTACGTAACACTTGGCAATCATGGTATAGATCGTTTCAGGTACCGGCCAACTTACCGTCGTGCCCAGCGGACCCCATACGAAAGGTCCTCCGTTTCTGAGATTAAACTCCTTTTCACGCTGAATCTTCTGCTCATAGGTGTAGCTTTTATTTTGCACACGATGTTCTTTTTTGCTTCCGTAGCGGAAATACTTCTCCCCATTCAGATCACCGGCCGCCATAAAATTTCCCAGATCGTGAAAGATTGCTTTGCCTTTGTACGTTTCCACGCCTTTCAGCAGGTGTCCGTGATGTCCGAAGACCACGTCGGCTCCCGCATCAATCGCAGCGCGTGCGATGATGTGCTCGTGCAGACTGATCGCTGCCGGAATGAATCCGACGCCTTTGTGAATGCTTACGGATAGAATATCCACCTGCTCCCGCAGATCGTTCACCGCGCGCTGCATGCGCTCCAGATCGTCTTCGACGGGATAGGAATACCGCGCCGGAATACCACCGATATTGGGCACGGGATATTCGAAAGCCGTAACCGAGTGGATATAATTGCATCCCGGTTTGTCTTCCTGAGCCCATGATCCGGCCGGTCCCGTACAGTTATACCCCAGAAATCCGTACTTCACGCCGTGAACATCCACGATCGCGGGGCGTCTCGCTTCTTCCAGATTCATTCCTGCACCCGTATGGATAAGACCATACTTGTCACAAGCGGCGATTGTATCTTCCACGCCTTCTCGTCCCAGATCCCACGCGTGATTTCCGCAGAGCGTCAGTACGTCAAAGCCTGCATCCCTGATATCTTTTATCTGATGCGGCGGCATTCCGGCTACCTGTGTAACAAAAGGATCCACATAGGTCGGTTGCCCGCGGTCCGTGTAGACGGACTCCAGTTGCCCGAGCGCGATATCTGCGCCGGAGATTTCGCCGCGGACACCGTCAAAGAGATCCTTTGTGTCGCTCTCGCATTGAATCAGAATGTCTCCGACAGAGACAAAGGTTTGCAGTTCGTTACTCATACCGGTAAATCCTCCTCACCGTTATTCCAAGATCTAAGTGTACATGATTTCCGGAAGCCAAGTCGCGATGCCCGGGAAAAATGCCATCAGCAATGCGTCAGCGACAAAAGCGAAGATAAACGGTATACTCCCTTTGAACACCGTCATCAGTTCGATCTTCTCTTCGATGGATCCGGCGGTAATATAGCAGGAAATCCCAACGGGCGGCGTGACAGCTGCCAATCCCATCAAGACGACTACATAGCAGCCGAACCATACCGGATTGTAGCCCATCACCTGCATGACAGGAAGGAAAATCGGTGCGGTCAGGAGCATAAGGGGAAGCGCATCCACAAAACAACCCAAGATCAAGTAGATAATTGTAATGATCAAGATGACCACAACGTTCGGAAGCGCCAGATCCGAAACGAGGTTTCCAAGCGCTTTCGGGATCATCGTAAGCGTGAAGAACTTCCCGAAGACCGTCGATGCAGCAAGAAGACAGTACATCATCCCGCAAAGTGTCAGCGTATGTGCTGCAGCGTCTACAATCATCTTAAATTTGAGACGTTTGAAAAGAATCGACACGATCAGCATCCCCGCAGTGCCGACGGCGCCGGCTTCGGTAGGCGTGAACCAACCGATGAACATGCCGCCCATCGAAAAGCCGAAAATGAGTACGATTTCTATAAAATTCCCTTTTCGTATCGCAATCCATTTCTCTTTCATCGTACTTCTTTCGCCTTGGCTCGCGATACTGGGATTGAGCTTGCACCAGATCTGTATCGTAATAACGAACAGAAGCATCAGCACAACTCCGGTAATGATGCCGCCGACAAAGAGTTTGCCGATCGATTCTTCCACCGCAATTCCGTATGTGATCAAGAGCACGCTGGGCGGGATCAGCGTCGCAAGGCATGAACCTGACGCGATGCATCCAGCCGCAAGTTTTTGCGAATAATTGTATTTACGCATTTCCGGATATGCGATCCGGCACATCATCGCTGATGTAGCGGATCCGGATCCGCAAATTGCACCGAAGATCGCGCACACGACCTGAACGGCACTGGCAAGCCCGCCTTTGGTACGTCCGACAAGTGTCTGTAAAGCAGCGAACAAATTCGCCCCGAGCCCCGTTTCCGAGGCGAGTTCTCCCATCAGAATGAACATCGGCGCAACGCATATGGAGTAGCTCGTAAACGTGCTTACGACGCCGGATGTGAGAAAAGTAAATGCGGACATGGGATCCCGCAGGAGGAACATACAGCCAACCACACCGCAAATGATCATAGACACGGCAACCGGAAATCCCGCAAAGAGCGTGATGAGGAAGGCTACCAGCATAATCAGACCTATCATAATAGGAAAGTCCATTATTTATACTCCTTTCAAGTGAACATATGTTCAGGCTTCCGCAGACTTCGTATCCGATTCAATCTTAGGCTTGCCATCGCCCTCCGTCTTTCCGAACAGCGGACGGAGTGAGACGCATGCATGATAGAGAAACAACAGCGTTGCCAGCAACATGCCGACGCCGATGATCAGATAGATGATCGCGTAGGGGAATCTGAACACTTCTGTTACCCGTCCCGCAGCATTAATGGATGATATTGATGAAAAATAGAAATAAGTGAGATACAAAAATACGCCCATGGAAACGATGCCCGTAAAGAACTTGAGGATAGCCCTAGCTTTCGGGGGGAGCATGTCCTGCACGATTGTAACCGCGACATGCTTTTGTAAAAATCCGGTTCTGCCGAGGGCCAAGATGATGGCGAGCATAATGCCGTACGTGACGATTTCAGTCGTCCCTTTAAGGGGTAAGTTGAAAATGGCTCGTCCCAGTATATTGATAACCATGACCGCCATAATGATCCAGATCAAAACAGAGCTGACCCTGAGCAGGACAATGGATGCCTTATCGAGAAATTTGTTTATCATCTTTTGATCCTCCGACTGGCTTAAGAGGGAAACGTCCTATGAACATTTCCCTCCCAAACAAACAATGTCCGATAATATCCGCGCCTCAATTCACCTTCACGGAATGCTCTCTCAGCCATTCCAGCGCTTTTGTTCCGTCCAAACCGGCAGCATCCAGTTCCTTTGCCTTCGCTTCAAGCATGGGGGCGGCGATTTCAGCGAGTTTCGCGATGTCTGCAGTGGATAGTTCATATACGGCGAAGTCCGAATTTGAATCCGACATCAATTTAATCGCTGCTTCCTCTTCTGAAATTGTAAATGCTGTTTCAACAGCCTTCATCTCTTCGCCTACCTCATCCACCACTGCCTGAAGATCAGGAGGAAGCGAATTGTATGCCTTGATGCTCATCGCCAGCAATTCGTCCCCATAGAGGATCGGAAGCGGCGTGAACGAGTTTGCGACTTCTCCCAGCTTGTTGCTGCCCGCACCCGCGAGTCCGGTATTTGTCGCACCGATAACGCCCGTTTTCAGCGCTTCGTAGACTTCTCCGGCGGATAGATTCATCGTGCTGGCACCGAGTGCCTCATAGAATGGAACAAAGCTCGATGTCGAACGGATGGAAAGTCCTTTGATATCCGCAATCGTCTTTACGGGCTTTACAGAAACAAGTCCCATCTGTCCGATGGAATAACGAACCAGAATCTTGAAATCCTGATAGATCGGATCCGGGTATGCATTCATGAATTCATCCAGCACTTTATCGGTGCCTTCAATGCCGTCGTAGACAAGTCCCGGTGTGCCGAACAGTTCCGAGTAGGGGAACTGACCTGCATACATCGTCCCGACCAAGTAGCCCATATCCACCGTTCCGCCGGCCATACCTTCCAGCAGTTCTTTCTGTGCGACAAGCGTGTTGTTTTCATAGATTTGAATCGTCAGCCTGCCATTCGATTTCTCTTCAAGTTTCTGCTTCAACACCTCTTCGATCTGGATGTTGCGCGTGCTTCCCAACGGACGGCTTGACGAAAAACTCAAGGTATATACCGTATCGTCTACCACACTCTCGTCACTCGTCGAGGAACCGGCCGTGGAATTTCCCGCAGAAGCTCCTGTATCGCTACCGCCGCCGCATGCAGCCAAAGCAAATACCATCACCAATGCGAGAAGTACTGTCATTACACTCTTTACCTTCATTTTCATTTCTCCTTTCAACGCCAATAGCTTTCTATATTTTTGCCACTACAAATTCATTGCAGCAAAATATCCATCAAATACCGCCTCATTTACCCGACGTGGTCTGACACAGTCGCCGATCGGGATCACTGCCCCTGCATCATCCGGCAAATGGGCGAGAAGCGCATTGCGGGATCTCATGCCGATGGCATAGAGTACATGATCCGCCGGAAGAATGCGCGCTTCGGCATTTTCTATCTCTAAATATACATCCGCATCAGTGATTTGTGAACACACTGTCCGATCCAAACAAGTGACACCGGTCGCTTCCAATGCTTGTCTCAACGCTTCGGCTACAAAATGATTTGCGTCTCTCGCAAATCCCTGCATCACTTCCACAATCGTCACATGATGACCTCTTCGTGCAAGTTCTACAGCGGTCTCGCACCCTGCGAGACCACCGCCGATGATCACGATTCTGTTTCCGAGCGTATCAATACGGTTATATGCATCCAACACATGCATAACGTGCGGTAAATCCCACCCTGTTACGGAGAGCGATACCGGTTCGGAACCGGTTGCCACAAGGATCGCATCTGCATCGTATTCCGCCGCATTGTCCTTTGTAATAGGCATATTGAGCAGCAGTTCGATGTTTGCGTTCATCATTTGTGCGATCAGATGATTTTTATAGTTTCGCAGATCAATTTTCAGCGTGTCGTTGTCCGTAAATTTCATAATGCCGCCAAGTTCACTGCGCTGCTCCGCCAAGGTCACATCGTGTCCCCTTGCCGCCGCGGTAACCGCCGCCTTCATGCCGGCAATCCCGCCGCCAATGACGAGCACTTTTTTGGGCTGCGGTTTCACGGCATATTCCATAGACAGCCGCGCCTCCCGTCCGACGCCGGGATTCACAGCGCATCCGATCACGCGTTTCACCGAAGCGTCTTCCAGACAGCTCATGCAGCGGATGCAGATATCGATATCATCGGATTTATGTTCGAGGACCTTTTTTGGAAAGTTCGGATCCGCGAGGATCGCCCGACTCATCCCGATCACATCTGCCTTGCCTTCCGATAGAATCTGCTCGGCGAGTTCCGGTGTGTTGATACCGCCCAACGCGATGACAGGAATGGAAACTTCCTGTTTGATTCGTTCCGCCCATTTTACATGATAGCCGTTGGGCAGAAAGATCGTCGGTTGTACATGAACCGCCCATTGCGGATATGTATCCACGCCGCCCGACACATTCACCAGATCGATCCGGTCTTCAATCATGCGGATGAATGCGGAAGACTCTTCTATCGTAAGTCCGCCGTCCAGAAGCTCCGCGCCGCTAATGCGGTATTCAATCGGGAAATCAGAACCTACCGCCGCACGCACTGCATCGACCACCATCATGGGAAATCTTGCTCTATTTTCTAATGTACCGCCAAATTGATCCGTGCGCACATTTGTCTTTGGTGAGAGGAATTCGCCCAACAGCCAGCCATGACCGCCATGTAACAAAACCGCATTAAACCCGATCGTTTTAATGTCCAGCGCACAACCGGCAAAACGTTCCGCGATGCGTTTCATCATGGAATCGTCTACGGCATCTACATGCACGCCGTCTTCACGTCTATAGGAAACCGGACCCACCGGATTTTTACCGGGTGGATTTGCATGGCTGCCGCTGTGATTGAGTTCAATACTCGCGACCGCACCATACTGCTGAATCGCAAATGCCGCCTCATTCAGAAAACCATAATTTTCCTTGCTTGTATTTAAAGGCGCCCATCTTCCGCGTGCATACTCCGGATCTACAGATGTATCGCCTACCGTAACCTGAGCCGCTCCGCCCCGGGCTTTGGTTGCTAAATATTCGATGAATAAATCGCTTGGCGTTCCGTCTGAATGCGCAGGCTTTCCTTTATTTGGAAGAGAAAAAATACGATTTCTGTAAACAGTCTTTTTGACTGTTAGGGGCCGAAATAGATGTGGGTATTGATTCATAATATCAGTATTCCCGTCACAATTTGCCGTCACAATTTGCCGTTTCAATAATGTCTATTTCGCTATTAGTATATTCCCCTTAATTCAAGTTATCAATAAAAATCATGTCCATGTAGATTTCCATTACTTCATATTAATTTCAAAGTTGGAAATGTAAAATACAGGGAATAAAAGAGGTGAATAGCAAACGGCTTTCGTTGTGAACGCACGATAGGAACCTGTACGGCGCGGAAGGTCCGGCAACGCATCGAATAAAATTCGTTTAAATTTCCAAAATCGAATTTAAAATGAATAATAATATTACCATAACAGCTTTTTTTGTTGTATGCTGAACTCAGAATCCTATGAATGTACATCCAATAGGTGAAACGCCGGGTGACCGAAATGAACATGAGAGAAATCGAAGTCCTGAGCAATATTATCAACTATAAGACCTTTTCAGATGCGGTGCAGAGTCTCCCATATTCTCCATCCACTGTTTCAAAATATGTTT
>JAISKP010000129.1 GCA_031260885.1 Eubacteriales Family XIII. Incertae Sedis bacterium
CATGAATGATCGTGATGATTGCCAGGACGACCAGAAGTCCGGCAGCAACACCAAACAGGACGCGCAGGCTGTCTGTCCCTGTAATCCCTGCAATGATACCGGGCAGGAAGGCGCCGACAAACTGTCCCAGGAAGGTACCGCACATCAAAAGAGCGATAAAAAATGACCGTTGTGCGATGGGTGCTTCCATGGAGCCTTGCAACACAAAGTAAGGGAGCATCAGGCCGTTTCCGATGCCGCTGACCGCAGATGCGATGTAGAACAACTCTACATGGTGGGTAACGCCGGCCAACACGATCAGCAAGAATCCCAATGCCGTTAAAAAGGCAACGATCGTCAGGGTGTAATTCTTGGTTACTTTATACACCTTGGCAAACAGAAGACTAAACACCACCATAAACAGTGTCATCAATGCCATCTGAACCCCTGCAGAACCGGCGTTTCCCAGACCTTCTTCCTGAAGATAGAAAGACTGTTTGAGCATGGATATGATGCTGATTGCCATGAACAGGAACCCAATGATCGCGAGATAGGCAAGGGTCTTGGTAAATACCGGCTTTTCCTCCGCCTTTCTGGTTTTCGCCAACTTGGCATCCGGCTCCGATTCCGGCAGCGCTACCGCGATCAGAATAATGACGATAACAAGTACGCCGTATAAATAGAACGCTTTGTGCCAATCTGTCATGGCGAGCATCCCGGCGATCATCGAAAACCCGATACCGATCGCCCCGTCAACGGCATTCATTTGTCCCATCATCTTTGCCCTTGCCGTGCCGTCAAAGAAATCCGCAATCAAACTCCCGGCAAGCGGTCCGATCAGACCCGTCGCGGCGCCCATAAGCGCACGCATCAAAAGCATCATGCCGATACTATCGACAAGCCCAGTGCAAATACCGGTGATGGTATACAACACGAAACCGATCAGCAGAATCTTTTTCTTGCTTAGCTTTTGGCTCAACGCACCGCCTAACAGCATGAACGGGAGCATCACCAGCGAGGTGATCGTCTGGAGCATGCTGATCGTTGATTCGCCGGCGTCGGGATAAGTAGCGCCAATGCTTGCGAGCAGTGGCGAGATGACCGTCGTAGCAGTCATCGCCGTCATCCCGGCGAGCCACAGAGATATTTTGAGTGAAATTTTCCGATTCTCCATTTCCAACCTCCTATTCAATGAGTAATGCCTGTTTTCCGTTTTTAAATTAGGATTTCTTTTAGTTCAACATCTGGGTTGTGATACCGCCTCCTTTCCTTTGTTTCTTCCTTATACTGTATCGATTGTTCCGGGCACCACTGAAAGCACGCCACACAATTTTCGCAATGCCCGAGCCATTCCGGTTTTCCCTCACGGATTTGAATATTGGCTGCCGGACAAACCTTCACGCAGATTCCGCATCCGCTGCACCGATCGTCTGTCCAAAAATCCTTTTCGCGCAGCGCAGGATCAAAAAGCGTATTGGGGGCAGTCTGTACATTAGGAGGGGCAAATCCTTTCGGAATCTTCAACCCCAGTTCCGCCATCTTTTTCAAGCTCGGGAAAGAGCTGCCCCCTGCCACCAGCATCTCTTCCTTTACCGCATCCGAGATTTCCAGGATACGCGCCGGAAGACCGGAGAGCCAAAGTTTCTGCCGTGCCTCCGGTTCTGCATCAAACAGCAGGATCCCGTTGTGCGGCAGGCGAATTTGAAACGAAGCCGCCAGCTTCATCTGCTTTTGCTGAAAAACCGACTCCATATAAACACTTGTCCGGCCGGGCATCCCGCCATGCACAGCAACAGCATAAACATACGTCTGCGGATCCACGGAAAGTTCATCCAAAAAAGTCTTGAGCATGATGGGCATATTCCCGCTATATACGGGATAGACAATGCCCAGTGTTCCGGATATTTCTTCTTTTTCCGCGCCTGCGGTTTCGCTGCAAACACGAAGCAAATCCGTGTCATCCCCAAACTTTTCCTTTAGGAGACCCGCCACCCGCAGACAATTCCCCGTTCCCGTGAAATACAATATTCTATGCATACTTTCCTCCTTCCCGCTGAGCTATGGGATAACATAAATGTCTTCGAGTTGTATATCCGGATTGTGATAGCGTCCTTTGTCCTCTGATGTGAACCCGCCGTGATGGAGATGGTGATATTGAATCGTATGAACCGGACACCATTGCAGGCAGGCAAAGCACAGCTCACAGTCTGAGCCCCATTCGGGTTTGCCGCCGATGATCGAAATATTTTCCTTTGGACAGACCCGTCTGCAGATTTCACAACCCGTGCAATTCCCGTCTGTAAAAAAACCTTTGCGCATCTCAGACGGATCAAAGCTGAAAATCACCATTTGCGCCATCGGATTTTCCCGGACTGCGTCAATTTGAACGGAGGCGTCGGGGATCGGGTTTGTCTCGTCCCGATCGATGCGCGCCGCGATTTCGTCAACACGTTCCCTGGCAGCTGCCAACGAACGGCCGATCTCATCCTCTGGCGGTACGTCTGTGACAAATTGACCATTATGCACCATCGCAACATCAAACGTGTGATATCGGCAAATGCCTTTTTCATTCAGGATCTCCGCCATCTCCAGATTCGCGATCCCAGGCTGCCCGCCATGTGTCGCGATGCAGCAGACATAGGCATGCGGGTCAATGTCCAGACTGCGCAGGAACGACCGCACGATCAAAGGTGCATTCGCACAGTACACCGGATAAACAAACACGACCCGCCCGGACACGCGCACCCCCGCATATTCGGCCGCCGTCTTTTTTGTAAGGCGGATACACTGTGCATCTTCGGCGTTTTCCGCAAGCTGCCGGGTCACGGCTAAAGTGTTTCCGGTTGCGGTAAAATAAAACAGCAAAGTCACAGTGATTTCACCTCCTATTATTAATTAGAATTCTATCTATTAGGGATAATATACTTCCTATTACCGCACTTGTCAAGCACAAATATTTACTCGATTATACGTTGAAATATAAGGATACATTACGAAAATATCATTATATATTTCCGCTTATCAATTCGTAGATAATATTAATTAGAATACTAATAACAAAATACAGTCCACGACTATAATCATTGCAGAATGACGACGCGCCTACCGCATCGTGATATAGCCGTGATACTGCGTCATATTGTCGCTTTCTGCGATGTCCCCAAGGAAAAGGCTGGCATATCCGGTGTACTTCGGGAGATAAGGAAAGGTATCCACCGTTGCCCATGCTGGCTTGGCAATAGATGCCTGCGCTTTCCGAAGAACTACATCCCACTCCTCCGGACCGTCAAACCAAATCTCAATCAGCCGGTTGTAACGGCAATGGTTCACTTCCTGCAGGACCCGGCTGGTCAGAATGCGCGTCGTCGCCGGGTGATTTTGAAAAACCGGCAGGTAATCCCCAAAGACCCATTTGTCGCCGTCTTCCTGCGAAACCCCCTCCGGATAACTGATGAGCGTCAGCCAACGATAGTTCGATCCGTCTTCCGGTGTCCGCCCTTTCCCTTTCAATTCCTCATCCCACCAAACCGGAACAAAGGCAAAGATAAAGGGAGACGTCGTGTTGTCCGCAGCCGCACAATCCGCCTCACGGGCGCGGTCCCCATCCAAATTTTCGGGCAGGCTCCCCGGATCCACATCGGGAATATTGCCCTGCCAGCGCAGCACCTCCGGCGGAAAATACTCCGTGAATGTTTTGTTTTTTACGTGGGGATCGAAGTCGCTGACCATCCAGTAATGCTCGGTCAGCATGAAATTGTGCGCCCCGAACACATCGCCGCCCGGCGGCACCGGTAATGCGGGATAGTAGGCATACTTCGAAACATAGGGAGCAAACTGCGAAATGCTGTCCGCGATATGATGGCGGTAAAGCCAGTGACGCAACTGGTGACGATACTGTTCTTTCGCCACACGGATAAAGATCAGACTTCTCATAGGATTAAACTCGATCGCCATAACGAAACCTCCTCAAATCTTGCAAAACCGTATCAAAAAATAAACGTCCCTTCCTAAACCAAGCATATCAATTGCGCACCAATCGGATTCCCCTGCCGTTTTCTTTTCTCCAAATTTCTATTGATTCGCTGCTAACGAATCAACTCGTAACCAAGCGATTTCAATTCCTCCGCCGTAGCATCGATGACCAATTTCGCTCTGGCTTCTTCCGGCGTTGCGTTCACATCCTTTGCACCTTCCATGCCAAAGTCAAAAATCTGTGGCAGATAATGCCCGCCGGCCGCCAACGTCCGTACCCCCTTTCGAATCTCCCGTTCCACATCTGCATCGAGCGAATACGCGCTATCCACAATCTGACGATTTAGCTCATCTATGATCAGCGCCTTATTACCGACGATCCGTTTGTACTCGACAAGATCGTTCACGGCCTGCGCCGGATTGACGGCGTCGGGTCCGAGCGCCACGATATCTGCCAGGATCGTCATAATATTGCCGCAACTGTGCAAATTGTAGAATAGCCCCAGTTCATGCGTGTAGTCGATCAGTTTTCCAAGCCGCAGCTCAATGAACTCTTTCCACATCTCCCGTGAGAGAAACGTATTCTTGTTGTGTCCGAAATCGTCCATCTGGAAGATAGCGTCCGGATTCAGATATTCCTTGATCTTCCGGAATAAATGTTTTTTATATACCAGCATCGCATCCATGAATTCGTGAACCGCATCCGGATCCGTGTAGTAAGCGCAAAGGGAATCTTCGAAACCCATTAAATTATGCAGCCGCTCAAAGAATCCTGACGTGATCCAGACTTCCTGCAGATGATTTTTGCGGTCGAATTTCTCCTCCCACATTGCCGCCCATGCATCCCAATCGAGCGCGTCGATCGCTTCCGCAGTTGGGACGACACCCTCTTCTTTCCATTTTGTCACATCGTTTAGCCTGGGCTTTTCGAGCGTGGGTGCCCACGACAAGTCCGGACAGCATTCCCAATTCACGCCAAACCAATCAAGTCCCTGGCTTCCCGGGATGGACGGTAATGCGGGACGTTCTCCGGGCGCAAACGCGACATCCACGTAGCGGCAAGTGGGAATCGTCTTCGTGTCTTCACCCCTGTACAATTTCAGCAATTCATTTCTTGGATTGATTTCCAAAGACATTTCACCTTCTCCCTTCATCGATCAGTTCCGGCAGATTTCCCGTATTATCTGTGCTAAAAGCGATGTTATAGGTACAGCGCCTTGCTCTCTTTAATGAAATCCCGTTCGGGCGTTTCGAGCAGGAACGTACTGATGAAATCGGAACCTGCCTGAAAGAAGGGATAGCTGTCCTGCGTTGCCCATGGCGGCTTGGTGTAGGGAGGTGGATTCGTGATCACGGATTCGCGCCAGTCATTGTTACATTCATACCAGAGTTCGGAGACGCGATGCCACTGTTTGTAGAATAGGTCGTCATGCTCGAGGAAATCCTCTCCTTGCGGCAAGATACTCTTGCCCGGATTCATATACGCGTTCGTGCTGAAAAACCGCGTGAGCTTTTGCTGCTTCAGAACTTCCGGGACATGCGTGTTCAGATACCAGTCTTCCCCTTCTTCGGCCGAAATGCTGTCGGGATAGCGGAAGGCGCAGACCCAGCGCAGGATCGTATGGTCGTCATAGCAGGCATTCCCGCCGAAAAAATCCTCCGTCGGTTCGGACGGCATATTGATGATGATCGCGTCGCAGGCGCCCGGCTGTGCCGTCATCGCAAGCAGACCGCGCTCGCCGCGCCGCACGGACTTGTCGGGAACCCAGCTTTCATGCACGCGGTAGCCATAGAATCCATAGTCCTCGGCACCAGGCGGGCACGGCACGGGCCGATACATCACGTAGCGCACCGTCCACGGGGCTTGCGTCATGACCTCGGGCGCGTGGTAGCGGTTGAACCAGCGCTCCAGCGCCGGACGGTCATTCTCGTCATTGATCTTGTGAATGATCAGCAGTTTTGACATTTCCATAGTATCGTCTCCTTTGTCCGTTATTCAAATACTTTTCCGTCGAATTTTGGCCTCTTTGCAAATGCACTCACTACCGCACCGAAAACACAGACGCCTACGACGATCAGCACCGATACATGGTAAGCGCCCGTGATATGGAGCGCGACGGATCCGGCTGCGACGCCGACAGAACCTCCGATAATGCCAAGTCCCATCGTCATACCGCCAATCTTTCCCGTTTGACCTCCTATTTCAATTTTCAATACTGATGTACGAAAAAGACCTTTCATACACTCACGCGAAGGACGTAGAGCCCGTCGTGAAACGTATCCATGTAAATATAGCCTCTGTCGTCTACGATACAGTCTTCCGCCGTTCCGAGCAGCGGCCCGGGCATTGGCACTTCGAACAAGGGTCTCTCGGGATTCGGCGGAATGAAATACCCCAACTCCCGGATGTAATAGGGATCGCTCACATCGTAAACGCGCATTCCCGCGTGAAAGTAGCAACAGTAGACTCTATTCGGGTCGTCCTCGAGCCAAGGCTTCCCCATCGGCTCATGGATATTGTGCGGCCCAAAGGGTCCTTGTGTGCCGTCCATACCGGCTGTATTAAAGTTTGGCCAAGGGTAGTCTTGCGGTACTTCAGGATACGGAAATTCTGCAATCAGCACGGGGTCTATAGGGTTGGACACATCAATCATGTGCAGACTGTTGAGCGGCTGCGCACCCGGGTGCGCGCTCTTGTCGATGACGTCTTTGCTCCAGGAAGCGAAGCGCTCGCCTTCGTTTGTCAATACCGCATACGGGCGGCCGGATAAAGGCAGAAAGGTATGGCAGCGGGCACCGGCGAGCTTGCCGGAAAACGGCGGTGTCATTTTGATCTGTCCGAGTTTCTTCGGACGCGTCACATCCGACACATCCACAAGGATACCACCGCCGGCCCAGTAGGCGCAGTACGCGATCCCATCCTGCACATAGGGCGGACCATGTAGCTGCGGCCAATCCTTCTCGTCATGATGACCGACCGGATACATCCCGTCTTCCATGCCGTCACTGTATTGTTCCGGCATCCACCAACGACCAATTTCAATGGGATGCATGGGATCCAGAATATCGAGGATGCGGTAGATCTGTCCTATATAACCTGCACAGTCCGACGACAAATGCACATAACGTCCGCCATTGTACATGAAACGGTGTACGCCCATACCATCTTTTATGCCGGTTTCCCAGTGCGCCAGCAAACGCGGGGTTTCAGGATCTTCTTTCAGGCTATAAATCTGTAAACCGCTCAGGTTTTTATCCTCATACGATACTCCATGTAAATAGGGGATACCGCCACCGAGCGCAACCAAAAGCAAATCGTCCGCGACCTGCACCTTGGGTGTAGACTGCGCTTTGTATTCGGTAGAATCGCACACCTCGAAAAATTTCACAGACCTCGGCATTGCCGGATCCGTAACATCGATGATATTAAACCCGGCACCCTTGAAAGATCCGCAGTAGATTAGATACCGGTCGTCCGGAGCCTTGTATAGCGCCATCTGGAATGCCATCACCCCATTCAGGTCGTGATACCCGACCACTTCCATGTTTTTGATATAACCCGCATTGCCCGGACTCTTTGCATAAAATGGCACTGTCATTCCTTTGTCTCCCAGCCTTCCGGTTGATACCGGTACCCCTCCATCGGAATCCGGTCCGCGCCCATGACCATCGAACCGTCGCTGCCTTGTTCAAAATAGATCCACTTCAGCATATTTTGGTCGTCACGTTGCGGATAATCCTCACGGATATGCCAGCCTCTCGTCTCCTTACGTTCGAGGGAACCGCGGAAAAACATCTCCGCAGAGAGCACCATCGCGCGACAGGCATGTGCTTTCGCGAGACCATGCGCGTCTGCTGCCACGACTTTACGAACATCGGCTTTGAGTTTTTCGACTTCTTCCATCGCTTCGTTCAGCCGTTCCTCCGATTTGAAGTTCGTGTATGGAACATACTGCATCAGACTGCGGACACGTGTTTCGATCTCGTCTGTCGTCGTGCCTTCCATACGATCGAGCGGCGCGAACATTTCCGCAAACCGCTGATCGATCTGCGCTTCGTCCGCATCCGTCAGAGGCAGATCCTTGATGTATGAGACCGCTGCGGTGCCTGCCGTGAGCGACGTGTACACGGCATGCAGCATGGCGAACCCCCTGACCCGTCCTGGCGGCGTCGGAACTGCGCCTGCAAGCGATGTCCCATTTGCACTGATGTCGCCTGCCGAATAGAGTCCCGGTATATTGCTCTGCATGTACTCATCGGCAACCATGGGCGAACATTCTCCGACAACGCCTGGTTCAATCTCTTTGAGGTCGGTCTCGGCATTTTTCGAGTACGCCGTTTCTTTGTTTTTGTCATAAATCCGGTGTGCGAACTTGTGCGTGAACGGTCGATACCACTCTGGCGGTGCTTCCCCATGCATTGGAAAGATGATTTGCCCGAAAGGATTAAACGGGAAATCATTTTCCGCATGATTTTCGTAAATCGGACCTTTACCCTGCATGACATGAGAATACATAACCATCCCGATGGCGCCACCGATATCGACGCCGCCGCAGGCGTTCACAAAAGTCGCGCCCTCGATCTGCGGCGTATTCGGATCCACTTTCTCGCCGACCGCATTGTACATGAAGTTTTCGGCTTCGTAGGACACATGACCGTGATCCAGCGAGACGATGTTCACGAAGGAGCCAAACTCTGCGTTGCGCATTTTTGCGCCCGCGCGGTAGGCGGTCGCCAGTCCCTCGCCGCGGCCCGACGACCACATCTTCATGATGCCCCAGTTTTGGTTGCCGTTGGCCATGATGACGGCTTTTGATTTAAAAAGATACGGCGTTCCGTCGAGCACAGAGAATGCGGTCGCGCCGACAACGCATCCATCCTGCACAAGCAGATCGACCACATCGATCTTGTCCATGAATTGGATGCCGCGAGCCTCCGCCTTCTTCGCCATTTTCAGGAGGATGTCCCCGTCGACCATACACACTTTCCACGGAATCGTCGGATGGGCATTGAACGCGATATCGCGTCCTGTGAACGCCGCGCCCCAGGTTTCCCAGCGATCCATCGTCGAGACCGTCGCATGGGCATAGCGCCGAATCGTATCTTGGTCGTTCAGGTATTCCCCGTTGTTCTTCACATGGTATTCAACAAAAGTCTCTTCATTACCCGGGGGGATGAACGAGATATGTCCGCCGCCCTTGTTGGCCTTGCCGCCATAACCGAGACTGGCCTTATCGACCGCAAGAACGAATGCGTTCGGGTCTGCATCACGCACGGCATGCGCCGCTGCTAAACCGGCCAGTCCGTGCCCAACGATAAGGACGCCGGTTTCGATAATGATAGGATCATATTTTCCCATTGTCTTACTCCTCTCGTACCTGCTCTTGCTTTTCACTGAAAACCGCCGGTTTTTTCAGTAACAGCGCGATCAAAGCCCCCGCCACAGCCGCAATGACGCAACTGATGATAGAAAGAGTATAATTGCCGGTCGTATGCAACATCGCCGAACTGACTGCAAGGCCGACCGCACCGCCTGTGAAGCCAAGCCCCATTGAGATTCCGCCTACACGTCCTTGTATCTCCTTCGGGTAGGAGAAGGAGATAAACGCCTGTGTAAGCGGAACCGGACAACCGGCAAAGAACCCGGCAATGCCCAAGAAGAGCATCATCACCGGAATATTCTGGTTGACGGCAGGAATCAGAACAGAGCCACAAAAGATCGCGATTAGAATGAAGCTAATAATTGTGAATAAACGCGCGTTTTCTTTGAATAGATTGTGCAGGATGAAGCCGCTGGCAAAAGCACCGATTAGCATGAACAACGAGTAGATCCCCATCAATTGACCGGCCACAACAGGTCCATAACCAAGCCCAGCCGGTACATCTACAGCGATGTTGCCTGGCGTCAAATCATTGTAAGTATTGAGAATCCAAGAGAAAAACCAAATCGTCAGAATGCCTGCGTAGAATGCCGGTGCTTTCAGCGCCTGTTTGAACAGACCCGTGCTATAGGCTAGCGACTCTGCGGCACCCATGTGATCAGACACGGGCGGTTTTGGTCCCCTCTGCATAATAAAGGCGAGGATGATGGACGGGATCACGAGTAACCCAACATATGTGATTGCCTGATGCCAGTTCCCGGAACGTACAAGTATCTGTGGCGACACCATCAAACCGATCGTGATGCCAAGCGACAAAGCGCCACCGATAAAGCCGATCGTAACAGCACGCTCCTTGCCAGGAAACCAAAGAGCTACGAGTTTCGGACCGGTCGCATTCGGAATACCACCGCCAATTCCGCCGATCAGACGTCCGAGGAGCAGAACAGGGATCACATTCCCAGCCGCAAACGCCATGATCAGGCCAACGATCATCAAAATCGCGGTCATAACATATGTGAAAGCCAGGCCGAACCGATCGATCGTATAGCCGCCGACAAAGCCGCCGACAGCCCCGCCGAGCGTATAGGTTAGAATCACGACCGCTGAAGTTTGACCAAGCGAAAGTCCGATCGACTCCTGAATCGACTGAATGATTGGCGAAGGTCCGATCATAATCATCCCGTTCGTGACGGCAAGAGCAAAACAAACAGCAAAAGTGAACCAGCGATACTTTGGATATTGAAGTTCCATTTTCGATTCCTCTATTATGTTTGAGCAAATAAGATTAAGTTAATAAGAGCGCGGCATCGGCTTTTTGAAGTCGATGTTTACATGAATGGCTTTCGTTGGACAGCAGACTTCACAGAAATTGCAATCTACGCAGTCTTCCGGATATGCTGCAATCGGTCGCTTTTTTTCCGCATCCCAGCGAATCACATCCAACCAGCAAGCCTTGTAACACAGCTTGCATCCGGTACAGTTCGAATCGAATTTGATGATATTCATAGACGACATGCCCTCCTTCTCTGAGCACATCGTAATCGCCCCGCACGGGAACGTCCAATGCCGAAAAGCGGGCGCGACCTATAACAGAATCGGAATGGAAATTTAAATGCTAAACAAACGCAAAACTTCGTTGACCGCGACTTGAATCAGCGTATTATCATTATTGTCGATCCAAGCAATGCCAATTCGGCTCTGCGTAGACAAAGGAATATACCGGAACTGCCGGTTCTGACATTCGCGCGACCAGATGTCGGAAATATAGACGCCGGAACCGTTCTCAACTTCACTGATGGCTGACTCAATATTAGGCAAAATCTCGATCCGGGGTTCAAAGCCATAGGGGGCGCAGGTGTTTTTCACTTGCTCGATCGTTTGCGGTCCGTCCGGGGCAAAGAATTTGTATTCCCTGAAATCGGCAGCGCTTGACTCGTCCTTCTGGGCTTCGGGCAGGCGCTCCGAAAAAAGTAAAATGTTCGGGATTTCTGTGAACACGTGCGATTGTATGCCATGGAGTCCGGCATACATCGATTCGAGCGCAATGATGGCATCCACCTTTTTTGTTTTCAGTGAAAAGCGCAATTCTTGTACATTCATGCGGCAGACAACAAGGCGAATATTCGGATAATCCTGTTGGAGACGGGACACGACATCCGGCAAAAATCCAGCCAGCGACCAGCTTTCCAATACGCCGAGACGGATCGTCCCGAACAACTTGCCACTCAGTATTTTTGCCTGCTCGATCGTCTTTTGGAGTTCTTCTTTATAGCGATAAAACAAATCTTGAAACAATTTCCCCTCCGGCGTCAACTCGGTCATGCGTCCTACCTTGTCAAACAAGGGAAAGCCCAGTTCATCGCTCAGAGCAGATATCTGCCGACTGATCGCAGGCTGTGTGACGTAGAGTTCCGAAGCCGCTTTTGTGAAACCTGCGCATTCAACGACTTTCAGAAAATACTCGATCTGCAAATCCGTCATGATATCTCCCCCATCGTCGCCTTACAATTCGCTCTCCGGGAACTGCGCTGCCAATTCCTTTAGGAATAATCCGAGAACCGGATTGTCTATTTTTTTGTTCCAGGCCACGATGACTTTGTGTTTGGAATTTAAGGGGATGGAGCCGTAATTGTCTTTGCGCGGTTTCATGGCCCAGGTATCCGCGACGGCGACGCCGAGGCCGTTTACTACACTGACAAACATGGACTCGATGCTGGTGGTAAAGCGCAGATGCGGCGTGACGCCGTAGGGCTCAATAAAGCTCCGGACCAAATTGGCAACAAAGGCTTCGTCGCACAGCGGCGGGATAAAAAAGATTTCATCCTGAAAATCCTGCGGCGTCAGTTTTTTCTTTTCCGACGCCAATTTGTGTTTTTTGGAATAGATGATCAGCCTCGGGATCTCCGTCAGATAAACGATCTCGATGGTGTCCGAACTGCGGACGCAGGTGGAGATCGCGATGGCGACGTCCGCCTCGCCCGTATAAAGCGCCGTTTCCAAATAATTAAAATCGTAATTTTCCAGAGTGATTTTGGCCTCCGGATAGACTTCCGAAAGTTT
>JAISKP010000138.1 GCA_031260885.1 Eubacteriales Family XIII. Incertae Sedis bacterium
CTGATCACATGGTGAATGCCGGGCTTGCCGTTTGCCGTCGGCGGTCCCTCATAGAATATAAACCGCGGCGCATCCGCACGTCCCTGCACGCACTGACCGAGCAGATCCTCTTTTTCCCATTTGTCCGCCTGTTCATTCTGGACGTCGGCGATCGCTTTGTCGTTCAAATACTCGAACATTTTCTCTGACTTCCCTTCAATACTCACCCTGTTATTGCTCCGGCAATTAAATAATGGCAAAGCAATATATCTCTCACATTTTCGGCGCAATTTCAATAAAAAACCGCACCAAAACACGATAATGCCTAATAAATAATAATACTTGATACCGGAATCGCTGTCAAACCGGGATCTTTTGAACTGTGGATCTTTTGAACGGGACTTGTGCCCGCCCGCCGATTGGTAGATAATTGAGGCATGAGAGAATTTTTACCTGCTACGCGGGATGAAATGACGCAACGGGGTTGGGAGCACCCCGATTTTGTCCTTGTAAGCGGCGATCCATATATCGATCATCCTTCGTTCGGCACCGCCGTGATCGGTCGTGTACTGGAAAACGCAGGCTATAAAGTTGCAGTGCTCGCGCAACCGGACTGGCGGACTTCGGAAGATTTTATGAGATACGGAAGACCACGGCTCGGTTTTTTTGTGACATCCGGTAGCATCGATTCTATGGTGGCAAACTATACGGCAAGCCGCAGGCGGCGCCGTGAAGACAGCCTTTCTCCCGGCGGACGCATCGGGATGCGCCCCGACCGGGCGGTGATCGTATATACAAATCGCTGTCGGGAGGCATACCGTGACGTCCCTGTTGTTTTGGGCGGAATTGAGGCGAGCCTGCGGCGTTTTGCACATTATGATTACTGGGACGATGCGGTTCGCAGATCGGTTCTGCTGGATGCAAAAGCGGATCTGATCATCTACGGCATGGGGGAACGGGCGGCAGTCTCCGTTGCGGATGCGCTGAATGACGGTTTCACCGCCGCTGATATCACATGGGTTCCCGGCACGGTATTCAAAGGAAAGGAAGTCTTGCTGCCGGCAGACACCGTGCTGCTTCCATCCTATGAAGCACTTACCGCACAGGTGTCCTCAAGCGCACACAAATCCGCCGCAGAATACTACAATGAGAGCTTTGTCTTAAAATACGATAACAATGAGGCGGCAGATGCGAAAGTGCTTGCAGAACGCTACGACAAACATTATGTCATTCAAAATCCGCCTCAAACCCCACTTTCCACGGCGGAGTTCGATGCGGTTTACGACCTGCCCTTTACCTATGCCCAGCACCCGATTTACGATACGGAAGCGGACAAGATCCCGGCTTTGCATGAAATACAGTTCAGCATCACGCATGTACGCGGCTGCTACGGAAACTGTGCTTTTTGTGCGATTACAAGCCATCAAGGGCGAACACCGACCGGGCGGAGTCTTGATTCTGTGATCCAGGAAGCCGAACGAATGACGCGGTCCCCCGATTTCAAAGGCTACATTCACGACGTGGGCGGTCCGACGGCGAACATCAGTGGTCCCGCCTGCGACAAGATGGCGTCGAAAGGTGCCTGTAAACGGAAGGACTGTCTTTTTCCGGAGCCCTGTACCCATCTTCAGCCCGATCACCGGGACTATCTGAAAATGCTGCGGGCACTGAGGGCATTGCCCGATGTCAAAAAAGTCTTTATCCGTTCCGGCATCCGATACGATCTCGTGCTCGCGGACAAGGTGAACGGGCGGGACTTTGCCAGAGAACTCACCAAATACCACGTCAGCGGAATTTTGAAAGTTGCGCCGGAACATACGCAGCCGAAAGTGTTGAAGGTCATGCGCAAGCCTGCTGCTGATCAATATGAGGCTTTCGTGAAGCTCTTTCGCGAAGCAGACGACCATAAGACGGATAAGATCCATCCCGAAGTGTCTCAAAAACCGCGCAAACCGCAGTACCTGCTTCCTTACTATATCAGTGCGCATCCCGGATGTGATCTTCAGAGCGCTTTTGATTTTTCTGCCTATATCGAAGCGCACGGCGGCTTTGTCCCGGATCAGATCCAGGATTTTTATCCGACGCCCGGCACCCTGTCGACCTGCATTTACTACACCGGGAAAGATCCTTTTACGAGAGAAGATGTGTATGTCCCCGGGAGGAATCCGGCGATCCCGGACGAGCGAAAGCTCCATCGGGCGATCTTGCACCACAACAAACCCGAGAACAAGGCGGCATATGCCCGGGCAACCGCATTGCGCCGGAGGAATGGAGCAATAAATGATTGAACGGCTCTCAGACATCTTTAAAGGGGCGTCCGAAACCTGGGAACATACGATTCCCGCAGATCTGTCTTACGAAGGGGATCCCTGCGCACAGGGCTCCGGAAATCTTTTAATCACGGGCGACAACCTTTCGGTCTGCAAAACCCTGCTTGCCGGGATCCGTACCGAAACGCTACCGCCGATCAATCTGATCTACTTAGACCCGCCGTTTTTCTCCGGCACAGACTATAAAGTATCTGCGCGCGCGGCGGACAATTCGACCCTTCCTGTAGCCGAAGCGGTGCCGCTGGCAGCATTCAGCGATCGGTGGCATGAGCCGGGAATGGGGAAAAACGATGCCTTTTCAAACTATTTAACGTCAGTTGCCGCCCGCATCATCGCTGCCCACGCACTTCTTTCGGAAGACGGTTGTCTGTGGCTGCATCTCGATCACCACGCCATACATTACGTAAAGGTGCTGGCGGACGAGATTTTCGGCGGCCGGAATCATCTCATAAATGAGGTGATCTGGCAGTACAAGAGCGGCGGTGCGACAAAAAAGCGTTTTTCGAGAAAACACGACACGCTGCTGTATTACGCGAAGAGTCCGACAAAGTACAAGTTCTTGCCGCAGGAAGAGAAGTCCTACAACAGAGGTCTGAAACCTTATCGGTTTAAGGGTGTAAAGGAATATCGCGATGAGATGGGCTGGTATACGATCGTCAACATGAAGGATGTTTGGCAGATTGACATGGTGGGACGGACTTCGCGCGAACGAACAGGCTATGCGACGCAGAAACCGGAGGCGCTGCTTGCGCGTATCATCGCCGCATGTACGAATGAAAATGACATTTGCGCTGATTTTTACGGCGGATCCGGCACACTTGCGGCAGTCTGTTCCGGAATGAACAGAGGTTGGATCTCCTGCGACTGCAATCCGGTTGCATCGGCGGTTGCGGCACGCAGACTGACCGAAAAGAACACTTCTTTTTCGCGACTTCGGATGTACCGCAATGTAGCCGGAGACGAGACGGATTCTTCCGACGCTGCGCAGGGGTAGGCTGCACAGCGCTACAGTACAGTTTTATTTCGACAGAATATCCGAAATGTCGGACAACGGCAGCAGGGATTTTTTCTTCATCTGCATCGCTTCCTGAAGGTCGTAGGAAACCACGTCGTTGTTCCTGAACCCGACAGCCTTGTTGTATTCCCCGGAAATCAAAAGCCGAACAGCCTCATAGCCCATGACGCTTGCGAGCATGCGATCCCGGGCGGTCGGTGAACCGCCGCGTTGAACATATCCGAGAATGACCATCTTTGTATCCAGTCCGGTTTTTTCCCGGATGGTTTGCTCAAGTTCTGCGGTAGTGATGTCAACGCCTTCCGCCTTGATGATAATGGATGACATTTTTCCGTTGTTGCGGTTTTCGACCAAAGTACGGCAGACTGCGTTCATATCGACAGTACGCTCCGGGATGAGGATCATCTCTGCACCGCCGGTGAGTCCCGCAACGATTGCAATATCGCCGCACTCGCGACCCATAACCTCGACCACCGTCGTACGGTCATGGGAATGCGACGTATCCCGAATTTTACCGACAGCAGAGAGTACGGTGTTCACCGACGTATCAAAGCCGATGGTTTCGTCCGTAAAAGGAAGATCGTTATCAATCGTACCGGGGAGGCCGATCACCTTGACACCCGCTTTGACAAGATCCAGCGCACCGTGCAACGAACCGTTTCCGCCGATGATCACAAGCCCTTCAATCTGAAAACTTTCGAGCATGTTCAGCGCCATACGAAATCCCTGCTCCTCCATGAATTGTGTGCTCCGGGCGGTTTTCAGAACCGTTCCGCCGCGATGAATGATATCGCTTACCGATTTTCGATCCATTTCAAATATTTCACCGGCGATGAGTCCGTCAAAGCCACGCTCTATCCCAAAGACCTCGAGGCCGTTGTAAATTGCGCCTCTCACGACGGCACGGATCGCCGCATTCATACCCGGGGCATCTCCGCCACTTGTAAGCAGTCCGATTCGTTTCATGTTCACACCTTCCTGTTATTTGAAATTATGTAAATTGTAACAAATATTCTATACTTAATAATATTATACAACAGTGCTATAATATAAAAATATATATTTTCAAGGAGTATAATCGTCTACATGAAAAAAGTAATCCTATTCATATTTTTGGCAGCCTTTATCTTTGCCACGATGGAAGTCGCCCTCAAGATCGGTGGAAATCGCATAGATCCGTTTCAGCTTACCTTTATCCGTTTTCTGTTCGGCGGCATCTTCCTGCTTCCGTTCGGAATTGCGGAAAGGAAGCGCAGTGACACAACGCTTCAAGTGCGGGACTATCTGTATTTTCTGTTGCTCGGTGCCGTATGCGTACCGGTGAGCATGCTTCTTTTTCAGATCGGCGTACTCGGTTCAAACGCTGCAACCGCAGCGGTCATCTTCTCTGTCAACCCGGTATTCACGGCGGTATTCGCGCATTTTCTGGGCAAAGATGATAAATTAAATAAGGTCAAGACCGTATCGCTGCTCATCGCTGTTCTCGGTATCGTCATGATGATTCGGCCCTGGGACATTCAGCCCGGGAACTCGATTGCCGGTGCGATGATCTCAATCGTGGCAGCCGCCGCTTTCAGCCTTTACAGCGTCCTTGGCGGAAGAACCCTAAAAAAAGCCGGTACTTTCACGCAGACCTCGGTCAGTTTCATCTTTGGTGCATTGCTGTTGCTTATTGTACTGATCATCACCGGAAAACCGATTTTTTCGGGAATTTCATCAGATATCCCGCTCGTACTCTATGTCAGTTTTGTTGTTTCCGGCGCAGGCTACCTTGTGTATTTTCTTGCGATCAGATATTCCAATGCAACAACGGGCTCCATCACGTTCTTTCTGAAACCCATTATTGCACCGATCATTGCTGCAATTGTGCTGTCGGAAGAAATCACCTGGAATATGTACATCGGTGTGTTCTTAATCCTCGTCGCATCGTTCGTCATGATACGCGAAAAGATGAAGACCTCATAATTCACGCTTCGTCCGTTGCGACGCCGGAATCGCGGAAAACGCAGACCTTGTTCCTGCCGGTCTGCTTTGCCTCATAAAGCGCAGCGTCCGCTCTTTCGACGATTTGTTCAAGATCCAGCGCGCCTTCCGATGTTGCGCTGCCGACGCTGCAGGTGACGCTTAGGTCATTTCCTTCGAAGCGGCAGTTCATGACTTCCACGCATTTGCGAACCCGCTCAGCGAGTTTCAGAGCCGTTTTCGCATCAGCACCGCTCATAAATATGACAAATTCCTCGCCCCCGTATCTGCCGAAAATATCGGTCGCACGGACAGTGCGCCGCACCTCCTTCGCAACACAGCGTAGCATTTCATCGCCCGCGAGATGTCCGTAGGTGTCATTGATCTTCTTGAAAAAATCGAGGTCGAACATCAGAACACTGTAAGGCAAAAGCTGCTGTTTGCTTTTTTCAATCCCCTCGATGGCGAGTTCCATGAACCGCCGCCGGTTGAAGAGTCCTGTAAGCCCGTCCGTGAATGCCGCTTCTTCGAGTTTCTGCATCAGAATCACATTGTCCGTGATATCTTGAATCAGAATGGAACGACCGAGTGATTTTTGCCCCAGGATGACGGTGTGAATCCACGCGTTAAAAAAACGTATTTCCGAATCACCCGCGTCACCGAATCGGAACCGGATGTTCTGACGGTCTTCTCCTTCGCGCTCCTTCCCGTCTCGGTTTCTTCTTTCCGCATAGGGATCCTTTTCGGGATCCGCATCGATCCGCAGATGAGAGAGCTCAACCGGCCAATTCTCCAGCTTTGTGATCGGATCGCCTTTGGATAGATCTTTCAGACCGGGAAACAACTCCCGACCGACATTGTTTGACGACATAAAGTGCATATCCGCATCCAAGAGCACAAGACCGTCTCTGATCATGTCAAGCGACGCGGAGTATGCCCGCGGCGTAAAATCAAATAGATCGTAACGCAGTACATTCATATATACGAGCAGATTTGTCAAAATCAGCGCAAAAGGCGTTAAGTTAACACCGTGCAGACTGGTTTTAAATATATAGGTCGTAAAGACATACGCAAAATTTGTAAGCAACGGCGCGCCGGCGGCAAGCATCAGCAGGAAAAGCGGCAAACGATAGCGCTTGTTCCACCCGACGATCCTGATCGCAATCGCGGCGACGGATGCGATGATGCAGATCGTAAGGAAAACGAGAATTGGATAATATGCGGGACCCGGCGCATCGACCTGAAGTCCGTGAACGGTGGTGCCGCTCGCGTAAGAATATGCGGCGTACATCAATCCTGTTCGCTCGGTGCTCCATACGACCATCATGGCGGCAAAAGCGATCCCCAGAAGCACGATGCGCAAGACCGTCCGCAGCTTCCACGACAACTTGAATTCGCAGTAATCGAGCACGAAAAGAAAGACGAGCGGTGGCATGAAACAGGCACCGACATACATGAATTTCACCCCTTGAAGTGCGGATTCCGCAGAAGAACTCGTAACCTCGAAATAGTTTCCGAGCACATAGAACAGCATGCCGATCAGGCAAAAAATGAAGTAGTTTTTCTTTTCACTGCGGCAGCGGAGCACGGTGAGGCTGAGCAGGATGACTGCCGCGATCAGTGAAATGAAAAGCAATATGATAATTACCGTATTAATCAATGAAATTCCCCTACCTTTAGATTTATAGGATACTTATATTAGATTATTATATCCTATATAATAGCCTAATATAAGTATCATACAACGGAGGTTCGAAGATCATGAAAAAATTTTATTCCGAAGCGCGCGTCATCTACGGTGACACGGACGCCATGGGGATCGTCTACCACAACAACTATATTCGGTGGTTTGAACAGGGGCGAACCGAATTTCTGCGGCAGATCGGCTTTCCGTATTCCGAACTTGAAAAGGTTCCGTTCTGGCTGCCCGTGACCTATGTTCACTGTGATTATAAAAGTCCGGGATTTTACGACGACGTGCTCGAGATCGCGGCTTGGCCGGCGAAGATGACCTACGCCACCGTCGACATCGCCTATGAGATCCGGCGCAAAGAGACCGGCGAACTGCTCGTGACCGGTGCGACCGGTCATGCGATGACCGACGACAAGCTCAAACCCGTTCGGCTGAAGAAACTCATTCCTGAGCTTTACGCGGCAATGACCGCCCTGCTCGAAGAAACGGCTGACGAATTCTAATAATTTTTACGGCGGATAGAACTATTCATTGTTGCTCAACAGGTTGTCGTACAGATCATGCGCCTTGAACCATGCGATCGTTTCCGTATATTGATCCGTTATGCGGTAATAGATATTGTTCGTATAATGGTAGGATTCATATCTGCCGCCGTAGGACACCTCATACTCAAGTTCCAGCGTAAAGCGTTTCGCATCGAGATCATTCATATCCTCAAAAGAGAGCGCCTTGAAGTCTTTATCCATGCAACGAAGCAATTCCCGCATATTATCCGGCTGAAGCATCAATTCAAAGAATGCGACATTCGCCCGGCCTCCCGAATCAGAGGCCGCCAAATTGATGTTGGCGATGTGGTCATAGCCGATCCTGTTTTCAAGGCTGTAGGCGTCCTTAAATTCGGATGTTTCGGCAAGCGCTTTGACATCCGGCAGTTCCATCAGAAACTGCCCGTCCCGATACATATCATCATAGGTTCTGTTCATTCGAAACAGACCGGTCTTTTCATAGCGCAGGTAAAGACCTCCGGACCATTGCTGACTCAACAATGCATCCTTATCGTCATACAACGGATAAGGATCTTCCGAAGTCGCAGCACCCGGCATATGCTTTTCGCGGTAGCGTCTTTCTGCGGGAATGAGCGCCTCATGCAGTGCGATCACATGCCCGATGCTGTCCGGATCCGTGAAAACCATTTGAACGTCACTCACATGATATTTTTCGTATGGGATTAAAAACGGATAGTGTATGAAGTCCACTTCCACGGATCTTATCGCACCGGGGTTCGGCACGCGATGCTCGTAACCTGTGATATCAGTCGTTGTACAGACCATGAACACAGCGCCGATGATCACGAAGATGCCAAAATGTTTCAGCGCGTCCATATTGAAGACCTTCGGGGTCTTCCTGACGATCATCGTGATGATGATAAAGGTGAGCAATGCGCCCAGGAACGCCCCCACGTAGAGTGCGAACTCTCCGAAGCCGAGAAAGAAGAGAATGCCGATGCCGGACATGCCCAATAGCGTGACGATGTAGATCAGCAGCATGCCTGCAACACGAAAGGTCACGCTGTCCCCTGCGCGTTCTGTCTTCAGCACCCGGTAGAGCAGGAATGCAAGCAGCGCAACCACACCGGAGGCGATCAGATAGAGGACGATCTGTAAGAAATGAAGCGCGCCGGATGTCGCCGAAAGGATGAGCGGATGCATATAGATCGCAAGATCCAAAGAGTCGCCGCTGCTCTGAAATCCGAGTAGAAAGGTGTCCAGATAAGCGATCGAAAGCAGGTATAGGAAGATCACAATGAAGTTCAACAGGCACGCGATCAGGATGTTCATCACCGTGGTACCTGTGATGATACAGGCAAACACGGAAAGCGCATAAGTAAAACAGACAACGACGACGATCGAGATGAGCCATGTGAACCACAACAAAACGCCGACGACTTCCGGTTCCGACGAGATCAGATGAAAGCGTTGTCCGATGACAAACGGCAGGATCGTAAGCGCCAAAGCGAGAACCGGTGCCAACGAAAGGATCAGTCCTGAGAAAAAATTTGAACTGAAAAGCTGCCGCCTTGAAAACGGCATCGCATGCATGACACTTACGGCGCTCGTCTGATTCAGATACTTGAAGACGCTGACCGCAGCAACGACCGGCAGGATAAAACTCACGAGGATGAGCATCGGATGCGCACCGCTGAGAACAGACAAAATGTGATTTTTCCACACAGCGGCACCGGAATCCGAAGTCACCAACGAAAGGATCGCCTGAAATACGCTCGTGAGGAACATGGCGAGAAAGAAAACCAGCGTGAGGGGCCAAAAGCGCCTCAGGTTTTCCCGAATCACGGCACCCGTCCTTGCCGAATTAGCTGATGATGCTGTTGATTGCATGATCTTCACCCCTCAGTTCGTAGATAAACACTTCTTCGAGCGAAAGCGGAATCGGATCGAAAAGCAGCGGTCTGTACCGGTCGCGCCAACGATCCAAGGTCTCGCGATTGTTCCGGACGATGAGAATTTCTATGGCACCGCGGTTTTCACGATGCATGATATGAAGCGAATCATAAATATCCGCTGGGCGCACCGCATCTTCTCCGCTTCCAAACGAAATCTGTACTTTATGGATGTCGGAGCGAAGTTCGTCCAGATCCTTTTCGAGAATCATTTTGCCGCCGTCGATGATGCCGACCGAATCGCAGATGCCTTCCATCTCCCGAAGATTGTGGGAAGACACGAGGGTCGTCATCTGCCGGGACTTTGAGGCGTCCACGATGTACTTCCATACAATTTTCCGCACGAGCGGATCCAGACCGTCGATCGGTTCATCAAGGATGAGAAAATCGGGCATGGTCGCAAGCGATACGGCAAAGACCGCCTGTTTCTGCATCCCTTTGGAAAACCTTGAAAGTTTTCGGCGTGGATCGAGACCGAACGCCGAGACGATCTCATGAAACAAAGCGCTGTTCCAACCCGCATAGACGTCGGAAAAGTAGATCGAAAGCTCTTTCAACGTATAGCCTCCGAAAAACTGCAGATCGTCCGGAATGAAAGAGAGACGCTCCTTGATTCCTGGATTTTCATAAACGATTTCGTCATCGATCAGGAGGATGCCCGCATCCGCTTTGATAATGCCCGAAAGCAGCTTCAACACGGTGGTCTTCCCCGCGCCGTTCGTGCCGACAAGACCGTAGATCGATCCTTTCTTCACAGTCATGTGAAAATCATCCAATGCCGTGACGTCGTCAAAGGTCTTCGTAAGCCCGTTTATGACGATCATTTTAAGTTCCTCCCATCATTTTTCATCATCCCTTTGATTTTCAGGATCGCAAACATTTATGTCGTGCCCACTGCTTCCGGCATTATGATCATGATTCCATAGTACATAGGCAACACCTTTTTTGCAACTATTGCTCCCCCAACTAAATATTGGACAAAGGGTCGTCCGCGAAGGACGACCCTGTCTGTCAAATTTGATGAAAATATGCTATGACGCAAGACTACCCAACGATAACCCGGGGCGTGATCTGCTGATGCGCCGCACAGAACGAAACCGGATTTTGATAGAACGCACCCGCAAAAGCCTGAATGTACCGGCGCAGTTCCGGCAGTTCAACGATCTCATCAATGAGGCCGTGCTCCGCACAATAAAGTGGACGGGACTTATCCTGATACAGCTGAATGATGTCGTTCATCTTCGCAATCGTCTCATCCAGCGGTTTGCCCTCGTCCTCGTCCTTTACGAGACGGCGTGCATACATCGCAGCCGCGGCGGTTTCACCGTGCATGACGTAGACTTCAGAGATCGCAGTGCCGATCGTGAACATGTTGTTGTTGTTTGCCTGCGGTCCGCCGAGGACGTAATGTGCGGCAGCCGATGCCTTCCGCAGAATGATCGTCATCATCGGATTGTCGGACTGTTCGATCGAGTAGATCAGCGACATGCCGAGCCCAAGCATCTCCGCCTGCTCCGCGATATCACCGACATCGATGCCCGTCGTGTCCTGAAGCCAGACCACCGGGATGCGATCGCGACCCGTCAGTGCGACAAACTCATTCATCTTGATCAGCCCTTCGCGGTACAGCTTGCCGCCGACAGCCGGATAATCCGCATATTTCGGCGCGGGCAGAATGCCCTGATTGTTCGCGATGAAGCCGACGACAAACCCGTCGATCTTCGCAAGCCCGCAGTACATCTCGGGACCGTAATCGGGACGGAATTCCAAATGCTCACTGTTGTCAAAGAGGCGTGCCAACACATCGGGCATTGAGTAGACGCGTTTCTGGTTGAAGGAGATGATGCTGTAAAGATCCGTACCGGGATACTTCGGCGCTGCCGGCGGTGCCACGCGGAAGAATGCGGGATCGTAAGCCGGGAGCGTATCCATGTAACGCTTGATATCGTCTAAGACTTCTTCTTCCGTATCGCAGACGTCGCGGATGAAGCCCGTGCCGCCCTGGTGAATCTCGACGCGTCCCGGAGGCGTTGCCTTAAACTTTCTCGTATTTTCGATCAGACCTTGTGCAACTTCATCGTCGATATATCCCTTCGGGGACATGCCACTGACGATGCCGGCACCGCCGACCGCCATGTTTGCGTTTTTGTGAGCGATCAGGATCGTCGGGCTGATGGCATGATAACCGCCGCCCGCGGGGTTCGTACCGTACATGCCGACGATGATCGGAATGCCGAGCTTCTGCAGCTCAGCGTGACGGAAGAACGGCGTACCGCTTCCTCTGCGGTCCGGAAAGATGAGTTCCTGTTCGTTCAGCTTGACGCCGCTGCAGTTCAACACCCAAACGAGGGGCAGATGCAGACGCTTTGCGATGTCGGTCACGCGCAGAACGTTGTCGGCCTGACCCGCAAGCCACGCACCCGCCATGATCTTATTGTTCGAAGCGATGATGATCGCCCATTTGCCGTTGATGCG
>JAISKP010000173.1 GCA_031260885.1 Eubacteriales Family XIII. Incertae Sedis bacterium
GCTCAACGCCCAGAGGACCATAGTCCCAACTGTTTGCAAGACCGCCGTAAATATCGGAACCGGGGTAGATGTATCCCCGGTTCTTTGCAAGTGCGACGATTTTGTCCATTGTTACATCAATGTCGCTCATATTATGTTACGCTTCTCCTTCTACTGCTCTCTTTACCTTCTTCGTCTTCTTTGTGACCTTCTCAGCGGCTTCTTTCAGCGCTTCCTCAGCATCCGAAACAGTCTCCTCGACGTCATCCTTCACGCCGGATGCGCTGTCCTCTGCCTGTTCGACACGTCTCTTGGCTTCTTCCCACATCTCATCGACAGTATCTTTAAAATCGTCTTTGATATGTCCGCTCTTCTTGGTCTTGCTCGTTACGTCATGAACCTTGTTCTTCGCGCTGTCATAGACCTGCGCACCCTTCTCCTTAACGACATCCGCAAAATCACTTCCTCTGTCCGCGATATCGCCGATCTTGTCTCCGGCTTTCTCGCTGATGTCAATGATACCGCCATCGTCCTTGATGAGTTCGATCTTGCACTTCGTTATGAACGCCGCGAGGGTTCCGATAATCGCCGCCCAAGGCGCAAGCACCGTGCCGACGATGCCGATGTTTACAGGCAGATTCAGCAGGACATCGTCCTCTGTGCTGATCCTGATCTTTGAAATATTTCCCTTGTTCACAGCATCTTTGATGCTGTCGATAATCTGCTTAGCCTGCTCCGAAACTTTTCCGGTACCTGACAGATTGATCGTCTCTTCGATGCCGATGATTGCATCGACGACATTGCCGTCCGTCGCTTCGAGCGCTTCTTTTGCGTCCTTATAACTGACGCCTGTGCGATCCTTCACGAGTTCGACTTTTTCAAGAGTGATTTCCATGTTATTCTCCTCCTTTTCCCCAAAAGACTGCTATTTCTTCGGCAAGTCGCTCTTCAGGGCGCCGATGTCCAGATGGAATTCGGAATAGCGAATGACCAGCCGGAGCAATCTAGCAGCGAGTTCATCGTCGAGTGCCAGTTTTTCCAATTGTCCAAGCGGACTTTCCGCAAGGTAAACCAGTATTCTAACTATACCAAAATCGAGCTCGGATAGCAACTCATCGTATTCAAAGTTTTCCGCATCCGGAAAGACGCCCGAAAGCTTGAGCACTTTCACAAAATAAGCGGCCGTCAACGTATCAAACGACTTTTTGCGCTTTTCAAGCATCTCCAAAAAAGTTACGAGCAGTTCGTAGATCTTCGGCGAGGGCACTTCTTCCGGTAGGATTTTTACCGTGAATTCGAGTGCGAGCGAAGCGCTTGCAAACTTATCATAATCAAGACTCAGATCGTAATAGGAATGTAGGATGTCTCCGCCGATGATGGATGTGCTGCCACGGTTCCTACGAAGCTGATATACGCCGCGCGTAAACCGTCTGATCGCAAGCGCAGAGCGATTTTTGCCGCGCTCCGAAACGGATGTTCCCGCACTGATCATTCCGAATCGATCGGTGAACAGCAAAATCATGCGGCGCCCTTTTAGAATACGCGTCTCGCGAATGACAAGGCCTTCACATTCCGTATCCATTTCAGTCTTTGTACCCCAAAGAATGCAGCATCAGATCACTGTCGCGCCAATTATCCCTGACCTTGACCCAGAGTTCGAGAAAGACCTTGGTGCCGAGCAGAAGCTCTATTTCTTCTCTGGCACTCTTGCCGATACCTTTGAGCTTGTGACCGTCCTTTCCGATGATGATTGCCTTATGCGATTTCCGTTCCGTGTAGATGAGCGCGGAGATCTTTGTGATCTTCGGTGTTTCTTCGTAGGTTTCGATCTCGACAGCAACGCCGTGCGGCACTTCATCGTGCAGATAATGCAAGAGCTTCTCGCGGATGATTTCCTTGACGAGAAAGCGTTCGGGATGATCCGTGATCATATCTGCCGGAAAATACTGCGGTCCCTCCGCAAGATATTTTTTCAGTTCACGAATCAAAACCGGAACATTTTCCCCGCTGACCGCCGACGTTCCGATGATCATCTTGAACAGTCCGGTCTGTTCATAAGATTCATATGCATGTTTAAAGACATCCGGGCTCATTTTATCCGTCTTATTGAGAATCAGAATGCAAGGGGATGCGACTTCTTTCAGCTTCTCAAGCAGAAAAGCATCTCCGCCTTTCTCTGAATATCCTTCATCTGTTACAAGCAACACGGCATCAACCTCGTTCATCGTACCGAGTGCGGTCTGCGTCATATACTCCCCCAACTTATTTCTGGGACGGGTCACGCCGGGCGTATCAAGAAAGACGATTTGGCAACCTTCCACACCGCCCTTTTCGCTCCCCGGCATTTCGGTATAGATGCCCCTGATGCGGTTCCTTGTCGTCTGCGGTTTATCCGCGGTAATTGCGATCTTTTCACCCGTAATTGCGTTCAGCAGCGTTGATTTTCCGACATTCGGTCTTCCGATGATCGCAACAAACCCCGATTTCATAGCAGTGTTTCCTCTCCAAGTCCAATTGCACGCATCACCTGTTCTTCGGCGCGACGCATGAGCTTCTTGTCCACATCATCTTCATGGTCGTATCCGAAGAGGTGAAGCAGACTGTGTACATACAAATAGGTAATTTCCCGTTGAATGCTGTGCCCGTATTCCGCAGCCTGCTGCACAGCACGATCTGTGCAGATCACGATGTCCCCTAAGATCACGGGGATTGCTGCTGATCGCGCTGCAGTCTCATGGATGTCCGCGATATGATCGTACTGCGGAAAAGACAATACGTCTGTCACGCGATCGACGCCGCGGTAGGTGCGGTTGTAATCTCTTATTTCTGCTTCGGACACAAAGGATACGCTCACTTCAAAATGTGCACCGCCGAACCCCTGTTCGGCAAAGACTTCGGCTCGGGCAGCATCCATATACGCTAACATTTCCGGATCCGGGAACAACGACTTATCGCTTTTCATAACGGTCATACGCGCCGATAATCTTTTTCACGAGCGAATGCCGCACAACGTCGTTTTCTCGCAAATAGCAGAATGCGATCTCATCTACCTGTTCCAGCACTTTTGCGGCATGAATCAGCCCGGACTGCTTTCCGTCCGGCAGATCAATCTGCGTCACATCCCCGTTCACGATCGCTTTTGAACCAAAGCCCAACCGGGTCAGAAACATCTTCATCTGCTCCCGCGTTGTATTTTGCGCTTCATCGAGAATGATGAACGAATGATCAAGCGTCCGCCCGCGCATATACGCGAGTGGAACCACCTCAATCGTTTCCTTTTCCTTCAGGCGAATCGCCGCTTCACGACCCATGATCTCGTAGAGCGCATCGTATAGCGGGCGCAGATAAGGATCCACCTTTTCCTGAAGATCTCCCGGCAGAAAACCGAGTCGCTCACCTGCTTCCACGGCGGGTCTGGCCAATACGATTTTTTCGACATCCTTGTTTTTGTAGGCGTTGGCGGCCATCGCAACCGCCAGATACGTCTTACCTGTACCGGCGGGTCCGATGCCGAAGACAATGTCTTTGCTTTTAATCGCCCTGACATATTCTGTCTGACCGACGGTCTTTGCTTTAATCGGTTTTCCCCTGTGGGTGAACGCGACAATGTCCCGACTCACATCACTCTCACGGTAAGATGAACCGTTCTCGTGAAGGCTGATGACGTATTCTAACTTTTGTTCGTCTAGGGCTTCTCCCCGTTCAAGTATCCAGAGCAGATCGGCGATCACCTGTCCGGCGTCTTTCGGTTTCCGACCGCTGATCACAAGTTCATCATGACGCAACACGAGTTCGACACCGAAGGTCTTCTCAAGAATTTTCAGATTGCCGTCAAGGCTTCCGAACAGTGCCCCGGCATCAAGACTGCCGTCGAGCTTCAGGCGAACAACTTCTATAAAGTCACTTTCCAAGTTTGTGAAATCAACTCCAATCTCTCACTCAAATCAACCGTTTTTTCAATCAGGATCCCGGTTGATTATCGCACATCCTTCCCGGATAATCAATGATAATCAACCGTATCGCATGCCGAGTGCTTCTAAAAAATGACCGCAAGCTGATCGCTGCGGTCATTTTTGTCTTAAAACTTGCGAGCCTTTTTGCGCGCTGCTTCGGATTTCTTTTTCCGCTTCACGCTGGGCTTTTCATAGTGCTCTCTCTTGCGCAATTCGGACATAACGCCGTCTCTTGCACAAGAACGCTTAAAACGCTTCAGGGCGCTTTCAAGACTTTCGTTTTCTCTGACGATTACCTGTGCCAACTTTGTCACCTCCTTTTATGCTTGACGCTTTTTAATCTTTTTGTGGCGTATGTGTTATTATACACACTCTCCGGTTTGATTTCAACAACTATAGCTTTTTTATTGCAAGGAACATCTTCCCCTTCTTTTCCTTGTTGGGGTCAAAGGTATCCTCATAATACTGGTGCAATGCTTCGTAAAACGTGTAAATCCAACGCTTTTCGGTCTTCTTCAGGGTTGCATTCACATAAAGCGTGTAATTTGTCAGCGCCAATCCCTGGTTCGGTCCTTTTTCACGAATGACTGCTGTCATATCGCCGTCCGGTGCCAATGCTGCGACTAATTTATACGTCGTTTCATAGTCCGCTTCCTTAGCCTTGACCAAATTCAACTCTCCTTTAAAGGAGAAGCCGTTATCTTTCAGGATCTTTTTTCCTTTTTCGCTGTTCAGAAAATCGGCGAAAGTTTGTGAAAATTGATCAAACTCAAACGTCGGATAGTTGATGATCACGCCGTAGAAAAACTTTTTTGTATCAGAAAATAAACCCATTTTATTGCCTCCTTGAGAAACATGAATAAAATTACGATTTGTAGAAATTTGGATTATTTTCAGATAGAAATCAACAAAGAAAATGATAGATATTTTTTTGTGCGCCCATCAGATCAGGCAGTTGAAACGGATCATCCAATGTGTCTATGCGATCCGGTATGATTCGACAATGGCTCGACAAAGCCGGCTCCGGTTTGTTCGGACCGTTCAGCCGAAGGGAAAAGTTGTTGCGTGTAACAATTCCATAACTGATATAACTGTGTGTCGGTCTGGTACAGAAGGGAATTCCCTGCAAATCCGAGGTGCTTGCCGCATCCGTATGCGAGAGAGACGCCTCATAAAGCTGAAAGACCGTGGCATTATATTCGGTCTGCGACGTCACATCGCCGAGCAGGAGTTCCGTGTGTGCGAAATCAGCTGCAGGCAACAAGCTTGCCAAAAACAGCAGAACGATGACGACCCAACGCGGCGTTCTTTTCTGGTACAAAATATTTTTTGAAAGATTGATAGTCATGCGGCACAACTCTCCGGATACGATACCGTGTATAATATAATTATACCCACTTTCATTCGGCATAAACCATATTTACTCGAATGTTTATCATCCATATTGTCTCAACCCGGAGGCCAGGTAAGTTTGCGTTTCCCGAGCAGATGGAAATGCAGATGCGGTACTGTCTGATATCCGTCTTCTCCGCAATTATTTACAAGACGGTATCCGTTCTCAAGACCAAGCATTTCTGCGATGACATGTACTTTACTGAGCAGATGACCGAGGAGTTCTTTGTCACTTGCGCACTCTGACACGTCGTCCAACGACGTAAAATGTTTCTTAGGGATAATGAGGACATGAACCGGTGCCTGGGGCGAGAGATCATGAAAGCAGATGATTTCCTCATCCTCATAGACGATATTCGAAGGAATTTCTTTTTCGGCGATGGCACAAAATATACAGTCAGACATTGGACACTCCTTGTCGGCGATACGGTATTTGCAGCCCGCATCTACGTATATCACTTTTATCAGTATAGCACTTGAACCTGTAGACGGCAAGCGATAAGTCAGGCGGTGCGCATGCACCAGCGCCGACCTGCATCCAGACAACTTGCCCTAATGATATGGATTCCTTCTGTTCCTACAATTTACGGAAAGAAAGGACGCGGAATCTCAAGTGTATCTACAATCTCTCCTGTTGTTATATCCACCGAAACCTCTGATATCGTATGTGCATCTTCTGTCCATGGGAACGGACTATCGCGGTAGCTTATCGTAATAAAGTTATCCTGTTTGTCATATGCGTATTCCCAGATTCTGTGATAATCGAGTTCTTCCGTAGCCCATTTTGATGAAAGAATATACGGCAGTGCATCATCGAAACATTTGCGCAGTGCGGCGTTTGTCCGTTTATCAATTTCTTCCGAATCATCGTACCACGTTTTGACAGTCAAAACCTCTACACTCAGCATATCGGAAAGTTTCTCCTTGCTGTTCTTCGTCTGCCAGAGCTCTGTATAAGGCGAAACGTCGGATGTCAGCGGAACAGTGAAACTTGCTGTTGAATCAAAGAACGGATTGTCGTGCGGAAAGAAAACATCAACAACGTCCCCTCTGTAAGAAAAATGCGGATAGTCATTCGGTATCCCGGTGTACGGACGCTTAAGGACATTCTGTATATATTGCCCACGCTCGTCATAGTAATAGGTACCTAAATTCACATTTAAATCCATATTCAGGCGCGTATTGATATAGTCAATATAGTTGAAGCCGTCAAGGAACAAATCCGAGAGCTGCAGTTGTTTCCCGCTCTTCCTGTCAAACGTTATGGTTTTTGTTTCTCCGCGAAGACGAGTAACTATACTAATGATACCGCTGCTATACCAACCTCTTATGTACGTACTATCGTCTATGGCATAAATGTCTGCAATCCAATCATTGATCGTCTTTTCAAGCGCGGGATTATCGGGGAGTTCGACTGCAGTCGCCCCATCCGAATCCCTGACGAAACAGGATGCGTCATATTCAGTGTATTTGTTCACCGTGCCGCCCGTCCCGAGGGATTGCGTGGTATTCTCAGGCGTTGCACCGTAGTACGGTTCCACGTCAGTCTCAGCCTCCGGCAATGGCGACATCGGTACATAACCCGCAGCCTGTGCAACCATTTGCCCCTCTTTGGAGAGCAGCCAGTCAATCAGCTCACGTTCCGATCCGTCCGGTATTGCGGACGAGCGGATAACAGCATAATAATACGTGATATAAGGATAACTCCCGTCCGCGATGGTCTCACGGGTCGGTGCTACGCCGTCAATCGAAAGCAACTTAACATGGCTATTCGCATACATATCGGAGGCATAGTAAAACACTGAGTAGCCGATCGTATTTTCCGCATTGTCATAATCAGCTACAGCATCAACAAGATTTCCCATTCCGGTGATGCGCAGTTCTGTTTCCGGATCAGCGGGGGGAACACCTTTCATTGCGAGCTTGAGAAAGAGCGTCTGACTGCCGGAATTTTCGGGACGCTGAAATGCCGTAATCGGCTCGCCGTTGTCCCAGTTTGTGCGTTCGCCGCTGTAGATCGCCTGTATGTCTGCCTGCGTGAGGTTGTGAACCGGATTCTCCGTATTTGTAAGGAACACAAGCGCATCCTTGACAACGGGTACAATCTCGAACTTAATGTCCCGCTCTCTTGCTAATGCGAATTCTTCCTCCGAAGGGTATGTAACGAAGATAATATTTTTTGTAAGGCCAATCAAATTTAAATAAGCTTCATGCGTCGTATGTTGTACTAAGCCTTCTGATGTTCCGAACCTTGCTTTGAGAATCGCCTCACTCAGCGGAATGGTGGCCGTAGAACCGTCAATCATATAAGGCAACAGGACATACTTCGGACTTAAATCGGGCTGTTCTGCAGATTCGGGGATTGAATCGGGTTGATCTATAGATGTTTTCCCTAACATACTGATAGAAATCGTTGCACACACAACAATTAAAATAGCGATCATGCGTTTTGTCTTTTTCATAACACGTTTTCCTTTATCATAGGATGCGATCAAGTTCGTGTGATGCGGTAGCACTACAATTGACTGGAATATAACGTAACTTCCCAGTTTTTGTTGGACATCCGCTACACCTGCGCCGACGGATCACATAGATTTCATCCCGATTCCTGCACATCTGAATCTACACTGCCGGAATTTTAAAGTTGATGAAAGTGTTCGATATATCGCCGCTACTTTGTGCGCTGACCTTGACTTCGAGATCGTTGTCGGTGATTCCGGTATAAATGCCTTCTGCAGCCAACTTTTCAAGAAGGAGCGTCTGCCGGATCTTTCCGCTGTTTTGCGCGAGAAACGCTACGGCACTCTTTTCGCCCGCCTCGGCGAGCAGCTTTGCGCGTCTTGTCTTTTCCGTCTCCGGAATCTGATCCGGCATTTCCGCGGCGGCGGTATTCTTTCGCTTTGAGTATTTGAAGACGTGGACGCGCGAGAAGCCCGCCCGCTCAACGGCTTTTAGGCTGTCCTGAAAGTCATCTTCGGACTCGCCGGGGAAGCCGACGATCATATCCGTCGTCACCGAATAATCCGGATCGTGATCTCTGAGGACATCGATGATCCCGTAATAGTCCGCCATCGTGTATCTGCGCCGCATGGCTTTCAGGATTCGATCGCTGCCGCTCTGGAGGGAGAGGTGCAGGTGATTGCAGAGCTTTTCGCATTTGATCAATCTTTTCGCGTAATCCGCATCGATCACGGTCGGTTCGAGCGAACCGAGCCGGATACGAAAGTCCCCTTTGATGCCTGAAATCGAGTTTACAATATCAATGATATCGTAAACCGAGTCTTGCCCGTACAGCGCCGCATTGACGCCGGTTAGGATGATCTCCTTGTAACCGTTTGCGATGAGCGCCTGTGCTTCGGCGAGAATCTCATCCATCGGTCTGCTGCGCACGGGACCGCGCGCATAGGGGATCACACAGAAGGAACAGTACCGGTCGCAGCCGTCTTCGATCTTGATATAAGCGCGCGTGCGGGAATCCATCTCCGTGATCCGATCGTTTTTCGCAATACCGCAGAAACGTCCGATGGACTTTTCCCGCTGTTCGTCCGTATCCGCAGTCTGTCGCTCGTACAGTGAAATTCTTTCGGATTCCGCCGAATCTCCCCCTGACGCCCGCACCCTTGCATCCAAGAGCCGCGCGATTTCTGAGACAACGCTTTCTTTGTCCACGGAGCCGATCAAAAGATCGATTTCGGAGATTTTGGCGAGACTTTCGCCGGAGGCCTCCGCGTAGCAACCGATCAGCGCGGTGATCGCGTCCGGATTGATGCGCTTCGTCCTGCGTGCA
>JAISKP010000001.1 GCA_031260885.1 Eubacteriales Family XIII. Incertae Sedis bacterium
CCAAAGTGGCGCTCGTTTTATTTGTAAATGAACCATTTTTCAGGTTGTGCCCGCTGTGTTGGTGGTGCCGCCCTTTCAGCCGATTTTTGAACTGTACCGTTAATTGAAGAAATTGATAAAAAAATAACGAAATCCCTTGAATTACGACCTCGATTATGCCATAATAAGATCGTTCGTTAATTAACGAACGATCTTTTTGAAGTGTATTGCGTGACGAAATTAGGAGTGCGGATATGGATTTTCAGGTAAGGGAAGAACACGAATTTGTAAGAAGTATGGTTCGTAAATTTGCAGAAACCGAAGTGGAACCGATCGCTGCCGACATCGATAAAGAGCATCGATTCCCGGTTGAAAATGTTCAGAAAATGGCGCGGTATGGTCTTTTGGGTATTCCGTTTCCGAAGGAATACGGCGGTGCGGGCGGCGACAACCTCGCATATGTGATCACGGTGGAGGAACTTTCCAGGGTCTGTGCCTCAACCGGCGTCATCTGTTCTGCACATACATCGCTGTGCGCAGGACCGATCTTCAGTTTCGGCACGGAGGAACAAAAAAAGAAATATCTGGTGCCGCTTGCGAAAGGCGAAAAGCTCGGTGCCTTCGGACTCACCGAGTCGGGTGCCGGCACAGACGCATCGGGTACGCAGACTCGTGCCGAGGATCAAGGTGATCATTGGCTGATCAACGGATCCAAGGTCTTCATCACAAACGGCGGTTACGCGGATGTGTTTGTCGCAACGGCTGTCACGGATAGATCAAAAGGTTCGCGCGGCATTTCCGCCTTCATCATTGAAAAAGGCACACCGGGCTTCTCGATCGGGAAGACTGAGGATAAAATGGGCATCTGCGCATCGTCGACTACGGAACTGATCTTCCAAAATTGCGAAATTCCCAAGGAGAACCTCTTAGGTGAACTCGGTCAGGGCTTTAAGATTGCACTCGCCACGCTTGACGGCGGTCGCATGGGCATCGCAGCACAGGCGCTGGGCATCGCACAGGGCGCATTTGACAAGACTGTGGAATATATGCAATCGAGAGCGCAGTTCAATATGAAACTCTCGGAGATGGAGGCGCTTCGGTTCGAGATCGCCGACATGAAAACGAGAATCGAAGCCGCAAGGCTTTTGATCTACCGTGCGGCAGATATGAAGGATCGCCATGTTCCCTACGGAACGGAATCCGCAATGGCGAAACTCTTTGCGGCGGAAACAGCGATGCATGTGACGACCAAGGCAGTTCAGCTTCACGGCGGATATGGCTACACAAAGGATTACCCTGTCGAACGGATGATGCGCGACGCAAAGATCACGGAGATTTATGAGGGTACTTCGGAGGCGCAAAAGCTCGTAATTGCAGCTTCCGTCTTTCCGAAGCACCGCTGATCGGGTTCACGGAAGGAATTGCGAAAGGCGTCGCTGTAAGCGCCGATTGATCGGAAATTCAGACCCGAAGCACCGCGATTTTAAGCACTTGTGATTGACACATAATTAACGTTAAATATTCCTCATAGATGATAATTTTTTAACGTTAAAAAATCCTCAGAAACGTTTATTTTTTAACGTTTTTAAAGTATCGGAAAAGCTTGATTACCGGAAAAATATCAGTTACGATAATCATGCCGGTCAAGTGGGACGCATTTTCTGCGGGGTCGTTACATTTGATGTTTGTTGGAGTAGGAGGAAGATGAATGGCATTTAAAATTATAGTCTGCGCGAAGCAGGTACCGGATACGAATGAAATTAAGATTGATCCGGTGACAAAGACACTCGTTCGGGAAGGCGTACCCAGCATTCTGAATCACGATGACGCGAACGCACTCGAAGAAGCGCTGAAGATCAAAGATCAATATCCGGATACGCACATCACAGTCATCACGATGGGACCGCCGCAGGCGAAGAACATGCTGCGCGAATGTCTCGCGATGGGCGCAGACGACGCGATTCTGGCTTCGGACAGAGCGTTGGGTGGTTCGGATACGTGGGCCACGTCAAATGCGCTTGCCGCCGCCGTATCCAAGGTCGGCGACTATGATCTTCTCTTTGCCGGAAGGCAGGCGATCGATGGAGATACCGCACAGGTCGGACCGCAAATGGCTGAAAAGCTCGGCATCCCGCAGGTGACCTACGTGACCGAATTTTCGATTGAAAGCGATATGAAGACGATTACGGTCAAACGCGCATTGGAAGACGGCTATGAGTTGATCAAAATAAAGACCCCCTGTATGTTGACGGCGATTAAAGAGCTCAACGTACCGCGATATATGTCTATCGGCGGTATTTACGACGCAATCCGGCAGGACATTCCGACTTGGGGTGCCGCGGATCTCGGCGTGGATCCCGATAAAGAAGTCGGTCTGCTGGCTTCTCCCACCAATGTTTATCGTTCTTTCACGCCCGTTCCAAAGGGAAAAGGCACCATGATCGAGGGTGATAATGCACGCGCCATCGCGGATCAACTCATTATCAGTCTCAAAGCAAAGCATGCGATTTAAATGATGTACTGATCCGAATGGGACAATCCGAGAAAACGGTAGAAGGAGAATGAAATGGCAGTAATCGTTATAAAAGATAAATGTGTCGGGTGTAAGCTTTGTCAGAAAGCCTGTCCGTTCGAAGCGATCGACATGGATGGGAAGCTCGCTGTAATCAACGAAAAATGTACAAATTGCAAAGTGTGCATCGCCAAATGTAAGTTTGATGCAATCATCGATGATGCGCCGGAAGATGAGGGCGTGACGGATCTTTCCGCTTATAAAGACGTGTGGGTCTTTGCGGAGCAGCGCAATGGGAAGCTCATGAACGTAGCGCTCGAACTGGTCGGGGAAGGACGGCGGCTCGCCCGTGAAATCGGTATCGGCACAAAGGTAAGCGCTGTGCTGATCGGTGACGGCATCTCAGGTCTTGCGCAGGAATGCTTTGAATACGGCGCCGATAACGCCTATTTGCTCGAAGACACACTGCTCAAGAACTATACGACAGACGGTTATACGAAAGTTTTGACCGATGCGATCCGGAAGTACAAACCGGAGATCGTCATCTTCGGTGCGACGCACATCGGTCGCGACCTCGCACCCAGAGTCGCCGCAAGGCTGAATACGGGTCTGACTGCGGACTGCACCAGGCTCGACGTCAAGGTGAGCAGTTATATCGACTACGCGGTCAAGAATACGACGCTTGACACTTCCGATCTCGATCCGAATTCGGAGGATAAGGGGCTTAAGCAGACTCGTCCGGCATTCGGCGGAAATCTGATGGCGACGATCATCTGCCCGAAGACACGGCCGCAGATGTCGACGGTTCGTCCGGGCGTTATGACAAAGCGTGAACGCAATCCGCAGGCGACGGGCGAGATCATCACTGTGTCACCCGCCATCGCGGAGACGGACATCCGCACGCAGATCCTCGACATCGTCAAATCCGCGAAGGAACTCGTTTCCCTCACCGATGCCGACATCATCTGTTCCGGCGGAAGAGGGCTCGGCGACGCATCCGGCTTTGAACTGATCAAGAAATTTGCGGATAAAGTGGGCGGCGTAGTCGGTTCTTCGAGAGCCGCTGTCGATGCCGGCTGGATCGATCATTCGCATCAGGTCGGACAGACCGGCACGACTGTTAAACCAAAAATCTATTTTGCCTGTGGCATCTCGGGAGCGATCCAGCATCTCGCGGGCATGCAGACTTCGGAACTCATCGTCGCGATCAATAAGGATCCGTCGGCACCCATTTTCGAAGTTGCCGATTACGGCATCGTCGGAGATCTTTACAAGATCATCCCGGAGATCATCGAAGAATGGGACAACGCTGAGACGCTGTATGAAAGCACTTTGACGCGCACCGACGATTAGCGCGCACATTGTCCGGAAAGAATAGTGGTTGCTTGATGTTGCTATTCCGAGGTAGGCGGAAAGGGGCGCGTTGCCGTCCCTTTTTGCGTATCCGGGAGCAATTTGATATAATAGTACTCGTTAAGAAGTGATCGGTGATTTTGCCGTTATGCTGATTCCCGAGTGTGACGCCGCGGCGGGGGTTGTAGGAGAGGTATTTGTTTTGGCAGAAACGAAAGACTTTTATACAAAGCTGAATGAACTGGACGCCGAACTAAAAGACGGCGATCAGCCAAAAGCCAGCGGCCAGCAGAAAACCGGCGATCAGCAGAAAGCCGGCGGCCAGCCGAGAACCGGCGGTCATCAGAAAACCAGCGGTCAGCCGAAAGAGGATCAGGTGCAGGTCGTCGCAAACCGCGTTGCACGTTCCAAACAGGGATCGAAGATGGCAAGACCACTTTCCGGAAGTGCGCAGCCGCCTTCTCCACCGATGAATGAAGATATCAAAACGATTTGGACCGCCGAGGTGCCGGCTGAAGAAGAGGTGGAAATGGGCAGTACATCAAGAAGCAGTTCCGATAAGCGCAGCCGCGGGGCTTCAGGGAGCGGTACGTCAAGAAGCAGCGTCCCAAAAACCGGTTCTGCAAAAAATAGTTCTCAAAGAAGCACATCTCAAAAAAGCGGATCTTCCGGGAGAAGACCGCCGGACAACGGCAGAAAACCCACCGCGATTGCCGCGGCAAACAATAAAAATCGCAAAAGAAAGCGGAAGTCACACACTGCGCTTAAAACGATCATTTTAGTGTTTGCAGTGATTTTCCTGATCGGGATTGCCGCAGGCACGATCTATGTGTATTCTGCACTTCGCGGCGTCACGGAAGTCGATCCTGCGACGATCGCCGACAAGCTCTGGGTTTCTTCGACCATCTATGACGATGAAGGCGAACCGATCAAGAATATCTACCTCGGAGACGGGGAACGCACCATGTGTACGTTTGAACAGTTTCCCGAAAATCTGACAAATGCTTTTATCGCGATCGAGGATAAGACATTTTGGGAACATCACGGATTTAACTTTATCCGCATCGCCGGTGCGATCAAAGAGAGCATCACGGACGGCGGCGGCGTCAGCGGCACGAGTACGATCACACAGCAGCTCGCTCGAAATATTTGGCTCAAGGAGACGATGAGCGATCGTGATATGACACGTAAACTGCGCGAAGCTTACTATGCCGTGCAGCTTGAAAATGCGCTCAGTAAAGAGGAGATTCTGACGGATTACCTCAATACGATTTCGCTCGGCTACCACAGCTACGGCGTGCAGGCGGCGGCGCAGGCCTATTTCGATAAGGACGTGGAACAGCTCGATCTTTTGGAATGCGCGGCGCTTGCGAGCCTTCCAAAAGGACCGTCGGAATATGCGATGGTCGGAACGGTGAACAAGGGGACGATATCGATCGATGATCCCCGGTTGCTCCTGGTCGGAGAGCGCTATGACTATATCTACAATGACAAGGTGGAGCCGCGCGTACGGCTCGTGCTTGACAATATGCTCGATCAGGGACTCATCACAGAAGCGGAGCACAGAGCCGCCCGCAATCAAAGTCTCAGGGCACATCTGCATCCGAGAGAACTTTCCGGTTCGGGAGATGCGGCATTTTTCGTGGACTATGCGATCGATCAGGTTGCGAATGACCTGTTGGTGAAGGGTCAATTCGGACTGAAGGATAAGGACGAAGCGCTCCAGATGGTATATGGCGGCGGACTCGAAATCTACAGCACCTTACACACCGCCTATCAAAGCATCATCATCGAGGAATTTGAAAATCAGGAAAATTTCCCGGCCGTTGAATACAGCAGAAATCGGGTGGCGAGCGGGGATCTCGTAAATGAAAACAATGTGGTCATGCTTTACGCCATGAAGAACATGTTCGCGGAGGATGGAACGTTTACCTTCGCGGAAACGGAATACAGTATGTTGGAAGACGGAAGTTTGCTTCTCCGAGCACATCCTGACTATCTGAAGGATGAGGCGGGAAATAGTCTGGGGTATCCTCCGAGCCGGCTCAATCTGTATCCGACCGTGGTGGACGGGCTCAATGACGTGAGCATCGAATTTAAAGACATTTATGAAATTGCGGAAGACGATATCCTCTACATCATTAAGGGCGGCGTCATCAACATCCCGCAAGGCTATAAAACGATGGATGAAGCGGGAAACTGCATCATTTCGAAGACTTTCTTCGATGAATATGAACGGGCGCACGAACTCCTCGTGACGGATGGCTCCGGGATTTCCGTGCCGGTTACGAGCTATACGCTGAAACAGCGCATCATACAGCCGCAGGCCGCAATGGTGCTTTTGGAGCATGACACGGGACAGTTGAAAGCCATGGCGGGCGGTCGCAATGTCTCGGGAGAGATGAACTTCAACCGTGCCACAGGTTCACGTCAGCCCGGTTCGACGATCAAACCGATTTCCGTTTACGGTCCGGCATTGCAGATGGGCTATGAAGGGCAGCCGGTCGGCGGAAATGGGGAAGCTTCCTATGGGACATACTGGACGCCGCTCAGCGTCATCGTTGATGCGAAATTCGAATACAACGGCGATGTCTGGCCGAAGAACTTCTATTCCGGCTATCGCGGACCGATGACGCTCAGAACTGCGGTCGAGCAGTCCGTCAACGTGACCGCTGTCAAAGTACAGCTCAATGTCGGCGCAGATCGATCTACGACGTTCATGAAAAAGCTGGGAATCACAACGCTTGTGGAATCCGGAGATACAAACGATATGAACCCGGCCGCGCTTGCACTCGGCGGTATGACGAACGGCATCAAGCCGATCGAGATCACCTCCGCATACGGTACCTTTGCGGCGGGCGGCACACACGTGGATCCGATTTCCTACACGAAGGTTACAAAGCGCAGCGGGGAAGTGCTTCTGGATGGCACGCCGAAGTCCGCGCAGGTGATGGATCCCGGCGTTGCCTTCATCATGAATGATATTCTGCATACGACCGTAACACAGGGTATCGGCAGTTATGCCCGAGTCAGCGGGGTTCCCGTTGCGGGTAAGACGGGCACGACATCGGACAATTACGACATCTGGTTTGTCGGCAATACACCCAAATATTCCGCCGGTATTTGGGTCGGCGACGACGTCAACATCAGACTGTCTACGACTTCCACAAAGGCGGCCGCGCTCTGGAGTAAGATCATGACGCGGATTATGGAAGGGCAGGATCCCGGCGAATTTAGCAGTGCGCCAACCAATGTGCAGCGCGTTACGGTCAGCGGACTGAGCGACTATGTGATCATCGGGACAGCACCCGAGAAAATCATCTTCGGCAGCGAGGAAGTTGCGGTCTGCAATGAGAGCGGATATCTTGCGACGCCGTGGTGCTCGCTCTATGCCGTGTATCAGTTCAATCCGTTTGCAAATCCGGAAGAGCCGCAAGAACCCAATACGATCATCGGGCAGGCACCGGAATTCTATTGCTGGATGCATAATCAGGCGCCCGGTCAGTATCCGATTGATCCGGGTCACGGAGGACCGATTTGGTCGCCGCCACCGCCACCGCCGCCGGAACCCGATCCGATACCGCCCGTGATCCCTCCATCGACTTCGTCCGGTGGCGTCGGACCGCCATCCCCATAGGGCGGAATAAAGACAGCATGAAGACAGCATAAAGACCCCGCCGCCCTGCAAATACAAGGCAGCGGGGTCTTCCATGTCTCCATATTTCGTCTATTATTTTAAATCATTATACTTCATGCGGAGCTCATTATAGAGTTCAAGCGACTTCGTGCCATCCAACCCCTGTGCGTCAAGCGTGGCTGCATAATCTGCCTGCAGAGAAGCACCGGCATCTCCCATCAGTTTGATGTTTTCCGCATCGAGCTCAATGACCTCAACACCATTTTGCTCCATCTCAGCGATCGCTTCTGCGGCGTCGGCAAATCTACCCTGTGCAAAGAATTCCTCGAATGCATCAGCTGTCGCCTTCGTGACCGCTTCCTGTTGATCCGGTGTGAGAGAATCCCATATATCTTGGTTCATAACCGTAATATAGGATCCGAGGTAATACGGAGCGATCGTTAGATAACTTGTTACCTCATATAATTTAATGTTGCGCGCTGCTTGCGACATTCCGTAAAAGCCTTGAACAACACCGGTTCTGAGCGCCTCATAAACTTCTGAAATCGTCAATACCGTCGGCTTTGCCTTGTAGGCTTCGATGATACCCGTCTGTGATGCACCGCAGCGAATCTGTTTGCCCTCAAAATCGGCAAAAGTTCTGAGCGGCGTCGTCGTTAAAAAGCCGCCGTTACCCTGACTTATTGAGAAGAGCAAATGGAAGTCGTTTAGTTCAGCAGGTTGTACCTGTGCCAACCAATCCGCAAGCGCATAGGACGCAGCTTTATCTGTCGTATATGGAAGTTCACTCGGGTATTCAAGTGTATACAACATCGGCAATGTCCCCGTTCCATAGGAGACGGGAAAAAACGCGACATCTGCCAATGTGTTCTTTACGGCGTCAAGCGCTTCGGGAGCGGGTGCCAACGTACCGCCTGCATACATCGTATAATCAACGGTTCCTTCTGTGTATTCTTTGATCATGTCAAGCCAACGAATCAAATCCAAGGTTGTCGGATCTGTATCGCCAAGATACATGGCAACCTGAAGATTTACCTGTGTTGCATCGGAGAAGTCCCATTCACCGTCGGATGTAGCGGCAGAACTGCTGCTCGTGGCGGGGGTGCTTATTGCCGGTTGATCATTGCCACCGCCGCATGCGGAAAACAATGCCATGGAAAGAACGATTGCCAATAAAACGGATATAACTTTCTTGCTCATTTCGACTCTCCTCTCAAAATTTCCTTTGATAAAATACTGTCTGTCCACTGCACTTTGAAATCAGATATTGAGGTAGCTAAATATGCGATGAGTGTAACATAATGTAAGCGAATACACAAGCAGGAATCCCGGTGCTTTAATCTCGGTGCGCGTAATTCCGGTGCGCGTAATTCCGGTGCTTTAATCTCGGTGCACGTAATTCCGGTGTGTCAAAGTCCCATATATATAAATATTTACAATAATGGATATTTATGGTATTATGAAAACATGAAGATACGACGTCCTCTATGTTTTTTCACACTTGCCTATGCATCCGGAATCGGCTGTGCGTATTTGTTTGCGAAAATGTACGCTATCGTAGCAGGGATTGCAGCTGTCTGCGCCGGACTGGTTATAGTGGTTTCAGTTTTCCGATTCGTCGGATTATTTCCCCGGCAACAAATAAATGAAGGTCCTGCCGGCGTAATAAATCGGTTTGAATTCGGAAAGAAACGGAAAGGTGACACTGTTGACGGTATGGTGAAAAAGGCTGCAGTGCTTATCTTTCCGGCTGCACTGCTGTTCGCCTTTTCTTTTGGTGCCTTCTCAAGCGGATACGCGCTTGAGAAAGCGGATCCGCTTGAGCGGTATGCCGTCCCAATATACAACAACACGGGTGAGGTCGTTCCGGAAGAAAACATGCCGGAGTTGACCGGGCGCGTCACGCGGGTGCGGGAAAAGGATCGCGGTCGACTGGAACTGACGGTTCATAGCGGCGGTCGGAATATTCTGGTTCGCGCAGACGATACGGGGTATACACCTTCCGATGTCATCGGGCGGAAGATCCGGTTCAGCGGCACGGTTGAAATGCCTGCTGCGCGCCGAAATCCGGGTTGTTTCGATTATCGCCTCTATCTAATGACGATGGATATCCGCGTCATCGTAAAAAGCGGAGAAGGGCAGACGGTGCTCATTTCCGATGCTGACGCTAATGTTGACGCCGACATCGTCAGCGGCATCGATAGCGGCGGAGGCAGCGGCAGAGATCCGCTCGGTGATGTTTTTAATGTGCTTTGCGGCGCGAAGTATCGTCTGCTCGCGCGGGCGGAACAGGGAATGACGCAGGAATCCTACGGTCTTTTCGTTGGAATGATGTTCGGTGACACGTCTGAAATGGATGATGAGATTTACGGTATGTTTCAGAAAAACGGCATCGCACACATTTTGAGCGTCAGCGGCATGCATGTTGCGATCGTCTACGCGTTTTTCAATGTACTCTTTGGACGGCGGCGTACGGTGAGCGTTTCTCTTCTGATCGCCGGCGCACTCATTGTCTATGCCGTTCTGTCGGAGTTCTCCCCGTCTGTCGTGCGCGCCGTAGTGATGATCCTCCTTCATATTTTGTCCGGGCTTATTGCACGGCGGTACGATATGCTCACAGGAACGTGCGGGGCGGCGCTGATCATGCTCGTTCAAAATCCGCTCGAGTTGTTCAGCGTCGGTTTTCAGCTTTCGTTTCTGGCGGTGCTGCTGCTTTCGTTCGGACTTCCGCTCGCGGGCAGATTTGTGGGATATCGGGACACAAATACCGGCAGAGTGCTGTCAACCTCGGAGCTTGACGTTCGGATCGGCATGAAACAGGGAAGATTCTTGAAAAGCGGCCTGTGCACGGGACTGATCCCGCTTTTGGTGATTCAACTGGGTATGGTTCCAATCACGGCATGGGCGTTCAATTACGTTTCCGTCTCAGGGCTTGTGCTCAATATCCCGGTCGCGCTCCTCTCAGGAATGATTCTTCCTGCGGGCATCGTGATGCTGTTGCTGTCAATTTTCTCAGATCTTTCAGTTCCCGTGTTATCGGGGTTGTCGGACACGCTCGTGCAGATCGGGGCGCGGGGAACGCAGACCCTGATCGAGACGATGAACGGGTGCGCTGCGGTTGCGGACGGGTTTCGATACAGTCACTTCATGGTTGTCAGTCCGCAGACATGGTTTCTGTTTGTGTTTTACGGGATTTTGTTCTTTCTGATGTCGGAGGGATTTCGGGTTTTGATGTCGCGTCATCTGTTTCGTCCTGCGGCACTGACTTTGGTGCTGATCGCCGTCCTCGGATTTTTGACAGCAGCCAGTCCGTATTGTCAGCGAAGCGAAGCGGCGCTTACCTTCGTCGATGTGGGGCAGGGAGACTGTCTGCATATCCGGACGCCGGACGGGAAGAACTATCTGATCGACGGCGGCGGACAGACGGACTACAACGTGGGCGAAAAAGTGCTGCTGCCGTACCTCCTGAAAAACGGCGTGTCTGAACTGGACGGTGTGTTCCTGACGCATCTGCATACCGATCATTACAAAGGAATCAAAGAACTATCCATGCAGATGGATGTCGGAACGGTGTTCCTATATGACGGAAACCGGGTCCGTCCGGAACAGACGATTTCCGGCAGTGCGATTGCGGCGGATGATCTCGTATATCTGGCACGCGGAGATCGTGTGCTGCTTGGTGGCGGCGTTGCGCTCGATGTGCTCTCACCGCCGGTAGGAACGATGGCAGATTACGAAGAAGTGATTTTGATGAATGAGGATGAAAACCGCAGCAGTCTTCTGATGCGGCTCGATTACAACGGCGTCTCGGCGCTGATGACGGGCGACCTCGGTGCGGAAGGCGAACTGGACGCCGTTTCTTTTTACGAGAGCGGCGAAGGGAAGCCGGGAACAGCCGGAGACGATCCCTATCTGCCTCAGGTTCATTCCGGGACAGATGAGAACCGTCCTGAACGATCCCCCCTGCAGTCCGACATTCTGAAGGTCGGGCACCACGGCAGCCGTTTTTCAACATCGGACGAATTCCTTTCCGCCGTCTCTCCTGAATACGCTGTGATTCAGTCCGGCAGGAACACGTTCGGTCATCCGACGGCGGTCGTCCTTGAAAAGCTTCGCGGCAATGATATAATGGTCTTC
>JAISKP010000117.1 GCA_031260885.1 Eubacteriales Family XIII. Incertae Sedis bacterium
CTTTTCGGAAATCGTACGCAAAAGAACCGATTCCCTGCCGCGCGCTTTGATGTACTTACCGGTCAGTTCGATCGTATCCGACTTCCCGGCGATCGCTTTAATCCGCGCATAGATCTCAATCCCCTTTTCCTCCAAAATCGTTTTCGCAATCGCACCTGCAAAGACGATCGGGGCAGTCACTCTGCCTGAAAAATGTCCGCTGCCGGACACATCGGCAAACCCGCCGTATTTGATCAGCGCCGCCCAGTCTGCCTGTCCGGGTCTCAGAATATTTCCGTAGTCAGACGATCTTTGATCTGTATTCTCGATCAGACCGCACAACGGTGCACCGGTGGTTTTGCCATTCCGCACACCGCTCACGATCCGAACGCGATCCGCTTCCTTCCGCGCCGTCGAATGCGCACCGTTTCCGGGTGCCCGGCGCTTCATCTCTTTCGCGATACGATCTTCGTCGATCCGGACGCCGGCCGGTAGTCCGCCGATGTTGATGCCGATTGTCGATCCGTGCGATTCTCCGAATATTGACAATTTTAGGATATTTCCCCAATTATTCATCTCTGACTCCAATCTTTCCAAAACGCCGGGTATGATTTTCGAACTGCGCCTGACCCGGTAATCTCCACAGTACGCGCACACTTTATTGCCGCAAGCGCGACCGCCATCGCAATGCGGTGATCCTTCCAGGCATCTGTCCGTCCGCCCGAGAGTGTTTTCTTTCCGACGATGACCAATGCATCCTTTTCTTCGATGATCTCCGCGCCAAGTGCACCGAGCGCTTCTTTGAGCGCGTGAAGCCGGTCACTCTCCTTCATGCGCAGCCGGTATGCGTTTTCAATCCGTGTCACGCCCCGGCTGACTGCCGCGAGTGCAGCGATCGGCGGCACCAGATCCGGAATGTCCGAAACATCGATCGTGATGCCGTGAAGCCCTTCATCCGGTGCCTGAATCCGTATCTGTGCAAATCCATGCGGTGATTTATCGCCGCCGCCAATGACCGCGCCCATTTCGCGCAGAACATCCAGAATCCTGCGATCTCCTTGAAGACTGTTCGGGTTTAGCCCGGCGACTGCAACCTCACAGCCAAGCGCCCCCGCGCCGAGAAAGAATGCCGCCTGTGAATAATCGGGCTCGATCCGGAACGGTGTTTCTCTGTATTTTTGCCCGCCGGGCACCGCAAAGCCGGTCAAGGCATGATCTTTCACCGAAAATCGTCTTTCTACCGAGACGCCGTAGGTGTGCATGACATCGAGGGTCAAATCCACATAACCTGCGGATTCAAGCGGCGTAAGCAACCGGATCTCGCTGTCACCGTCAAGCAGCGGCAACGCAAGCAAAAGACCGCTGATGAACTGAGAACTTATATCGCCGCGCACTTCGAAGATGCCCGCGCGCAGCGGTCCGCGCACATGCACTTCATCTCCGGTGTTCGCGAATGCCACGCCGTGTGCCGCAAAGACCTCACTGTAGACTGAAAGCGGTCGCTCAAACAACCGACCTTTGCCCTTAAAGACCCACGCATCCGAAAATACCGCGGCGATCGGAATCAAAAACCGCAGCGTGGAACCGGATTCTCCGCAATCCACCGGTCGGTTGCATAAACCCGCAAGCACATTCAGAATTCCGCTGCGCGTCGCTGAAATATCATCCGAGTCACCCATGTTTTCAATCCGGTCAATCGCATGTACGCCGCCGGCAAGCGCCGCGCAGATCAGTGCTCTATGGCTCAGACTCTTTGAAGGCGGCGGCGTAATGACGCCGGTCGGAAATCTGTCTATGCGCAGCACCCGGTCGTCAGTCATCCAACAAAACCTCCAATTCCTCAAAGCGCTTGTACACGCATACAACCGCGCCGAGGGCTTTCAGCAGAACAAGATTGACGCCACCGGCTTCGCCTTTTTTGTCGCTTTTTATGTGCTCGATCAAGCCTACAGGTGATTCCGTTGCGGTAAGACCGTACCGGTCAAGAAGACTTCCGAGCCGCGCTGCAGTGCCTGGCGCTGTCATACCGATCTTTTCTCCGATATGCGCGGCGATGCGCATCCCTGCGGCGACCGCCTCTCCGTGATTGTACTTGGAAAATCCGTACCTTTTCTCGATCGCATGTCCGAATGTATGCCCAAAATTTAGAATCGCCCGGTGCCCGTTGTCAAACTCATCTTCAGCGACGATATCACTTTTAATCGCACAACAGCTGCAGATGATCTCTGTCATCGAAGGCACCGTTGTCTGCTCCAAAAGCGCAAACAGGGACGGTGAAGCGATTGCGCCGTATTTAATGACCTCCGCCATGCCTGCAGCGAATTCGCGCGGCGGCAGCGATGTCAGGACATCAGGATCGATGAGGACAAGCCGGGGCTGGTAAAACGCACCGACGAGGTTTTTGCCCGCCGCGATATCCACTGCTGTCTTCCCGCCGACCGATGAATCAACCTGCGCAAGCAGGGTCGTTGGGATCTGAATGAAGTCCACGCCCCGCATATAGGTCGCCGCGGCAAAGCCTGAAAGATCCCCCACCACGCCGCCACCGAGGGCGATCACGCACCCTTTTCGGGTGATACCCGCTGCCGCCATGCGGTCATATACCAAGGACAGATGACCGATATCCTTCGTCTTTTCGCCCGGTGGCAGAACGATCGCTTCTGTTGCGATTCCGAGCGCATTCAATCCCGTTTCAACAGCATATCCATAGCGCTGCCAGACATTTTCATCACTGATCAGCGCGGTTTTCTCGCCTTTCCGAATCAGCGCGGAGACCCTTTCAAGCCCGCTTAGCAGCAGCCCGGAACCGATCACGATATCATAGGATTTCCCCGCAATCGGTACATTCAGTATTTTTGCCGCGTCCCCGCTCATCTGCAATTCCTTTTCCGTCCCAAACCGGAACTTCCACGCAACCCAAAACTTCTGCTGAAATCAAAAACGCCCCCGACCGATGTCGAGGACGAGACCAGCTCGTGTTACCACCTCTGTTCACAGACGCCTCGCAGCGGCTGTCTCTGTGGGTATCCATCAACACCCTTCGCTTTAACGGGCGAACCCGGCTCCTTATTACTCGGCAGCGTATATGTCGCTGTCTTTCCCAGGGCGGCTCAGGAGATGAAACCTCGAAAACGCATCTGCCCCTCACACCAACCGGGAACTCTCTGCAAGATGATCATCGTTTTCTACTTGACTCCGTCATTGCCTTTATAACAATTATACAGAATTGCGAAAAGATGTCAACGCCCATCGCGCTGCGCGCGGACAGGAATTTCCTGTCGGACGATATTCAGATAATCCAGATCGATGTCTCCGTAGATGACTGTCTCATCCACAGCGGCGGCTGCGATCAGATTTCCCCAAGGATTCACGATCAGCGAATGACCATATGCCTGATATCTCGCATTGATATCACGAGACGGAGAACATGCTGCAAAATAGATCTGATTGTCGAGCGCCCGTGCCCGCATGAGAATCTCCCAGTGATCAGGACCTGTCGACATGCTGAAAGAGGCGGGAAGCACGACAAGATACGCACCCGCATCCGCCATGGCTTCGATCATTTCGGGAAAACGCACATCGTAGCAGATCGCGACCCCGATCTTTCCGAAGTCCGTATCGACGACCGTGCGCTGATCTCCTGCCGAAAGGGTGTCGGATTCCCTGAAATGAATGCCGTTTGTCACATCTACATCGAAAAGATGAACCTTTCGATGCTTCCCGATGCGGTTCCCATCCGATCCAAAGATATAGGAAGTGTTGTAAAGCCCGCCGTTGTCCGATTCCGGAACGGATCCACCGATGAGAAAAATTTCGTTTTGCCGCGCAAGGTCGGACATGAATTCAAATGAGGGTCCACCTTCATCTTCGGCGTACTTTCCGAACAGGGCGTTTTCATAGGGACAGTTCCACATCTCCGGCAGACTGATCACCCGGGCACCGTGATCTGACGCTTCATTCACGAAGTGCGCCGCCGTTTCCATATTCTCGTCCCGATCGGCAGATGTGTGCATCTGACACAGCGCCAACTTATACTTTGAAGTCACTTTTCCTCCAAGACGGATGAACCGTCCTCAACTGTCAAGAACCGGTCTCGACCACCTCACCCAATCGTCCTCAAATGCCCTATAAATACTTGCGTAGAATTTCCAACACTTCTTCAATGTCCAACGGTTTGCCGATATGTCCGTTCATTCCGGACTCAAAACTCTTCTCCACATCTTCTCGGAACACATTGGCTGTCATGGCAATGATCGGGACATCCTTTGCCCTTGGTAAATCCAGCGCACGAATGGTGCGTGTCGCCTCATAACCGTCCATGATCGGCATCTGCACATCCATGAAAATCATGTCGTACGAATTTGGATTTTCGCGGTAAAGCCGCACAGCGTCTTCGCCGTTTTCCGCACAATCGATCACAAGCGATGTCGGCGCCAATAACGCCAACACAATCTCCCTGTTGATATCCACATCTTCAGCCAGCAGGATTCGGTGACCACCAAAATAATTTGCGTATGTGTTGTTCACAAACGCTGATTCCTCGCCCTCAAGTGGCTCTGTGCCGCGCACTGCGGGAATGGTGAAGAAAAAGTTCGAGCCCTTGCCGAATTCGGATTCAATTCCGACATCTCCGCCCATCATATTTACGATACGTTTTGAGATCGCCAACCCGAGACCGGTTCCGCCGAAGTTTCTCGAGGTACCGCTGTCTGCCTGTTCGAAGGAATTGAATAGATGAAGCTGCTGCTCCTCACTGATGCCGATGCCCGTATCCCGGACTTCAATGCGAATGATACAGATACCGTCCTGCTCCCGTTCTAAATATGCGCCCAGATGAATACTGCCTTCTTCCGGTGTAAACTTCACGGCATTGGACAGTAGATTTGTGATGACCTGTGCCAGACGCTGATCATCGCCGATGAGAAATTGCGGGATTTTCTCATCGACATCCATCGTGAATTGCTGTTTTCTTTCGTCCACCCGGAAGATCGTGACATTCATAGCCTGCCGGAGCATTTTCTTGAAATTGTAATTCACAGGGGAAAGTTCCAGTTTGTTCGCTTCGATCTTCGACATGTCCAAGATATCGTTGATAACGCCCAGTAAATGAACGGATGCCTCTTCGATCTTTCGGAAGCTGTAGTCCTTTCGTTCGATGTCATCAGAGGCCTTTCCGATACTTGTCATACCGATCACCGCATTGAGGGGCGTCCGGATTTCATGACTCATGTTCGCAAGAAAATCACCCTTGGCGCGACTCGCTTGTTCCGCATCCCGTCGCGCAGCGTATAAGTCGGACAGATCCACCAAATAGATCACGATCGCGAAGTTGTCTCTGTATGGAACCTTTTTCATGACAATAGAGAAGGTCACCGGTTTACCGTGAATAATCAGGTCGCATTCAAACCTGCAAACGCCTTCCTTGATGGTTGTTTTGATTCGTTCTGTCAGCGGAATCGACGGGTGTCCATCCGGCTGAATGGGCGGAATGCAACCTTCGATCGTCGGAAGAAAATTCTCAATGAAGGTTTCCTTTGATGGGAAGCCCATATAGTCTAAAATCGGCGTATTGCAATCGATCACGCGCAGTTGATTGTCGAGTAAGAGATTGAAGTGCGGATTACCCTCCAGAATAGCGGCGCTGAGCTGCCGTTCCTGTTCCAAATGACCGATGATCTGCTCTGTCTTCTTCGTTTCCCTGCTGACGACGATATTCTGAACCGCGAGAGAGGCACAGATGCAGAGTCCGACAACGATGATCGCCTCGATATGCCCGACCGTCTGCTGTGTCACATCGAGTTTTGTAACCAACCCGTCAAACCGTTTCCCGACGTAATAACAAGCAAGAATGATCAATATATTTGTGGTCAGGAGCAGCGCAAGTATTTTTCCTTTGGATACCAGCACAATCACGACCAGACCAAGCAAGAAATACGCCGGTGCGCCGCTATTTACGCCGCCGATAAAAAAGAATCCGACCGGAATAAAGATATCACACAAGAGGATCGCCATGATCAGCGAACCGACTTTATATACTTTGAAACGATTTTTTATATAAAGGATCACGATGAGCGTAATCATGATCACCAGCATCACGAGCGCCACCATGGGATCACTGTCCTTCATGGCAAGTTGAAAGACCAAAGCGATCAGGATCGCGCCGAGACCCGCAAGACAGATGGTATTGAGCAATCTGGCATCCAGAGGATATTCCTCCGAAAACAGATATCTGTTAATAAGCTTTTTAAGCCGTGCCACAATGCATACCCTCCCCAAGACAGTTGGGAACGACTCTCAAGTGTCCCGCTCCCATATTGGAATATTATATACCAAAACAAGCGGTTATGTGCGTAAAAGGTATACAAAAGGCACAAGATTGAGAACCATAATATACACTGTTCGAGTTTTTACCTCCGCCGTCGACAAGGATCTTCTCGAACGATCGAACTTTATCGCATCTCGGTATTCCGTTCATTTAATCTAAAACCTCAGATTTTCCCCATTGATATCGATCGTGATATCATCGCCATCCTTCACTTCGCCGCGGATGATCTTCGCCGCGATTTCCGTCTCGATATTCTTCTGAAGATACCTGCGAATCGGACGGGCACCGAAAGTCGGTGAATAGGTTTCCTTTGCGATGAACCGCCTGGTACCGTCGGTGAAGTTCACCGTGATGTTCCGATCTGACAACCGATTCTGAATATCGATCATCGCAATATCGATGATCTTCACGATATCTTCCTCCGTCAGCGGTGAGAAGACCACGATGTCGTCGATGCGGTTGATGAATTCCGGTCTGAAATGCCGCTTCAACTCTTCTATCGTCGTATCCTTGATCTCATCGTCGATCGTGCCGTCATCATTGATGTTCTCGATTAGATACGGACTTCCGATGTTTGACGTCATGATGACGATCGTATTTTTGAAGTCAACCGTGCGACCCTGATTGTCCGTTAACCTGCCGTCGTCTAAGAGCTGAAGCAAAATGTTGAACACATCCGGATGTGCCTTCTCGATCTCGTCGAACAGGATCACACTGTACGGTCTGCGCCGGACTGCTTCCGTCAACTGTCCGCCCTCTTCATAACCCACATAACCCGGAGGCGCGCCGACCAGTCTCGATACGGAGTGCTTCTCCATATATTCCGACATATCGATGCGGATCATATTCTTTTCGGTATCAAACAGTGCCTCCGCAAGCGCTTTCGCAAGCTCCGTTTTACCGACGCCTGTAGGGCCGAGAAAGATGAAGGAACCGATCGGCTTCCGTTCGTCCTTGAGCCCCGCCCGGGCGCGGAGTACGGCTTCCGACACGACGCTGACCGCTTCATCCTGCCCGATGACACGCTGATGCAAAATTTCGGGAAGCTGCAGCAGTTTTTCGCGTTCGGATTCGACAAGTCTGCTGACGGGAATCCCCGTCCAGCCCGCGACAACCTCCGCGATCTCTTCTTCTGTTACCTCTTCTTTCAGCAGCCTGTTTTCCTCGGCGGTATCGGCCTTCGCCCGCGCTTCCTCGAGTTGTCGTTCGAGCTCGGGCAACGTACCGTATTTCAGCTCCGCAAGCTTTTCGAGATTATAGGCACGTTCAGCCTCTTCGATTTCGAGTTTGACGTCTTCGATCTTCTGCTTGTTTTCCTTTACGAGCGCAATCGCTTTTTTCTCACCTTCCCACTGCGCACGCATCGAATCATTCTCCGCACGAAGTTCGGAAAGTTCCTTTTCGATATTGGCAAGCCGCACTTTTGAGCCTTCGTCTGATTCTTTACCGAGCGCCTGCTTTTCAATTTCAAGCTGCATGATCTTCCGTCCGATCTGGTCGAGTTCCGTCGGCATACTGTCGATCTCTGTCCGGATCTTTGACGCTGCTTCATCCATCAGATCGATCGCCTTATCCGGCAGGAAGCGGTCGCTGATGTACCTGTCCGAAAGCGTTGCACAGGCAATCAGTGCAGCGTCCGTGATCCGCACACCGTGGTGAATTTCAAACCGCTCTTTCAGTCCACGTAGGATCGAGATCGTATCCTCGATATTCGGTTGATCGACAAGGATCTTCTGGAAACGTCGTTCCAGAGCCGCATCCTTCTCGATATATTTCCGGTATTCGTCAAGCGTCGTCGCACCGATGCAGTGAAGCTCGCCCCGTGCAAGCTTCGGCTTCAGCAGATTGCCGGCATCCATCGCACCCTCTCCTGCCCCGGCACCGACGATGTTGTGAATCTCGTCAATGAATAAAATGATCGTACCGTCGGACTTTTCGATCTCAGTCAACACCGCCTTGAGTCGCTCTTCAAATTCACCGCGGAACTTTGCACCTGCGATGAGCGCGCCCAGATCGAGCGCAAAGATCGTCTTATCCTTCAGACCCTCGGGAACGTCTCCGTTCAAAATCCGCTGGGCAAGCCCCTCGACGACCGCCGTCTTACCGACGCCGGGGTCACCGATCAGTACCGGATTGTTTTTTGTCCGACGGGAAAGAATTTGGATCGTATGACGGATTTCCTCATCCCGTCCGATGACGGGATCGAGCTTTCCTTCACGCGCCATCTGCACAAGGTCTCGCCCATATTTTGTAAGCGCTTCGTAGCCTTCCTCCGGATTCTGGTTCGTAATCCGTTGGTTTCCACGAATATTGGACAATTCCTCCAGAAAACTTTCCTTCGTAATGTTGTAGTTTTTAAAGATCCTTGTCGAAGGCGTATTTCGTTCCCCGATCAACGCGAGATACAGATGTTCCACACTGACGAAGTCATCCTTGAAATCCTTCGCAATCTTCTCCGCATTGGAAAGGATCTCGCCCATCCGCCTTGTCGTATAAAGCTGATCACCGCCGCCCTGCACCTTCGGCAGTTTTTCCAGTTCTGCCTCAACCTCATGAATGACGTCTGAAACATCGACGCCCCGAAGTTTTAAAATCTTCGGAATCGTTCCGCCGTCCTGTGTCAAAACCGCAAGATGCAGATGTTCTCCGTCGAGCTGCTGATGTCCGAGCTGTATCGCAATGTTCTGACTTTCGATCACCGCCGACTGCGCATTTTGTGTAAATTTCTCAAAATTCATTTATCATCACCCTTTCACATTCAGATATCCCGCGGTTGCCGCTAAGAGGACACCGACAAAATATTCTGTATGTATTATACCACAAAATTAGCACTCTCAATCATAGAGTGCTAATTTTGTGGTATAGTATTCATGATGGTCGAGGACGCATCTTAAAGTGTGTTAATGACCAGCATCCACAGCGGTATCGTTCCGATGGATAAAATCGTCGTCATCAGGACATTTTTAGAGGTAAAGACCGCATCTCCATCCATCGTGCTGACGATCATCGGCATCGTGGCACCTACCGGAAGAATCATCATAAAAACCAGAATGCTTTTCATGAGGCTGTCGATCGGCAGAAACCAGACCAACGCCAACGTAAGAAGAGGAGAAACAAACAGTCTCATGATCGTACAATCGATCACCAACTTATCTTTCAGCAAATTCGTGACCTTCTCGCCTGTGAGCGAAGCGCCCAAAAAGATCATTGCCATCGGCGACGCCGTATCTCCAATGCCTGAAAGCAGCCCGGTCAAACCGGCTGGAAGTGTGAGATGCAGGAGCGAAATGATCAGACCGACTACTGTCGCGATGATGTTCGGATTTATAAAGCATTTCAAGGTCGCTTTGGCCATTTGCTTAAACGTCGTCCGCTGATTGCCGCCCCGCTGCAGAACGAGAATGCCGTAAACCCAGATCGCAAAACAGATGAAGACATTTGTGGCGATCATATAAAACAATCCCTGTTCTCCCCAGAATGCGAGTGCCATCGGGATGCCGATGAACCCATTGTTGCCCGTATAGGAACAAAATTCAAGGACGTTCTTTTCACCCTGTGTCAGTTTGCGAAACCGATAGTAAAAATGAGCCACAAGGATCGTCACGACGAGCACGAGACCGCCGAGCAGAATCATCATAAAAAAGGAGTGCAGAACCTCGTCCGTCAGTTCGATCAAACTGGTCCGATAGACCAAAAGCGCGGGGAAACCGATATATACGGTGAATTTACAAAAACCGTCGAGTGACTTATTGTTCAGCAAACCAATTTTAAAGGCGAGTAAACCGATAAACATCGTGCCGAATAGGATGATGAATTGCGTTGCCATATCCATAAGAATATAGGGCTTCCCGCATCCGGTCAAGCGATTTATAAATGGTTACGATCCAGAGGTCTCCATTACCGTCTGTCCTGAAAGGCAACCATATATACATCTGAAGGCGTGTTCCATATTGAACCCGGACTGTTTTGTGATATAATGTGGGAGCATGGGAAGTATATCGGTATTGTTCCAATGTAATAGTCAGAGAGTAAGAGGAGATGAAATTATGGCAATTGATTTTGGGAAAAGGCTCGGTATGGGTTGTCTGCGGCTGCCCGTGTATGATGAGACGAAGCAGTCCGAGATCGACATGGAAACCGCACAGCAGACCATCGATCTATTTATGGAAAACGGATACAATTATTTCGACACTTCGTGGATCTATCACAGCGGCAATTCCGAAGCTGCTCTTGGGAAACTGTTGGTTGACAGATATCCGCGTGATTCTTTTCTGATTTCCACAAAAATGCCGCTGAAGTTCATGAAAAAGAAGGAGGACGTGGAGACTGTTTTCCAAGAACAGTTGGATCGTGCCCATCTCGATTATTTCGATTTCTATCTGATTCACGCGATCATGAGAGATACATACGATCTGAGTAAAGAATGGGGCGTTTGGGACTTTCTGAAGCAAAAGCGTGCGGACGGCAAATTCAGAGAGTTTGGCGTTTCCCTGCATGACACGCCGGAATTCCTTGATGAAATACTGACGGAGCATCCGGAAATCGATTTCGTTATTCTCCAGATCAACTATGTCGATTGGGATAACGAGGTAATCCGTGCCAGAGAATCTTACGAGGTTGCGGTAAAACATAATACGCCGATCGTTGTCATGGAAGCCTGTAAAGGCGGTACGCTGGCCTGTCCCCCGGAAGAAGCCGAAGCTCTTATGAAGGCTTACAATCCGGATGCGACCGCCGCATCTTGGGCATTTCGGTTTGCCGGAAGCCTGCCGGGCGTTCGGGTGGTATTGGCAGGCATGCCGAAGATGGAGTTTCTGCTCGACAACCTTAAAACATTCAATGACTTCAAGCC
>JAISKP010000120.1 GCA_031260885.1 Eubacteriales Family XIII. Incertae Sedis bacterium
CACCGGCAAGCGGCCAAATTTTATTGATATCCGCAATCTTCAGAAAGAGACAATCCATGATTTCCTGTGCTGCCGATATTGTGATCCGATTCTTTTCGAGATCCGCTTCCAGATACGGCCACAAATATTGGTCAAGACGTCCGATCGAGAGTGCATGATTTGCCGCATCCAACGTCATAATGATCTGATACAGGAACAGTGCCTGTGCCGCTTCCCAATATGTACGGCAAGGATTTTCCAAAATCCATTCCAGAGACGACGCCATTTGAATCAATTCTTTACGTCGGTCTCCGGATGCTTCATTTGCCTTTTTACGACAAAGCGCTGCATACCGAACGGCAAGATGAATCGCCGCATCGCAAACGATCGTAACGCTTTTATAGAACACATATTTTTCTGCATCATTGCCGAAAATACGTCCTTCCAATTCATCCATTTTTGCCCTTGCTTCATCCCGGACTTTTCCAAAACCCTTATAAAGAACCTTGTCATAGTTTGTATTGAAGTGCCCGACGGGCGTGGTACACATGTTCACACCGCCATAACTGATTACGCCGGAACCGTAGGTGGATTTTAATCCGTCCGGCGCAGCGCAAGCCATTCCGGCCGAAACGGAATGCTTTCTCCAGTAGGCTTCCGTCGTAAATAAATAAGCCTTATCCTCCGGAGCGATATAGTATCCCTCCTCAGTATCGCCGCGGGATTCAAAACTTCCATCGCGCAGCTCATCGTATAACCAATCAATACCGAGTTCCGGAAGAAGCGTCGCACCGCGATAGGTCGGTGCAATATTTCCGACAATCAGTTCATCCTCCTCCACGCGAAGCGTTGATTGGCGAACCACTTCCATAAGGAGTTTTGCCCGTTTAAGCAATATCGGTTCATCGGGATGCTGCTGATAAAAATCCGTAACAATACGCACACGCTCTACGCTGACCTGCGGATACGTCTCACGATATATCTTCCGCAGGCGCATCATGCGGTCACTTACAGGCTGAAAGGTGTACATTGGAATTCCTCCGTTCTGAAGATAAGCTGAACCGGACATACATCCTATATAAAATTGTACTTCCGATGTAAATCTCTGTAAAAAGCCTTTTTTGCATTATGTCATACAAAAAAGGCTTTTTACATTGCCCGGTAAGTCCGCTAACATAAAGACATGAAAGAAGATACACTTTGATGTGCACTGGAGGCCAAAAATGTTTACTTTTGTTCCGATTTCCGACCGCGTTACAAGACTGAGAGCGCGATATAGAGATGCTATACCTGCCGCTACCGTTGAAAGATTGAAACTGATTACAGATTATTATCAGGAGAATGAAGCAGATCCTATTCTGATCAAGCGCGCCGGGTTTCTCCTCCATCTTGCCGAACATGCAACACTATGGGTGGGCGACGATGATCTGCTCGTAGGGAACATCTGCCCTGTCTATCGCGGCTGCACAATCTTTCCGGAATATGGTATCGATTGGCTGTACGACGAAATTCGTGATGGGGAATTCGAGATCCGAACGATCGGAGAAGAACGCTTTGACATGACGGATGAGGATAAAGAATATTTGCTTTCAACCGAAGACTTCTGGCGTAAACATTCCGTTTCCGCCAGAATGTACCGTGCGGTCCCCGACGAATTCTATGATGTCCTTGGGTCAGGTGTTATCACGTTTGCGCCAAAAGATATGTGCAATCAGCCGATCGGCCACTTCAATACCAACTACGACAAAGCGCTCTATAAAGGGTTTGGTGCTGTCCGCGATGAAGCAAAAGCGAAGATGAAGGAATTGTCCCATCACATCTATGGTTCAGATGCTGAAAAATATCTATTCTACAAAGCGGTCTCCATCGCCTGTGAAGCAGCAATTCTCTTCGCCCGGCGATATGCCGCGATATGCCGCGAAAAAGCAGATGCAGTATCCTCCTCTGAGCGGCGCGACGAACTGCTGACCATGGCAGAATCCCTGGATTGGATCATGGAAAATCCCTGCCGCAATTTTCACGATGCAATTCAGTGCGTACTGCTTTATCAGTATATCATGATCTACGAAGGCGGCATTCACGGACATACACTTGGTCGCTTAGATCAGTATCTTTGGAAATATCTGAAGTCCGATCTGGAAACCGGCATGATCACAGAACAAGCAGCACAGGAACTGATGGATTGTTTCTGCTTGAAGATTTCCGATATCTGCAAATTATGGTCCCGTGCCAGTTCCCGCAACAGCGGTGGGTATTCGACCGGGCAGCATATCTCCATCGGTGGTCAGTTGGAAGATGGTTCGGACGCAACGAATCCGGTTTCCTACATGACACTTCAGACCATGGGCAGACTGAAAATTCATGAACCGCCGATTGATGTGCGGATTCATAAAGGCTCGCCGAAAGCGCTGTGGGAAGCGGCAGTCGCCACGACCAAACAGGTCGGCGGTATACCAACGCTGCAAAATGATGAGGTGATCATCTCCGCATTGACAAGAAAAGGTATCTCACTGGAAGATGCGCGCAATTACTGTATTATCGGTTGTGTAGAACCTGCAGTCTCCGGCAGTGAATGGTCCGCCTGTGGGGGAACAGGCAAAGAGACCTATTGGAATATGGCCAATGCACTGCTGCTCGCCATCAACAATGGAATCAACCCCATGAACGGGAAGCAGACCGGTCTGCCAACCGGTTATCTCTACGAAATGAAAACGTTTGAAGACGTAAAAACTGCCTATGAAAAACAGGTTCGCTACTTTGTCGATTGGCAGGTCACGCTTACAAACATGTATGAACTGGTTGCAAATCAACTCATGCCGCTGCCTTCCGTGTCCGCAATGATGGACGGCTGTATGGAAAATGGTATGGACGTCACAAAAGGCGGCGCCAAATACAATTCTACCGGCATGTCCGGTATCGGAAGTTCCAATGTCGGCGACGGTCTCAGTGTCATAAAATATCTGATTTATGACACAAAAAAATATTCATCTCGCGAATTTTACGATGCGGTACTTTCCAATTGGGAAGATAACGAACCGATGCGTCAGGAAGTGCTGAACGTTGCACCGCATTTTGGAAACGATGATCCCTATGCGGATGAATTGACCGTATGGGCAACAGATATCTTTTCGGAATATGCGAACCAAGGTGTCGGTTCACGCGGGAATTACCGACCCGGGTTGTACCCTGTTTCCGCCCATGTTGCTTTCGGCAAAATGACCGCAGCGACGCCCGACGGACGTATGGCGCAGGAGCCGCTTTCAGACGGTGTATCGCCCAAACAGGGGTTGGATAAAAACGGACCTGTTGCGGTGTTAAAATCTGTCGGAAAGATCCACCACATTAACAACGGAAACGGTACGCTGCTCAACATGAAATTCCATCCGAAAACCATGGAAGGCGCTGAAACTACTGATAAATTTATAGATATGGTTCAGACCTACTTTGATATGGGTGGCATGCATCTTCAATACAATATCATGGGGAGCGATACCCTTCGGGCAGCTCAGGAAAATCCGGAAGCGTATAAAGATCTCGTTATTCGGGTAGCGGGATTTTCTGCCTACTTTGTGGAGCTCTATAAAGACCTGCAGGATGATATCATTTCGCGCACAGACCTCGCCATGTAGCGGGAGACAGGAAAAACATTTCCCGTGATGACAGAAGCGGATACAATTACAGGAAAGGTATATGACATCCAGGGATTTTCTGTTCATGACGGACCCGGTATTCGCACAACCGTATTCTTAAAAGGATGCCCGTTGCGGTGTCCTTGGTGTCACAGTCCTGAATCTCAGGCGTTCAAATCGCAACTCTGTTATATGGATCTGCGTTGCATCGGTTTGAAAAGCTGTGGTTTATGCATGCCTCTGTGCCCGAATCAGGCGATCACCCCCGGTGCATGCTCTTTTTCGCAGGCGCAGCAAACAGATATTCAGACCATTCAGCTTGACCGCTCAAAATGCACAGACTGCGGTCTTTGTACCGACACCTGCTATTCAAAATCCCTCTTCATTTCCGGAACGGACTATACGATAGAAGAAATCGTGGAGCGAATCCGCAGGGATGAAGATTTTTTTAAAAGCTCCGGTGAGGGTGGCGTAACAATATCCGGAGGAGAACCGCTCTGCCAGGCGGCTTTTACGATAGGAATTTTGAAGGCATGCAGGGAAATCGGCATTCATACGGCAGTTGACACAACCGGATATGCAGATACGGCTGTCATAGAAAAAGTGCTGCCGTTCACAGACCTCTTTTTATATGATCTAAAACACATGGAGAGTCTTCCTCACAAAAAAGTGATCGGCGTCCCGAATGAGATCATTCTGAAAAACGCAAAACATATTGCCCGATCCGGAGGAAAGCTGCAGATTCGAATACCGATTATCCCGGGCTTTAACGATTCGCCGGAAAACATGGATGAGACCGCAAGATTTTGCGCCGCGCTGGGAAAGTCTGTTACGGTTGTTCAGTTACTGCCTTTCCACCGTATGGGTTCCGTAAAATACCAACGCCTCCAGCAAGAGGATCCTATGCCGTCCACCGATCCGCCTACCGCGGAAGCGATGCAGGAACATCTGAAGCACTTCACGGCTTTGGATCTGAATGTGGTCATTCATTGATACCAAACCATTCTTTCAATTCGTGAAGAAAGATCGAAACATTGCTGTTCATTGTTCCTTTTTTCCATACAACAACTTCGGGAAGATCACGAATCTTGGGCACCTTAATAAAAAGGAGGCTTTTATTGTTATATAAAATGTGACGTTCATTCAGGAGAGAAATGCCATATCCCGCTTCCAACCAAAGAGCCATTGTACCAACATCCTGCACCTGCTGGAACTCGGGGACATCAAGTCCCGCCTCACAAAACCGCTCGCTTAACCGGTCCATATAAGTGGGTGACTCCAATCTGTCAGGGATTAGAATGACCTCATTGACAAAATCCGCAAGCTCATACTGCTTCTTCCCGGCTAAAGGATGATCCTTATCAATCACGAC
>JAISKP010000147.1 GCA_031260885.1 Eubacteriales Family XIII. Incertae Sedis bacterium
CGCAGGATCGGTACAATCGCAAAATCATTCGTCGTCAACATTTTTACCTGCATTTTTTCAAAAGGCGTTTCGATCTCGGCGTCCTGCAGCGGCAGCGTACGCGTGACCTCATAACCCATGAGCAGTGAGATTTCCTTGACGAGTTCCCGAAAATCCTTCACGCTCGTATTTTTATCCCGGAGCAGCGCCGTCTTGTGCTGAATCAGCGGATGATCAAATACATACACATTTCCCATTTAACGAACCTTTCTATTCTTCATTTTTTACGATCTGTCGATCATATTCTGACAAATCTCCGAGGATCTGCCGGAGGATTCCACGATACAAAATCCTCTATACAAAATCCTCAAATTTGCGGATTTTCATGATCCGATATACCAAATGGTAGATCACGAGCGCGGCGATGGAACCGATCGCGATGCCCGTCAGCTGTGAACCGCCGATCTGGAACGAAAAGTCCGCGATGCCGATGACGAGCGGGATGGCCGCCGTTGTGATGTTGATGGATTTGGAGAAATCGACTTTGTTTTCGACCCAGATCCGCACGCCGAGCATGCCGATCATGCCGTAGAGCAAGACGGTTACGCCGCCGATGACGCCGCCGGGGATCGAATAGACAGCAGCACCGAATTTCGGGCATAAGGACAGAAGCAGCGCGCCGATGCCTGCAACCCAGTAGGCCGCCGTCGAGTAGACGCGTGTCGCCGCCATGACGCCGATGTTCTCGGCGTAGGTGGTCGTTCCGGAACCGCCGCCGATGCCTGCAAGCGCAGTACCGAGACCATCTGCGAACAGCGCCCTGCCGATGTATGAATCCAGATCCTTACCGGTCATCGTTGCGACCGACTTAATGTGACCGATGTTCTCAGCGATCAACACGAGGACGACAGGTAGGAACATGGTGAGGATCGCCGGACTGACGTGCGGCGTCGTAAACTCGGGCAAACCGATCCACGCTGCGTCGTGAATCGCGGTAAAATCGACCTCGCCGCGGATCACTGCACAAAGATAACCGATGATGACGCCGATCAGGATTGAAAGTCGCCCGATCATGCCTTTGAAGAGTGCCGCAATCAGGATGACAGACACAAGCGTTACCAATGCGGTCACGGGAGATACGACAAAGTTGTTGTACGCTGCAGGTGCCAGATTGAAGCCGATCAAGGCTACGATCGTTCCCGTCACGACGGGCGGCATCAGGATATTGACCCAGCGCGAACCCACCTTCATGACGAGCAGTCCAACCAGAGCGAGCAATACACCCGTTGCAAGAATACCAAAGACCGCGGTTCCCATGTTGCCGCCGGAAACCGCCGCCAAAATCGGTGCGATGAATGCGAAGCTCGACCCAAGATAACTTGGAACATGGTTTCCTGTGATGATCAGAAAGAGTATGGTGGAAATCGCGGAGAAAAACAATGTCGTCGCCGGCGGGAATCCCGTCAGCAGCGGGACGAGAAAGGTCGCTCCGAACATCGCGATGATGTGCTGCAGACCGATGCCGACCGTGCGTCCCCATGTCAGTCGCTCATCCGGTGAAACCACCTCGCCCGGAGACAGCGTCTTACCGTTTCCGTGAAGCTTCCATGAGAAAAAGCTGTTTTTTGATTTCTGATCCACTGTGCCACCCCGCTGTTCAAAATCAATACCGTTCACATTTCGGCAACATATGTTACCCTGAAAAATTATCACACATTCGGACGGATTATTCAACAGATTTGCACAATGATATTCAGCATATTCGGCACATATTAGACGCTGCGATTGCTACGACATCTGCACGATCGTGACTCCATCGCTTCCCTCTCCGGGACCGCCCGAACGGAAGGACTTAATGCGCTTGTCCCCCTTAAACAGTTTTCGCAAGCCGCTGCGCAGGATGCCGTCGCCGCGACCATGGATGATCGTGACTTCATGAAGCCCCGCCAGAAAAGCATCATCGAGGTATTTGTCGACAATCATCTGAGCCGCATCCAAATTTTCACCGCGTACATCCACACTGACCGCGACGCTGCTGACCTTTCCGCGCACGAGCGAGCTGTAGCCGCCGCCTGCGTTTTCGGATGCCGCAGAGCGCGTCTTCTTTGCAGGCGTACCGGTCGTGCCGCGATTTTCAGAGGACCCGGAAGACGCAGGCAACTGATCTCCGGACTTTGCAAGATCGGTGACGGGAACGGTCATCTTCAAACGTCCGACGAGAATCTGCGCTTCTTTTTTCGCAAGATCCACCGAGAGCACCTCGCCCTTTTGATCCATGCTGAGGATCTTCACGCGGTCGCCGATTCGAAGACCTTCCGCACGAAGCGGTTTATTTCTCTCCTGAACATCCGAAGCACCGGATATGCGATTCTTCTTCCGCGGCGCATCCGCCGCATCCAAGGCACGAAGCAGCTTCTTATTTTCATCGAGCCTTCTGAAGAAATCACCGCGTTGCCCGGAGAGATCCTCCGCATCGTCGAGGATGGATTTCAGTTCGGCGCGAATGATCTCCGCATATTCTGCAGCCTCCGCCAATTTCTCAGCCGCTTCGGCATGCGCCTTATCCAAAAGGTGTTCCCTTTTCGATTCAAAGTCTGTTATTTTTTTATCAAGCGTTTCCCGGTCGTGCATTGCCTCCGCACGGAGCGCTTCCGCTTCTTCCCGTGCGCGCTCCGCCGCCCTCCGATCCGTCTCCACGCGTGAGACCGCCTTGTCGAAAGTCAGTGAACCTTCGTCCATCAGACCGGACGCCCGCGTTACAATTTCCTCCGGCAGCCCGAGCTTTCTCGAGATTTCAAACGCATTCGATCTGCCGGGGGTTCCGATGATCAGCTTATAGGTCGGGCTGAGCGTCTCAACATCAAATTCCATGGATGCGTTCTGCACGCCGTCCTGTTGGAGTGCGTACTTTTTCAGCTCCGTATAGTGCGTCGTCGCCATGACGAGTGCCCGTCTGAAGCGAAGCGTCTCAAGGATCGATACCGCGAGTGCGGCACCCTCCGCCGGATCCGTTCCGGCACCGAGTTCATCCAGAAAAATAAAAGTTTGCTCGTCCGCTTCGCGGACAATATCCACGATATTCGTCATGTGAGCGGAAAACGTCGACAGACTCTGTTCGATGCTCTGTTCGTCTCCGATGTCCGCGCATACCTGCTTCATCAGCGGAATGTTCGCCGCCTGCGCAGGAATATGAAGACCGGCTTCCGCCATCAGGATGAACAGACCGACGGTCTTTAAGGTGACGGTCTTACCGCCCGTGTTCGGACCGGTGATCACGAGCGTCGTAAATTCTCCGCCGAGGGACAAGCTGACCGGAACGACTTTATCTTTGTCTAAGAGCGGATGCCGCCCTCTGACGATGCCCAGCTGACCGTCCTCATTAATCTGCGGTTCTGCCGCCTTCATGTCATCCGAAAGTTTTGCCTTTGCAAAGATCAGATCGAGCCGGACGAGCAGTTCCTGATTGAGGCGAAGCAGATGCGCACACGCACCGACCGCTGCCGAAAGCTCGGCGAGGATGCGTTCAATCTCTGCGGCTTCTTCCAGCTCAAGTTCCCGCAATTTGTTGTTCATGTCTACGACAGCCTGCGGTTCCATAAACAGCGTTCCGCCGCCCCTGCTTTGGTCATGAATGATGCCCGGAAACCGCTGCCGATATTCCTGCCGGACGGGAAGGCAAAATCGTCCGTCCCGGATCGTCACGATCTGATCGCGCAGCATGTCCTTATAGGATGCGGATGTGATCATTTTATTTAAATGTGCGCGAATGCCGTCGTTTTGCACGCTGATCGCACGCCGGATCCTGCGCAACTGCGGACTTGCGGCATCGGATACCTCGGTCTCGCTCAGGATCGCGGATCCGATCCGTTCCTCCAGATTTTTATCAGGGTAAAGAACGCTCGTGATTCCGTCAATATACTGCAGCTCAGGCAGATCGGCACCGAGAAAATGCGCCGTGCTCCGCACGATGCTCAGATGCTTTGCGACATCAAGCAGGGCACCCAACGATAGCGTTCCGCCTTTTTCGGCATATG
>JAISKP010000164.1 GCA_031260885.1 Eubacteriales Family XIII. Incertae Sedis bacterium
AATATCAGCAAATGCTCCTGAAGCGCATCCGGAACCACACAGAAGACGTCATGCGCATCAAGGATTTTTTCGGCGTTTGCGACCTGCGGGAAAACAAGGAATTTCTATACTATCTCAACAGGCACAACAACGACTACGACAATACGCCCGCCATCCAGAAGCTCAACAAGCAGTGGGAGCGCCTTATGCCCTTCTCTAAGCGTCTTTTTATCATCCCCGGAGAGGATGTGCGAGGCGAAATGAAAAACACCTCATGGGGCTTTTCATTGAGCATGGTATATGCCAAAGAATTCAATGTCCGCGCGGAACCGCCCGTAACACACAGAATGCCGGAACTCTGTATCCATTCGGCATTTAAGAGTTCCGGCAAAAATGGTTTCACACCTTACCATCTCGATTTTATGCGCACCTTTGCAAGACAAAACGGTCTTTCTCTAAACGGCAGCGCTTTTGGCAACCTCGTGTGCAGCATTCTCGAAGACGGCGTCGTGACAGGCTATTTTGAAGCCTGGATGCCCGTCAGCCGATCGCTGTAAGTCCTCCGTCCGGATAAAGGATATTACCCGTCATAAAGTCGGAAGCAGGTGCTGCGAGGAAGATCGCCGTTCCAACGATGTCTTCCGGCTCGCCCATCTTGCGCAGCGGATTGCCGTTGCCCTGCTGTTTGAGATATTCTTCGATGCTCACACCGGCTTCTGCCGCGCGCTTTTCAAAGATGGAAACCATCATCGGCGTTGCCGTGATGTTCGGACCGATTGCATTGACCGCTACGCCGAACGGACCCAATTCAGATGCAAGCTGCTTTGTAAGCATATCCACAGCGCCTTTGCTCGTACAATAACCGGCGTTTCCGGGACCTTTTGTCGCGATTTTACCGCGGACGGAGGAGAGATTGATGATCTTTCCGTAGCCGTTTTCCTTAAAGTGACGACCGAAATGCTTTGCGGAGATCATGAAGCTCGTGACGTTCGCTTCAAGCATCTGACGGAACACATCGATATCAAAATCAAGCGCATCCTGCTTCTTGTTGAAACCCTGCGCATTGACGAGAATATCTACTTTGCCGAGTTTTGCGATTGAATCGGCAACCAGTGCTTCAACCTGTGGTTCGTTGGACGCATCGGCAACGCTGTAATAGACATCCGCGCCGGTCGCCGCCTTGATCTCGCTCTGCGCATTTTGGAGCGCATCTTCCCTACGGCTTGAAATCAGAACCTTTGCGCCTGCAGTTGCCAGACCTTCCGCGATCGCTTGACCGAGACCACCCGCGCCGCCGATGACGACAGCACTTTTCCCTGTCAAATCAAATAACTTTGTGCTCATATTCATCCTCCGTTTTCTTACTGCAACAATAAAATAAGTGATTCATATTTGGATCGGGCATACCGTTCGGCAGAACGTCATGTCCGATTCGATATTGATGTCTACAGCTTCTCGATGATCGCAGCAGAACCCATACCACCGGCGATACACATTGAAACCAGTCCGTATTTCACGTTGTCTCTGCGCTGCATCTCATTGACCAGCGTGACGACAAGACGGCAACCGGTGCATCCGATCGGATGACCAAGTGCGATCGCGCCGCCGTTTACGTTGATAATATCCGGATTCAGCCCGAGTTCACGGATACAATAGACTGCCTGTGCCGCAAAAGCTTCATTGAGTTCAACGAGATCCAGATCCTGTACCGTCAGTCCGGCGCGTTTCAGCACCTTCCTCGTTGCGGGCACGGGTCCGATGCCCATGATCCGGGGATCGGTTCCGGCATTTGCGAAAGCGACCAAACGCGCAAGCGGTTTAAGGCCGAGCTCGTCTGCTTTATCTCTGGCCATGATCAGCACGGCTGCAGCGCCATCGTTGCGCCCGGAGGCATTGCCCGGCGTGACACAGCCGCCTTCTTTAAATGCGGGCTTCAGGCTCGCAAGCTTTTCAAGGCTCGTTTGCTTCGGAAATTCGTCCGTATCGAAGATGATCGGATCGCCTTTACGCTGCTTGATCGTTACAGGGATGATTTCATCCTTAAATCTGCCGGCGGCGATTGCGGCGGCTGCGTTCTCCTGACTCCGCATCGCAAGCTTGTCCTGCTCTTCCCGGGATACGTCAAACTGTTCGGCGACGTTTTCGGCGGTCATACCCATGCCAAAAGTCCCGTAGATTTCCTGCGGCTGGCTCTGCGGCTGAACTTCGGTGACGGAGTCCAGCAGAACCGTATTGCCGGTTCCAAAGCCGAATCGTGCACCTCTTGTATGGAAGGGAGCTGTACTCATGGATTCCGTACCGCCCGCCAGCACGACGTCGCACTCACCGGTCACGATGCTGTTATAGCCGGTGTTGGTCGCGGTGAGACCGGATGCGCACTGACGCATGACCGTATATGCCGGAACATCTTCCGGAATCCCGGCGCGGAGACCCGCAAGTCTTGCAATGTTCGGATTGTCCGAAGACTGGCGTGCATGTCCGAAGATGACTTCATCGATCTCGGCAGGGTTGATCCCGCTGCGATCCAAGACGCCCTGCGCTACGATGCGTGCGAGTTCTTCCGCAAGAACCGTCTTCATCGTGCCGCCGATCTTCCCGATCGCAGTTCTGCAGCCTTCTACAATAACAACTTCCCTCATATTCACTTACCTGACCTCTCTAAAATACTGCTGATCCAAATCACACTGACAAAATCCAACAACCTATTTCGCTTCCAGATAGGTCTGGGCGACATAGTGATCCGTATCCGTTACGGCAGACAGGTTGACCGTCTCGAACCCGTCGAATGTGATCTCGATATCGATCGGTTTGTTCTTCGGCAATCCTTCCACTTCCCAATCACCGAAGTAATTCGTCTCGGTCTCCCAGACTTCTTCGGTTTCTGCGCTCGTCAGTTTCACCTTCGCGCCGATCGCCACTTCTTCTTCCGCCACAGGACGATAGACCGTACCCGCGAGGAACACGGTCGGGATATTCAGATGAACGACATTCGTCTTCTGACCCTCAAGACCGGAAAGCGGCGTGACCTTTCCGGCGGCGATGAACTTGTTGATATCGCTGTCCGGATCATCGAGATCGCCGAAGATCAGCGCCCTGTTCGGACACGCTTCGACGCAGCGCGGTCTCTTGAGCTTCGGATCTCCCAGATATGCAAGATATTCGGGATCGTCCAGGAGTTCGGCGCACATGGTACACTTCTGTGGGATCTCAAGTTCCTCATTCCAGAATACCGCACCTGTCGGACAAGCTTCCACGATCGCGCTCTGCCCTTTTGATTTTTCGGGATCGATGATCACGATGCCGTCTTCCCGCTTATAGACTGCGCCGTCTCTTGAAGCCTTTAGACACGCGGGATCTTCGCAATGCGAACAGAGCAACGGAATCGTCTCGACCTTTGTGCGGCGGGAACTATCCCCTCTTTCGCGTTCCACAATATTGATCCAAAACTGTCCCATCATCGGCTGGGCTGCCGAATATTTTCCGGCAAACCCGCAGTGTTCATCTTTACAAACCGTAAAACAACAGTAGCAAGCCATGCATTTTGCGGTATCGACTGCAATTCCGTATCTCATTACCCTCTCGCTCCTTCCTGGTATTTCGCCCTCACAAGCGACTGGAGTTTTTCAAACCCGTGACCTTCGATGATCTCTTTACAGGAAGCCGTATCGCTTTCACCGTCAAACGCGACCTTGTCGAGCTTGTCTTCAAAGAGCTGTGAATCCGGCAGTTCCCCTTCGTACTTCCGCACATCCATCAGCGTGGAGTTCGGTGCCATACCGGGAACCTTGTCCCCGATCAGCCTCCCGGGAGAAAGGACATTGACACAACCGCCGATATCCGTCGACGTCTCACCGGGAATGGTCGGATTGTAGATGCCCGAAGACCCGTACGCATGAATCGTGTTCGGCTCGACTCTGTAGGTGATGTGCGCAACGCAGACCACACTGCCCCGCTCGTTGAACAGCTCGATCATGTCGCCTTCTTTGATGCCCTTCTCCGCCGCTTTTGTCGGGTGAACGCGGGCAATCAGATACGGGTTACCGTTGATATATTTTCTATTCTCCGGAATCTCCCAAATCCAAGGTGTGGAAGAGTTGTGTTGCGTGTGATAGTCAAAACGCGGATGCGGTGAGATCAGGTGGAACGGATACTTCCGCGCCTTGATGGAATGATGCCCCTCCCAACTCGGTTTGTAGGTCGCGATCGGCGTTCTGACCTCGTCGTCGGGTGCCCAGTACAGCAGGGACTCCGATACAAATTCGAATTTGCCTGTAAACGTGCCGAGCTTGCCTTCCTCCTGAAAGTTCTTATGATTCGGGGTATCGCAGGGATAACCTTCCGCAAACCAACGAAATCCGTAATGACGTTCATGGTCTTCGGGACAGGGTGGGATATAATAACCCTTTTTCGTAAAATCTTCCCAGGAGACTCTATCTCTAAGATCGGATTTTTCCCAGAACCGCTTGCACCATTCGAGTTCGGTTCTCCCCTCTGTGTATTCCGCGCCGAAGCCGAGCCGCTCCGCAACATTCGCAAAGATCCAATAGTCGGATTGGGATTCCCAGAGCGGTTCAATAGCCTTGTCCTGGAATACGACAACCTGCCAGCTGCAGCCCGTCTGTGAATGCGACTGATAGCCGCCGTTGCCGGAGTTGCAATACTCGCCGATGTCGTAACGTTCGAGGTTCGTACAGGCGGGCAGAATGACGTCCGCAAAACGCGCTTCGCCGTGGAAGTGGATGTCCTGATTCACGACGAACTCAAGTTCCGGGCTCTTGTACATCCTGACCCATTTGTTCGTATCGAGCATCGTGCCCATGAAGGTGCCGCCGTAACGCCAGAACATGTGTACTTTATTGCACCCAACTTCCGGATAGATGTGCTCCACAAATTCAAGATCGATTCCGCCGCCGCAGAAACCGTTTCCGTACCATTCATAGTGTCCGTCCAGAATCGCATCGGGTACGTTCGGTCTGTAGAGGAACTGTTTGACGGGATTCACTGCCGTCTTGTCTGCGATCGGTGCGTTTGCAATCTGGCTGAGCGGATCGGAATACCCGCCAAACCAGAAATTGTAATCCATCGGTGCACCCGTGGAACCAGACCAAATGTTGCTGCCCGGTTTTCCCATGCCCTGCATCGCGAAAAGCTGAACCATGAGCCGCGCGAATTCCGTACCGTTTGCCGTGCGGCAGACACCGCCGAAACCGCCGCGCAGACCGGAACCGCCCATCGTCTTTGTGGTACCCCAACGTCTCGCGAACGCCTTGATGTCAGCTGCCGGAATACCGGTTTCGATCTCGCCCCACTTCGGCGTCTTCGCGATCCGATCCGTGCCGTTTCCGATGATGTAATCCGCCCATTCGTCAAAGCGATGTGCGTGTTTTGCAATATAATCCTTGTCATAAAGACCTTCCGTTATCCAGACGTAAGCGATCGCTTCGCAGAGCGCGGCATCCGTACCGGGGCGCGGTCCAAACCATTTGTCGGCCTGCTTGATGGAAGAAAAATTGTTGAATGGATCGATGTAGATGAACTGCACGCCGAGCTTGTCGAGCCACTGTCGCCAGAGACAGGACTCGTTGCCGGCATAGCCGCCTCTCGTCGTATCCGGATCGTGCGACCACATGACCATCGTCTCTACGTTTTGCAACCCGTCTTCAAGCAGGTCAAATGCTTCCGTGCCGCCGAGCCGCCAATAATATCCGTAGGTATGCGGAGCGCCCCACGTAAAGCCTTCCCAGCTGTCCGGGTTGTCCATGATTGCAGTGTACCCCATCATGCGGAAAAAGCGCGCAAATGCGGATAACTTATATCCGAGAAGCCCCCACGAATGATGGGATCCCGTACATGCGGTGATGGTCTCCTTGCCGTATGCTGCCTGAAGTCTCTTTACTTCCCGTGCAACGAGATCGAGCGCTTCGTCCCAAGACGCCCGGCGATATCCGGACTTTCCGCGGTTTTCGGTATTGCGATTCTTCCCATCCGGCGTCTCGACAAAATCTTCACGAATCATCGGATAGCGAATCCGATCGTATGAATATGCACGGTTCTTCTCCGTAAATGCGATGAACGCGGGCGACGTCTTGCGATCCGGCGTAAATTCCTTGCCGCGCGCCTTGATCACCCAGCCTTTCGCAACGGAATCGTCAAATACGATCGGGCGGACACGGCGAATGGTACCGTTTTCGGTATGAATCGCAATCGGACCGCCGACACATATTGAATGTGTAACTTTTTCAGCCATGATATTACCTCCTACTTGATTTCAACAAGGCTTTTTGCCAGATCGGATGTCGGATTGATCTTGATCATCGGACCGTCCAGATGACCGTCTACAACCTCAAATCCGCGGAGGTTGTACACTTCCGCAAGCGCAATCTGATATACCTTGCCATCCGGAGCCTGATAACGACTGCCGACCTTAAACATGTGCTGTACGCGAATTCTTCCGGACTTCTCGTCAACCGTATCCTTGGGTCCTGTGATCCGCCTGTACGATGGCAACGGTCCGTATTTTTCGTTTGGCAGCACGCCCGCATCCTCCCAATCGGGCTGTTTTGCCAGTACGGTCTTAATCGCTTCGATATCAGCTGATGCCGGAACACCATACGCACCCAGTTTTTCGTACCAAATCTGATAGATGTTGACCGTCTCCGCGGGCAACGCATTCAGATACGAAGTGACTTCTGACTCAAGCGCAGCCGTGTTCTTCGTTTGAAATCTTGGCATGTCCTCCTCCTTTGATGCTAATCTAAATTCCCATACTTATTTCAAATCCTTCTGCGCTGCGGTGTCCTCTTCCGCTTCACCGCCGTCGCTTTCCGGAATCATGAACTCGATCTCGCCGTCCTGATCTTTGTCTCCGCTCGGAAACATCGATAAAATACCATCCTCCGCGCTCGCCATGACGCCGAACAGGTTCAGATGCTCTTCCAATTCAATCATATATGCTGCATCTGCAATTTGCACGAATTTTCCGATCAGTGCGTTATTCTTTTCGTCTCTCGGGAATATTTGTGTACCGCCTTCCGGAAGACCGGGCGAATGCGAAAAAACACGAAAAGAATTCGTCTTTTTTTCAATCATGATATATAGAAAATCATTGCCGGACCTGCACGCAACCATATCTCCGCGTTCCAGAACGTCCAGCATCTTCTTTTCGTCCGGCGGCAGCAATTCCAGATTTATGATCGGTTGATCCAAGGCAAATCCTTTCAAAGACATAAATTTATACACTTTAAAAAAACTCAAGTGCTTATTAATTATAAACCTTGGTATTGTACCAAGGTCAAGCGCAAACTCCCCCTCTGATATGAGAAAATCAACAATATTATAACAAAAAAACGCTTGACCTTGGAATAGTTCCAAGGTATAGAATTTGAAAAGATTCAATGGGTAGTGGTATCCTGTCATTGCCTTGCGCAAAATGTCATTTTCTAGGAAAAGAGGAGGTAGTACTATGGCTTATATGCCGCTGGACAAGAGCAAATTCTATTTGGAGACATCCAAGATGCCGAAGATCTGGGATCTTTCGCAGCCCTGGGGCGTCGATACCCCGCTGTGGCCGTTCCCCGGTCCCCGCGCAGATCTTGCTTTCCCGAGAGGACAGTATCTCGGTCGTTTCCACAAACGCACCATGACCTACACCGGTACACTTCATGCGGGAACACATATGGATGCCCCAAATCATGTACTCCATCAGGAAGAAGTCGACCGGGAGCGCTACGGTTACAGCCTCGATGAAATTCCGCTTGCACACTGCATCGGCTCGGGCGTCATCCTCGACATGCGTTACCTGAAAGATGAGTTTGAAGCCAAGTGGAACGCCGGCGAAGGCGATCCCAAGAAATTCGGCAACATCTGGGTCGAGCTTCAGCCGGAACACTTCGAAAAGGCTGCGGCAAAAGACGGTCTTGAAATCCGCGAGAACGACTGGGTCGTCGTCAATACGGGCTTCCATCACTTCTGGCGCATCAACAACGATAAGTATTACAACTATTATCCCGGCATGGGTCCGACCGTCGCGAAATGGCTTCTGTTCGAAAAGCACATCAAAGGCATCACGGGTACATGGGGCGCTACGGATGCACCGCTTTGGCATGATCCGCTTTCCGAGCAAATGCCTTGGCTCGGGAAAGCCTACAAACAGGCTACCGGTCATGACGCAAATGAGATTTTCAACGATTATGAACCCTGCCATCGTCTGTTCATGCAGCACGGCTGCTGCACGATCGAGAACGCCGGCGGCGATATCGATGAGATCACCGGTCGCCGCATGACGATCGCGGCATTTCCGTTCCGCTGCGAAATGGCTGACGGCGGATTCGTCCGACTCGTCGCATGGGAAGAAGGTTCCATCAAATAAACGGCGTGAACCGTGATTTTCAGCTCCGCCGGCAGCACTCTTTTCCGCCGGCGGAGCATATTTGTTGAAGGGACAACATTATGCAATCTATAAACGACATCAAAAAAATTGCCGTACTCGGCGCCGGCACCATGGGTCCCGGAATCGCCCAGATCTTTGCGATCGGCGGCTATGCGGTATCGCTGTGGTCAAGGCGCGAAGAAACACGCGAAACAGCAAAGCAGACGCTGTACAGCAGTTTGCAGACCTTTGCGGAAGAAGATTTAATTGCAAAGGATAAGGTCGACGAAATCTATGCACGTGTTACATTCACGGGTGTGGTGGAAGAAGCCGTTTCCGGTGCGGATTTCATCATGGAAACGATCGTCGAAAACAAAGACGCCAAAACGGATATTTACGCGCAGATCGATCAGTTTGCAAAAGCGGATGCGATCATCGCGTCCAACACCTCTGCCCTCAACGTTTTCGAATTGATTCCGACCGGACGTCTCGGTCAGGCGGTCATCGCACATTGGTACGCGCCGCCGCAGCTGATTCCGCTTGTCGAAGTTGTCAAGAGTGAAGAAGCTCCGGAAGGCTATGCGGAGATTACGGTCGAACTGCTCGAAAAATGCGGCAAGACTGCCGTGCGCATGAAGAAGTTCATCCGCGGTTATATCGCAAACCGCCTTCAGATGTGCCTCAATCAGGAAGTGTTCTACCTCCTCGACAACGGTTACTGCACACCGGAAGATATCGATAAAGCGGCAAAAGCCAGCTTCGTCCCGAGGGCCGTCGTACTCGGCATCTGCAAGCGCGCGGATTTCGGCGGACTCGACATGACAGCGAACAACTACAAGAACAAGAGCTATACCATGCCACCGGAAGTGGATATGCCAACCACACTTCAGGAGCATATCGATAAAGGCGAACTCGGACTCAAAACCGGCAAAGGACTCTATGACTATACGGGCATAGACAAGAAGGAACTGCTCGGCAAGAGAGACAAGCAGCTCTTTGAAGTATTTAAACTCGCGCAGAAATTCATGGACGATCCGGTATAAAACGACAATTAAAGGAGAAAACACCATGTCAAAGACCAATAAAATTATCATTCAGTGCTGCCTGTGCGGTGCCGGAACCAAGAAGGATCAGGCACCCACGGTTCCTTACACGGCGGACGAACTTGCCGAGCAGATTGTAGCGGTGACAAAGGCCGGCGCTTCCGTCGTGCACATTCATGTGCGCGAAGACAAAGAAGTCAACGGCAAGCTGGAAATCGGATACAAGTCCATGGGGCTTGGACCGTTCACAGAGGCAGTCGAGACGACCAGAGAAGCCATCAAGAAGGCCAATCTCGATGTCATCGTCAACCTCACCACCTCCGGCGGGGAATATGAAGATATCAAACGCCTGCAGCATCTGGGTGCCCTGCGTCCGGAAATGTGTTCCTTTGATCCGAACACGATCAACTGGGCAAACAGCTACAT
>JAISKP010000208.1 GCA_031260885.1 Eubacteriales Family XIII. Incertae Sedis bacterium
TGCGCCGCACCGATCGGTCAGTTGATCTATGGCGCCGTCTTAGAAAAGTTCAGCAGCGAGATGTTTATCCCGACAGGGATGCTCGTCATTGTGACCCTCGCGATCGCAGTCGTCGGTAAAATCGCATTGAAAGACGAGGGGAACAAAAGCTGAAGAAGAGCTGCGAACAAAATTGGAATCGCAACACATGATTGGCAAAATAAAGCCCCCCCTGTCTCACAGCACACTATGTGTGGCTTATATTTGTATGTGACGATATCTCGGAATTTGTCGTGAAGATATCGTCTATCGCGATCTCATGGACATCCCGATGACCGGTGATTCGCGCAAATGTTTTCAGCTCCTCCGTTGATACATTCAGGAAATTATACACGCGCTGTGCGGCGTTGCTGACATTCAGGCGTTCCCGAAGCGCGGCATCCTGCGTGGCGACGCCGACGGGGCAGTTCCCGCCGCCGCAGATCCGGTATTGCTGACAGCCCGCAGCCATCAACCCTGCGGAGGCGATGGCGACAGCCTGCGCACCCATGGCAAGAGCCTTTGCAAAATCAGACGAGATCCGAAGTCCGCCCGTGATGACCAAATCGATGTCCGCCCCGGCTTCATCCAGATATTTTCTTGCCCGGTGGAGCGCATAGATGGTCGGCACGCTCGTCGCGTTGCGAATCAATTTTGGGCTCGCGCCTGTCGCGCCGCCCCTGCCGTCGATCGTCACGAAGTCCGCCTCTGCAAAAATGACAAATTCCAGGTCTTGTTCGATCCTGCCGGCCGCTATTTTGATGCCGATCGGTCTGCCGCCGGAGCGTTCCCGCAGCGTTTCAACCAGCCGCCTCAAGTCCTCTTTTGTCTCGACGCCCGGGAACGTGGACGGGCTGATGATATCCGCGCCCACCGGCTTGTTTCGAATCCGCGCGATCTCCGCCGTCACCTTTTCGCCGGGCAGATGTCCGCCCATGCCGGGCTTTGTGCCCTGTCCGATTTTGATTTCGATCGCATCGCTTCCGCGCAGCGTTTCATCCGTCACGCTGTAGAGGTTCGGCACATATTCAAAGATGTATCTGTATGCGGCGACGCGTTCTTCCGGCAGGATGCCGCCTTCGCCGCTGCACATGGCGGTTTTCGCCATCGCCGAACCCTGCGCGAGCGCGACCTTGACCTCTTTGGACAGCGCCCCGAAGGACATATGCGAGATGAACACGGGCGTGCCCAGGATCATCGGTTTTTTCGCATGTTTTCCGATGATCGTCTCCGTGGAGACCTCCGCATGCTCATTGAGCGGCATGGGATTTAGCTGCGCGCCTAGGATCAAAATGTCCTCCCATGACGGCAGGACGTTTTTTATGCTCATGGAGTCAATGATTTGGGAACCTCTCGTGGCCATCTCATGGATGTCCGCCATACACCGCTCGGTCTCATCCTGCCTCGCGAGTTCGTGCGCATACTTCAGGGAGCCCGCCTCCGGCGCGGTTGCATCCGTGCTGCTCTCCTGCGGTGAGACGCTGGGTGTGTGCAGTTTCAGTTGATCCCTGTCCTGATTGCACTTGGGGCAGGCACTTAATTCGCTATAGGGTTTCCCCTCTTTTACTTCGTCATAGACATATCCGCATATACTACATATATAAATCATCGTTGTCATTCCTTTCCAAGTTAATACCGATTCTAAAGCATATCTATATTCTAATGATAACACAGCTCGATGTTTTGTTTGCGTAACGCACAGCTGGGCACAGGCGAATCGTTGGTGTAGTCTTAGAAAAGTTCAGCGGCAAACTGAAACCGGATTGATGGTAAGAATGCCGTCGTAAACTTTTTGTGAATTGACACGATTCAGGAGAAAGGTAAAATGTACTTACCAGATGATCAAAAAAACTGTTACTGCACCTTATGTTCAGTGCTTTTCAAGGTTGTCTTTGGGATATTTGTGGGATATTTGTGGGATATTGCGAGGAGGTAATTGAATGTCAACAAACAAAGTGGAAGGTTCGGTACTCACAGCATCATCAGGTAAGGATAAACCTGCCGTCGGGGCTGATAAGACCGTAATCAAAGCGCTCGGGCTGAGCGGAGGCATCTTCGGTGCTTCACCCTGCTCTGTCGACGTCAAAGATGGGAAAGTCATTCGCATTAGGCCGCTCCATTTTGATTCGAAATATGATTCGGAGAGTTTCAATCCATGGAAGATGGAGCGGAACGGAACGGTATTTGAACCGCTGATGAAAACAACGCCGGCTCCATGGAGTCTGGCATACAAGAAGAGAACGTATTCACCCAACCGAGTGATGTATCCGATGAAGCGCGTCGACTGGGATCCCAACGGCGAACGCAACACCCAAAACAGAGGCAAGAGCAAATTCGTCCGCATTTCTTGGGATGAGGCAACGGATCTCATCGCCGCCGAGATCCGGCGCGTCCATAAAGAATACGGTCCTCTCGCCATCCTGGTGCAGGGTGACGGGCACGGGGAATGTAAAATGATCCACGCTCCGCATGGTTGCGCCACACTGCTCTTTGACAAGATGGGTGGTTTTACGCAACAGGTCAGAAATCCGGACAGTTGGGAAGGATGGTACTGGGGTGCCAAGCATGTGTGGGGGAAAGGCTTCATCGGGATGATGGCGCCTGCCGACAATGTGGTGAAAGATATCTCCGAGCACAGCGACATGGTTGTGGTCTGGGGCGGCGATCCCGAGACGACGCACTGGGGCTTCCGCGGACAACTTGCCAGCCGCCTGCTGTATTTCTGGTCGGAGATCGGGATCAAGCAGGTCTACATCTGTCCCGATCTCAACTATTCGGCAGCGATTCACGCCGACAAATGGATCCCGGTGCTTCCGAACACGGACGCCGCACTGCAGTTAGCGATTATATATCAATGGATCGTTGAGGGGACTTATGACAAAGAGTATGTCGCTACCCACACGGTCGGTTTTGACAAGATCAAGTCTTATGTACTCGGTGAAGCGGACGGCATCGTCAAGACGCCAAAGTGGGCATCCGAAAAGTGCGGTGTTCCCAGCTATACAATCAAGGCACTGGCGCGCGACTGGGCGGAAAAAATCGTCACCATCGGCCACTATTTCGCCGGAGGCATGGCGCGCGGTCCTTATTCTCACGAACCTGCCCGCTTGGAATGCATACTTTTGGGAATGCAGGGACTCGGAAAACCGGGCGTGCATCAGGCGCAGATCGCCTATACCGGTATGCCCAAGAACATCATCGCCGGCGGCAAGGATCATATGGGTACTTTCGGAAATCTGGAAGGTACGCCTGCCGGTGACAGGATCTTAAAGCCGCACCGCGGCACGCCTACAGCCTGGGGCAAGCAGATGATTCCCAAGACGCTAATTGAAGAGGCGATCAAGAAGGGAACCGTTGATTTCTATGGAACAGGCGGTCACGAAGAACCGACCTCCGACCAATACAAAAAATACACCTATCCTATTCCGGCGGAAGAGGGCGGCACCGAGATCCACATGATGTGGACGGATACGCCCTGCCGGCAGACCTGTTGGAACTGCGGAAACGATGTCGCAGAGACATCCAGGAACAGCAAGATCGAGTGTATCGTGGCGCAGCATCCGTGGCTTGAAAACGACTGTTTGTTTGCGGATATTGTACTGCCCACAAACACAACGCTCGAAGTGGATGATATTTCGCCGTGTCTTCGTGACGGCGACAGTTTTCAGAGCGTTCTCCTCATGCGGAAAGCCGTCGAACCGATCGGCGAATCAAAGAGCGACTACGAGGCCATTGTTGAGGTCGCAAAGAAGCTTGGTCTGGAAAAAGAGGTCACGGAAGGCTTTACGGTCGATGAACTTATCAAAGAGACTTATAAAGGGATGCGGTTCGACCAGATCGTCAGCTGGGATGAATTCCAGGAGAAGGACTACTTCGTGATCCCGGTCTCCAAGGACTGGGAAAAACATCCGGCAGGACTCTACGAATTTTACAGTGATCCCGAAGCGAATCCCTTGCCCACGCCTACCGGAAAGCTGGAGTTCTACTCCGAAAGCCTTGCACAAGCTTTCCCCAATGATGAAGAACGTCCGCCTTATCCCATGTGGATCGAGAAAGGTATTTCGCACGACGAACGGTTGTCGAGCAAAAGGGCGCAGGCATATCCGTTATTGGTTCTTTCCAATCACGGCAGATGGAGGGTACACGCGCAGGCCGATGATATTCCATGGAGCAAGGAAGCGGTGACCGGAAAAGTCAGAGGATTCGACGGATATCTCTACGAGCCGTGTTGGCTAAATCCTGCTGACGCAGCTGCCAGAAAAATCAAAAACGGGGATATCATTAGGGTATACAACGAGCGCGGTAGCGTACTTTGCGGAGCGTTGGTATTCGAGAGAGTCATGTCCGGCGCGGTTTCCATAGACCACGGTGCCCGTGCCGACTACATTATCCCCGGCAAACTGGATCGCGGAGGCGCGATCAATACGATCACGCCGGAAGCACTGACATCACGTCATGCCGCAGGTCAGGCGACCACATCGTTTTTGGTCGAGGTGGAGCGCGTCAGTATGGCGCAGTTGGATCAGTGGAGAACAGAGAACCCCGAGGCATTCGAACGCGCGTATGATGCGGCGTCAGGGCTTCGGTTCAACGGATGGATCGAAGGAGGAAACAGATAATGGGCAAGAAGGTATTTGTAATCGATATGGCAATCTGCAACGGGTGCTACGCCTGTCAATTCGTCTGCAAGGATGAACATGTAGGCAATGACTGGACCCCGATCGCCAAACCGGAACCTGAGATCGGACAATTCTGGATGAAGCTGGATGAAAAAGTGCATGGGACGGTGCCGAAGGTGAAAGTCTCCTACAGACCCCACCTGTGTATGCATTGTGACAACGCAGCATGTATCAAGGCTTGCCCTGTTAACGATGCGATTTACAAGCGGGACGACGGTCTTGTCATCGTGGATCCGCTGAAATGTACGGGATGCAGAAACTGTGTAGACTCCTGCCCGTACTCGGCGATCTACTTCAACGAAGACCTGAATATCGCGCAAAAGTGCACGGGATGTGCGCACCTCATCGACAACGGATGGAGCGAGCCGCGTTGTGCGGACGCCTGCCCGACGCTGGCGATCCGGTTCCTCGACGAGGACGATGTCGGTGAGCTTATCGCCGGTGCTGATGTGTGGATGCCGGAGATCAAAGACGAGCTGCAGCCAAGGGTCTATTACCTCAACCTGCCAAAGAAGTTCATCGCAGGCACGATCTTTGATCCGGATGCCGATGAGGTCATCATCGGTGCCGAGTGCGTGCTATCAGAGATCGGCGGAGACAGAAAGTATACTGTTTCCACGGATAACTACGGTGATTTCTGGTTTAAGGATATCGCGGACGGCAAGTTCAGGCTGGAGATTAACAGCAATGGCAAGCTCAGGGTATTTGACGATCTTGATACGACCAAAGCCGATATCAATCTGGGAGACATCCCTTTTTCGTAGCGAACTTATGAATTCGGCGGCGACATAATGGGGACGGTTCATCTTGTCTTGAAAACCTGCGCGATTATATACTTTCGGTTATATGCGGAATAGATTACGCATACCGCCCCTACCAGCTGCCGCCGCCTCCGCCACCGGAACCACCGCCCGACGAACCGCCGCCGCCCGAGAAGCTCCCGCCGCCGCCGGAAAATCCGCCGCCACCATTGAAGAAGATGCTTCCACCGGCCGACGAACCGCTGACGCGCTTCGAGCTGAATTTGCCGGATGATTTCTGTTCATACCGATCGAGGGAACTCGCAAAATAGGCGGCCTTAAAGGTAGGCGTGCCGCCGTCCCCGTAGAATCCCCTGTACCAAACCGGAGGCGCCTTCGCGATGGTCTCAAACTTCTCGCTCCACTTATCTGAGAGTCCGAAGACCCATGCATAGGGGAGGATGTTGTAAAAATACGCCGGATCCTCATCGAAGAGGACCTTTAACCGATCTATTTCAGCCGTCTTGATGAAGTTCTTAAATCCCCTGATCTTTCCAAGAACATCGCAATAATAGTCGGATTTTCGCGCGATGTGATAGGAGAAAAATCCACAAAGTGCCACCGAGATGAAAGCACCCGCCGACATCGGCGTCGAGACCGGGAACAGTTTGATGAGATAGGGAAACCCGATGGCGATGAGCGGCACCACGATGAAAATCACCTTCCATCGAAGCGACGAAACGATATGTTTTGCACCGGTATAGAGCAGTACGATAATGGCCATCCCCACCGGCACGAACATGAATCCCACAACGAGCAGGATCAGAATGGCAGGCGTGTAAGAAGAGGACGATTCGGTCATAAAGGTTTCAACGATAAAATACATGACAAGGGGAATGAAGGAGAGGAAGACACCGGCTTTCCTCACTTTCAGCGACTTCTTGTTGATCAACCCATCGGATCCCTCATTGAATTGTTTTTTGAGATGATCCCTTGCGATGCTCATGGCCGCGGCGAATGGGGAATTTCGTTTGCTCAGATCCACGCTCTTGCCATCCGACAGGAACAAGGACTGAAAGAGCCTCGCCGGGATCTCATCGAAGTCCGATGCATCCTTTTCCGTGCGGGTGAGGGTGAATTTCCCTTTCTCCGTTTCCTCGATGGTGAGGTAACCTTGAGATGCCCAGAATAAAATCATCGCCAGCAGATCTTTGTCGTCGACCTTTCCGTCGATGAGATATCCGATCTCTGCCGGATTTAAATCATCCGGCGGATAAAATTCAACGGTCTGAACGGGTTTTTTATCTCGACCGATGAATATCCAAAGGAGAAATATGATGACAAAAGGTCCGACGATGAGCGCCCAAAGCGTGATGTTCAGCCCTTTATGGTCCAGTTCGCCTTCGAAGAAACCCTCCGGAAGCCGGAGGAGAAACGTCATGCCCTCCCGTTCGGCAAGCCGGCCGTTCAGCTCGGCAGCGAGGGTGACGGTATCCCGCGCATCATCGACGAGCGGAGGCTGTGCCGTGAATAATTCCGTGTCACTTCCGCGCAAAGAGCCTGCGATAAATTCCGCCCCTGAGACATCCGTGTCCGCGCCGGGGAGTGTGATCTGCACCGACGATGACTCGATGGGGGTCGCCCAGTCATGGGGAATAAAATCATAGTAGATGCTGTCGTATTCCGTCCATTCGTCCTCGTAGAATCTCACTTTATATTGAATCACATAGATCTGACGGCCGGTGATGGTGTAGTCTCCCGAACCGATTTGAATCACCCGGTTGCCATTCTCATAGAACGACTCAAAGTGATATCCGCCCCAATCAACCTGCCCGCTGTCCGGATTTTTCTTTCCGACCTGAATCTCGGAGATCTTCATCTGGACTTTACGCTCCCGAAATGCGCCTTGATAGACTTCGGATTCGTAGGACGTCAGCGGGATATACCGATAGATGCCGTGTTTTGCTTGAAAGAACTCCGTGTCGATGATTTCCTCGATGAGAATACTCTTGTCCCTTCCTACGGCAGCACGGACATCGAAAGCATTCGTATAGAAACCGGCCCCAGGCGAATAATCCCGCACCGAGCTCGATTCCTCCGCATAAGAGACGAAGCAAAACGGACTGATCAGAAAAAGCAGGATCGCTGCCAAACACAGCTGCCGCCCTATCTGCCGAGTTATCTTGTTTTGCAAAATCAAACCCATATTGTCTCCATTAAAAATCGGCAAAATTCGCTACCGGCTACCAGCTGCCACCTCCACCTCCGCCGCTGCCGCCGCCCGAAAAACCGCCGCCGCTCGAGAAGCTCCCGCCGCCACCGCCACCGCCGCCGACAGAAACGCTGGATACGATCCCTGAAAATACATAGCCGACATAGGCAGACGTCGGCACCGTGCTGAATTTCCCTGTGGACTTCCGGCTGTAACGGCCGAGGGAGTGTGAGAACAGATCTGTCGAAAACACATCTGCACCGTAATAGCCCAAATACCAAATCGGCGGATCCTTCGCAAGGCTTTTAAACTTTTCAGACCACTTATCCGAGAGTCCAAAGACCCAGGCGTAGGGCAGAATGTTGTAAAAGTACGCCGGGTCGTCGTCAAAGAGCACCTTGAGTCTGTCCATCTCCGCCGTCTTGAGGAAGTTTTTGAACCCCTTGATGCGACCGAGGAGAATTGTGTAATAATCCGTTCCCTTGTACAGATGATACGCGAGGAAGAGGCACAGCGCCGTCGAGAGGAAAGCGGCGAAGGGCAGGAGGAAGTCGGATGGTCCAAGCTCACCGCTGGCGATGCGGCGCGGAAACCAGTACAGCGCCGATGAGATCGAAGAAATAAAGGGGATGAGCACCACCAACAGCCGGAATTTCAGCTTTGAGATAATCCGAAACTTCATGATCAGATTGACTATGCCGCCTGCGAGCAAGGTCATAAAAAAGATCATGATCGAACGTCCGACCACGCTGGGACCGACCAGGGCTGTACTGAGGAGCGGACTCCAAATCAGATAACCGAGGAGGGGGATCACCGCGAAGAAAACGCCGATCACGCGAAGCCTTCGTGACAGTTTACTGAAAAGACCACCTGTTGATTTGTCGTAGTCTTCCTTTAGTTCCCACCGGGCTTGCCTCAGCGCCTGCATTAAATATATATTCGGTTTGCTGATATCGACGGTGTCACGACGTCGGAAAAGGGCATCGAACAGACGCCATGTGACGAGGTCTATGTCGCTGATGTCCGCTTGCGTTCGGTGCAAGAGGAACTTTCCCGCTTCCTTTTCCTCGATCGTCAAGTAGCCCTTTGACGCCCAGAACAGGATCATGGCGAGCAAATCCTTGTTGTCCACCTTGCCGTCGATCAGATAGCCGATCGCTGCCGGATTGAGGTTGTCCGGCGGATAGAACTCGACAGGATCCACCAGCCTTACATCACGCCCAAAGATGAACCATGTCAGAAACAAGAGGATGAGCGGCGCGGCGATCAATATCCATATGAGCAGATAGAGACCCGTATTCGCCATCTCGCCCTCGAAGAATCCGTCGGGGAGAACCAAGAGGAAGGTCATGCCCTCACGCTCCGCAAGTCGCTGCGTGCAGGTGGCCGTAATCGTCACCTCATCCTTCTGAGCATCTTTGACCGGAGCCGTCTTCTTGAACAGTTCCATGTTCACCGTGCCAAAGGCGCCCGCGATAAACTCCGCGCCGGACACATCCGTCTCCGCGCCCGGAAGCGTCACCTTGACGGTTGATTTTTCGATTGGCGTCATCCAGTCATGGGGCAGAAAATTGTAGTAGATGCTGTCGTAGGCAGAGATCCTATCGTCAAAGAATGAGACTGTATACCGGATGGCATAGATCTGCCTGCCCGTGACGCTATAGTCAGACGAACCGATCTGAATGATATAGTCGCCATATTGCATGGACTTATTATATATATACGCGCCCCAGGCGATCTCACCGCTTTCGGGATCCACCTTTCCGACATCCGGATTCGTAATGCGTATCGATACCGTTTCATCGATGCGCTTGCCGTTTATATTGCTTGATACGACTGACATGAGCGGGATATTGCGATAGATGCCGTGTTTCGCTTCGAAGAAGTTCGTGTTGATGATCTCCACGATGTCGATGGTTTTGTCCTTGTGCACGGTCGCCGTCACGTCGAAGGCGTCGGTATAAAAGCCGCCAAACGGACTGTATCCGTATTGATTATAGAGCGCAATCGAGTTTCTCACACTGTCGGGGATGATGGAATCTTTTTCTTCGTTTGTCGTTGTCTCCGGAACCTCGCCGGAAACCTCAACCGGCGCCTGCCCTGCATCGACATCTTCGCCGGAAACCTCGACCGGTGCCTGCCCCGGATCCGCCTCGTCCGCAAATGCGATGGCTGAGAATTGCATGACCATAAGAAACATCGCTGTTGTCAGACAAAGCAACCGCAAAACCGATATATTCAACCTTTTTCCGGTCATTGAAACGATACTTTCTCCCCGATACGAATCCGTTATGAATCCACTAATAGATGAGCGGCACATCGGATTGCACATGGCTTTCGATCTGTTTTCGGTGATCGATGTTGAATTTCATCCAGGACGCTCCGTCCGCGCGGGAGATTTCATGTTCCCCATCTTCATCCGTGTACCGGATCAATGTGATTCTGCGGCGGATCAGCTTGGAGCCGCCGAACAATTTCTTCTGATTGACTTCCTCTGAATCAACGGACGTAATCTGCACATCCGATTTTTTGGCGTTTTCATCCACCGTCTGCGCCGAAAAAGCGTCAACCATCTCCTTCGCTTCCCGTAGATTGATGTCTTTATAACGGAATGCAAGACCAATCGCCCCGGCGCGGTTGCCTTCATCGATCAGCTTTTGCAGCTTTCTTCTGAACATGAGATCATCCATCTGCTGGTGCGGGTTGGTGACAGGTTCTTTCGGGTTGACACGGACACCGCCTGCGGCGTCCATCTCAATCTCGCTGCCGAGGATGCTGTCTGAAATCCACGCCTTCGGGGTCGCATCAACGAGCTCCTTCGACTCCTTAAGCCCGAGTCCGGTCTGTTCCCGCACGAGTTTAACGGCTTGTATCGTTTTGCCTTCGTTGATGAGTTCCTGTACTTCACGGCTGACCATTTCATCCCCCTCCCTGACTGTTAAAACTGCACCTTCGGCGCAACGCGTTCTTCGGAAGAATCGACCTCGAACATCGGCTTTTTACTGAAGTGGAACAGCCCTGCGATGATGTTGCTCGGCACGGACTGGACCTTGATGTTGAAATCGCGCACGACCGCATTGTAGTATTTTCTGGCATTTGCGATATCCGCTTCGAGCGACTCAAGCTGCGTCTGCAGATCGAGAAAGTTCACATTCGCCTTCAATTCCGGATAGTTCTCGGCGACGGCAAAGAGGCTTCTCAGGGCGCCTGTCAACAGCCCTTCGCCTGCGAGTTTCTGATCCGGACTTGTCGCCGACTGAATCATGCTCCTTGCCGCCGTCACCTTTTCATAGGTGCTGCTCTCATGCGCGGCGTACCCCCTGACCGTCTCGACCAGATTCGGAATGAGGTCAAACCGTTTCTTCAGATAGACGTCCATCGTCGAAAAGCCTTCCTCGACTTTCGTCCGAAG
>JAISKP010000047.1 GCA_031260885.1 Eubacteriales Family XIII. Incertae Sedis bacterium
ATCTGTTCGACGATATTCTTTGAGATCACGAGTCCCAGACCCGTGCCCCCATACTTTCTGGCCATGCTCGCATTTGCCTGAACAAACGGCGTGAACAATCGCTGAGCCTGCTCTTTATCGATGCCGATACCGGTATCTTCCACGGCGAATGAATAGACGCTTTCACCGTCCATATGGAATACTTCGGTGACACTCAGATCGATGCGCCCGCCCGGGTCGGTAAACTTTACAGCGTTTGAGAGGAGATTGATCAGCACCTGATTGAGCCGGAGCGCGTCCGCAATGAGTCCGTCATGATTGATATCACACACGCGAATTGTGAGCTTAAGGTTCTTCTGTTCCGCACGACTTTGAAACATGGATTCGATGAAGTCCATATTCTGGCGGAGAGAGAATAGATGTTTGTCAAGTTCCATCTTACCGGATTCGATTTTGGAATAATCCAAAATATCATTAATCACGCCCAAAAGGTGTGTGGAATTGTCCTCAATCTTGTGCATATATCTCATGATCTGTGCCGGATCATCCGAGCTGTTCGCGAGTTGCGACATGCCGATAATCGCATTCATCGGCGTCCGGATCTCATGACTCATGCTGGAAAGAAACTCGCTTTTCGAACGGCTCATGCGCTCCAGGTTGTCCATCATGATGTTCAGATCGTAAGTGATCGAGCGGAAGGCATTCTCGTCATCGACGTGGAGACGCTGATCCAAGCACCCTTCGGATGCCGAGTTGAAAAAGTTCTCGATCAGTTCCGCATCCTCATGAAGATGGCTGATCACCCTTCGGACACAGGAGAGAATTGCTGTGATTGTCAGAATGACTGCGACCGCACTGACCGGGTAAGCGATCCAACCGAGTTTAACCGTAAATAGACAAACGCATACAAGGACAATAACTGCAACGACGACAGTACCGATCGTGAAAAATTTGTCCTTTTTTCGTATATTCATCAGATCACAAACTGTAACTTCCCCTAAGGAATTGAATTCCCCATGCCCCAAGTTATATGTTTCACTGATTTTAGTTTATGCTTATTGTCCTTCCAAGTCAATAAAATCGTCCTGCTGAGGCACAGACTTTCCATATATTTCCATATTTTCTCCTGTGAAGCAAGGACTTTACTTCTTTTTCAGCGGTAGATCTCCGAGATTGACATCCTTTGCCAGATCGACCTTTTCAAAAGTCTTATATTCGTATCCTTCCGCGTCGATGACAACATCGTACTTCCCCACCGCCAGATCGTTGAGCCAAAAATCTCCAAAGTCGTCTGTGATCGCTGTCCATGTCTTCCCGCCGTTCGTCGCGCGGACCTTTGCACCGATGATCACTTCCTGTTCTTCCGGATCAAAGAGGGTACCTGCGATGAATTTTCCGGGAATATTACGATAATAGACCTGCGGTCCTGTTCCCGTCTCCGGCTTCGCCACCGTAGCACCGATGATAAAATCATCCAGGAAATCTTCCTTTTCGCCAAAGGTAAGCGCATCCACGGGGCAGGCTTCCACACAACGCGGGAGTTTCTCACCGGCATCGAGTAAGTGCGCACAGCCTGTGCATTTCTGACAGATATTCAGCGCCTCGTTCTTGTAGATCACGCCGTAAGAACAGGCTCCCATGCATTGATTGCAGCCGGTGCACTTTTCCGGATCGATGATCACGAGTCCGTCATCGCGCTTTTCGATCGCGTTCGCTTCGCATACGGAAATGCAGGTAGGCTTTTCGCAGTGGTTGCATAGGAATGGAATGTAGTGGGAACGAACCTTCGGAACCGTTCCGCCCACATTCTCCTGAAGTTTCACCCAAAACTGACCGGTGTCCGGCTGCGGTGCCGCATAGGGGCTCCAATCGTTATCGACATGTTCGTCCTTGCAAGCGGTCTGACATGTATAGCAACCATTGCATTTGGCCACATCCACCATAAATACTTTTGTCATGAATCTTCCTCCTGCGATCTCAAAAGCCAACCTTCAAGACATACGCCGGCACCTTCATCCACCTTACGGGCAAAGGCTTCGGGAAACTTTGCCTTCCATTCATCCATTTCCGCGTCGGTAACCTTCTCAATTTCTACGAGAAAACCGCTCACCGCCATGCCGGTAGCCTTTTTAGAGATAATCGCTGTCGGTGTGATCAGGTTGATCGCGCCACCGCGGTCAATCGATTCCGCATCGATGGGGTCAAATCTCGAACCGTGGTCGATATAGACGACGCCTTCCATGACGCGCTCTGTCGGAAAAGTGCCGCAAAGGACAATCCCGCGTTCATTGAACACTTTCACAATATCGCCGTATTCAAGACCGTAGGCGGCGGCAGTATTTGGATTGAGCCACATCGACTCATATTGATATCCGTCCTTTGCACGGATTTTCATGAGATCGATTTCTCTGTTCCAGGTGTGGTCGTCTACCTGCGCATGGAAACGCCATCTGCCGTGATTTGACATACAGAGCAACGGATATTTTTTCGCCCGTTCCCCGCCGAGCCGTTCGTCATGCAGATCGCTTTTTTCAATCCACTTGGGATAAGGCGGCCGCTCCTCGTCATCCGGGAAGATCTCCTTGAGCTTTGTGGAAGTGAATTCAAGCTTTCCGGTCGGCGTCGACAATGGCATTTTGTCGGGATCCTCATAGAATGGACGAAGTCCCGGCGGAACTTTATCGATTCCCTCTTTCGGCGGCAGGATGAAGATGTCATTTTTATGGAATTCATCCTCTGTGTCGAGATGCGCGACGTTGCTGCCCTTCCAGTAGAGCTCTACCAGTTCCGCGTGCGTAATTTCATGATTGGTCAGTTCCTGATAGATGTCCTCACTGAGTTTCCGCGCAACAAGTGCGACACAGTCGAAGTCCGTAACGGATTCACCGACAGGATCACAGGCAGGATACTCGTGCATGACCGAATTGAAGATCGCACCGTCAAAGTCTTCACCGATGTCTTCCATTTCGAATTTCGTAACGACCGGGAGGATGATGTCCGCCAGATAACAATCGTTTTCCAACCATGGATGCTGCGCGACCACACATTCGATCTTCGGATCACGCACAGCCTTTACAAACCGGAACCCATCATTCCAGCAGGTGACCATACACGGTGAATCCGTCCAGATCATATGCACTTCCGAGCAGCCCGGCTGGGGATATGTATGCTGTTCCCACTGTTCGGTATCCGGACCGAGGAACGAATGCAGTCCCCACCATTCGACATGACCATCCAGAATCGCATCGTGGATCAGACATTTCGGGATGGACTGGGAAGGCGGATATTTCGCGGGTGCCTGCACGACAGCGAGCAGATCCATCGCCTTCTGCATCTCCTCTTCAGAGTATATGCCTCTGCCGTTGCGTGCACGCTCCACGATCCCTTCATAGGTTCCGCCCACGCTCTTCACTTCCATACCGATCGAGTCTCCCGGCGGATGGACGGTGTCATTGCGGAACGGGATCTTCGGATTATCCTCCGCCTGATACGGCAGCGGATAGGTGTCGGAGAAAATACCCCATTCCAACCACTTCACCTGGTGAACACCGGGTTTTCCGAGACCTCTCATCCCGAGCAGGATGGACTGAAGCCGCGCGGGTTCCGTGGAGAACGGTCCGCGAATCTGCGGTCCGCCGTTTCCGATCGTGATGCTGATGATCTTCTTGGCCCAATAACGTGCAAGCGCTTTGATCGTATATTCGGGTACGCCGCATTTTTCGGCTGCCCAGTGCGGCGTCTTTGCTTCTCCGTCCGCTTTGCCGAGTACATAGTCAAAGAATTCCTCATAGCCAACGGCATGCGTTTCGACATACGTTTTCTCATAAGTTCCTTCCGTAAGCCAGACGTGTGCGATGGCAAGATAGAGCGCCGCATCGGTGTTCGGCAAGATGGGGATCCACTTATCCGCGAGATAACATCCGGAATAATTGAGCGCCGGATCAACATAGATGAACTTTAGTCCAATCGAATGCAGCCACTGGCTAAGCCGACTCGCCATGTAGCCGACAAACCCCATCGGCGTAACTTCAGGATCACCCGCCCAAAAGAGGAGCGCATCCGCATTTTCCGCAATATCCGGAAAGGCGTTTCCGACCGGTTCAAGCTCGCCGACCGGCTCTCCGCCCCAGACGTTTTTGGAACCCCATGCCCAACCTTCCCAACTGTCCAAGTTCCGCATTTGGATCGTATATCCGCCGAGCAGGCTCAACAGTTTGTTCTGACAGCCGTGTGCGGGCGCTACATGCTTGCCCTCTCCGTGCATATCCGCTTCCGAAAGCACCCCTGACATGCCGTACTTTTCCTTTACGCGCATCAGTTCATCCGCGATCAGCTGCGCGGCTTCATCCCAGGAGATCCGCTCGTAGCCGCTCTTGCCTCTGTTCTGTGGGTTCCTTTCGCCATTCGGATCCCAGTCAATGCGTTTCATCGGATAACGAACCCGGTTCGGTGAAAAGACGCGTTTCTTGTAACCGAGATAGAAGGAACCGTGCACCGTATGCTTCGGTGGCTCAAAGATGCGTCCGCGCGCCGCAAGACTCCATGGGTTTTTGCTGTCCCAATCGATATACTCATCATAATGGAACGGTCTGATGCGGATGACTTTTCCGTTTTCATCCGATTCCACGATCGTCGGCGGACCGCTGATGGGTCCCTGCAAGCCGGCGTGCATGATCACACGCCTTGCATTCTTAATGTCTATCGGTTTCATTTCCCCATGCTCCTCCGTAAGACAAAAGGGAAGACAAATGTCTTCCCGATGTACCTATGGCTTGAGCGTATACTGTCCGCAAACCGATGTCAAGACACTTTAGATTTGCAGTCGCTTTCATATGCAAATCTCATGCAGTTATATGTTTTTTTTATGCCAATATCGCATCGAACGATCTGCTGCGGGTGCGATGAATAACGATTTCACGCGCGACGCTTTCTTTTCTTCTTTCGGATCTATTACGCTATAAACGAGCCGACGAAGATGACGATGATGGCGATCGGGCTGACATACTTTACTGTAACCTTCAGCCAAATTTGGAAGAACTTGCTCTTCACGTTTGCGGCGGCAATGAACTTGTCAATCCCCCAGACCCAGCCGACAAAGATGGCGATGCACAAAGCGCCCAGCGTCAGCAGGTAAGTGTTCTCGATGAGATCGATGAGGTTGAACAGCGCGTCGCTGAAGATGCAGAACGTCCCGATGACGGTCATGAGCGCGAGCGTGATCGTCAGTGCAATGCGGCGCTTCATCTTGAACTGATCCATGAAAAGTCCGACGACGGACTCCGCAACGCCGGCGGATGAAGTCACGGCTGCGATATAAAAACCGAGGTAGAACAGCGTACCCATGAGCGTTCCGAGTGGGATCTGGTTGAATGCGTTGGGCAGTGAGATGAACGTGAGTCCGGGTCCTGCGGCCGGCGCAAGCCCGACGGAGAAGAGCACGGGAAAGATCATGAAGCCGGCTAAAAGTCCGGCGCATACGAGCGCAACACAGATGATCGTGGAACTCTTTCCGATGTTCTCGGTCTTATTTTTGATATAGCTTCCGAAGACCATCGAAGCCAACATCGCAATCCCGACGGCAAAGAAAGCCTGTCCCAGTGCCGACTGCATCGACTCGAGCGAGAACTTTGAGAAATCAGGCTTTAAAAGGAAAGTAACGCCCTCCGTTGCATGCGGCAGACGAAGTTCGAAGATGATCAGAATCAGCATGATGATGCCGAGCAACGGCAGCAGAAATTTAGAAAGCCGTTCCACACCCTTCTTGACGCCACCGCTGACGACGAGACCGTTAATCACGATATTCACGAGTGCGAAGATGAGCACCTGCCATTTATCGGCAGAGAAAGTTCCGAAATACCCTTCGACCTGCCCGGCATTCAAGTCCTTGAATGCACCCATCGGCGTGGCAACGAGATATTTCAAGATCCACGCATAGACGGGTAAGGTATAAGAGATGATCAGGATACCTGCGATGAGATGCACATAGCCGCCCAGATACCACATCTTTCCGGGTGCCAGTGTCTGATATGCGAGCACGGGTGATTTCTGGGTATTGAAACCCATCGAAATTTCGGCGGTGAGCAGCGGTATGCCGATGATTGCAATGATCGCGACATAGGCGATCAAATACAGGGCGCCGCCGTTTTCCCCGACAAGGTAGGGGAATCGCCAGATCGAACCGACGCCGACCGCAAAGCCGATCGCGGTCATGATAAAGCCAAAGATAGAACTAAATGCGTTTTTCTGTGTCTCCATGAAATAATCCCTCCGGTTTTAAAAAAAATATTGCGT
>JAISKP010000058.1 GCA_031260885.1 Eubacteriales Family XIII. Incertae Sedis bacterium
GGCTATAAAATAGGCAATTACATGATGGTGCTCACATCAAATTTAGTGCTTGAAGATCATACAAAAGGGAGACATTTTGTTTTGTGAATTAAACGGGACATTTTGTTTTGTGAATCACACCGGGTGTCGGTTCGCTGTTGACGCTTCCCACAAATAATGATAGTATAATCAAGGTTATAATTTCTGTGATCGAGGTGAAAAGTGTTCGTGTCAGGTGTAAGAATATGCTCTGCGTCCATGCGGCATCCGCTGCGCGAGGGCGTCGTGTTCCCTGAAACAGAGGCATTTACAGAAATTGTTTTTTGATCTTCCCATTGGGAAGATTTTCTTTTAATGGTGCTTCTCAAATCTCTGAAAGAGATTTGCAAGAAGACCTTATGCAACACTTTCCGAAATCTCTGATTTCGTGAAAGTGACTGCAAATGGTGCTGCCGAAATCTCTGATTTCGTGAAAGTGGCTGCAAATGGTACTTTATTATTAATTGCATGCGGAGGAAATAATGTTAAAGGGAAGAAATTTGATAGAACCACTCGACTTCACGGCAGGAGAACTCGATACGCTGTTTGATCTTGCGGGTAAAATCATCGCAGATCCGGTTGCGTACAGCGACGCGGCAAAAGGCAAGCTGCTCGCGACGTTGTTTTATGAACCGAGCACGCGCACGCGGTTCAGCTTTGAGGCGGCAATGCTCAGGCTCGGTGGGCAGGTCATCGGATTTTCAGGTGAAAGTTCAAGCTCGGCAGCGAAGGGCGAGAGCATCGCCGATACGCTGCGGACGGTCGCCTGCTATGCCGACCTCGCGGTGATTCGTCACCCGAAAGAAGGTTCGGCGCTCGTTGCGGCGAACAGTGCAGGTATCCCGGTGATCAACGGCGGCGACGGCGGGCACCAGCATCCGACGCAGACCCTGACGGATCTTTTGACGATCCGGCGGGAGAAGGGACGCCTTGATAAGCTCAGGGTCGGTCTCTGCGGGGATCTGAAGTTTGGGCGCACGGTGCACTCGCTGATCAAGGCGTTATCACGGTATGAAAATATGGAATTTTTCCTGATTTCTCCGGAGGAGCTCAGGGTACCCGAGTATGTCTACAAAGACATCGAACGCGGCAGCGGCAGCAAATATACGGAAGTATCGCAAATGCAGGATGTGCTTCCGGCACTCGACATCCTGTACATGACCAGAGTTCAGCGCGAACGGTTCTTCAATGAAGACGATTATGTAAGACTGAAGGACAGCTACATTTTGGATGATGAAAAGATGCGTCTCGCACCGGAGGACATGATCGTTCTGCATCCGTTGCCGAGGGTCAACGAGATCGCGATAGAAGTCGACAGCGATCCACGTGCGAAATATTTTGTGCAGGCGAAAAACGGCATGTATGTACGCATGGCATTGATTCTCGCCTTGCTCGGACTCGAATAACAGAAACAGCCGGGATTCACCGGTACAGGAAGGAGTAATCAATGGAAGTCAACAGCATTGAACGAGGAATTGTGATCGACCACATCAAAGCCGGCTGTGGTCAGAAGCTTTTGAAATATCTCGGGCTGGATACGTCTCCCGAGATGATCGCCCTCATCATGAACGCGACCAGTGGGAAGCACGGCAGAAAGGATATTATTAAAATCGAGAATATCACGGACATCGATCTCACCGCGCTCGGACTGCTCGACCATTCCGCTACGGTGAATGTGATCAAGGACGGCAGGATAGTGGAAAAGATCAAGTTAAGTCTGCCCGAGAAGGTCGTGAACGTCATCAAGTGCAAAAACCCAAGGTGCGTCACCTCGTTAGAACCCTCGATCCCACACATATTCCATCTTGTCGACGCGGAGACGGAAGAATACAGCTGCGAGTACTGCGACGAAATCGTAACACCGTAGGAAAATGGAAAATATTATAAATGAAGAAAGCATGTGAACATCTGATTCTGAAAAATGCAACGTTGATTGACGGTTCCGGTCGGGAACCGTTTCTCGCGTCGGTTGAGATTTTGGACGGTATCGTAAAACGCGTACTCCGGGCAGACGGTTTCATTGAGGCTGCGACCGGGACGGAGACAAAAGGGGACGGTTCATCTGTCTTTGCCGGCGCGAACCCGGACGATTCGGACCAGATCGTGATCGACTGCGAAGGAAAGTACGTCGCATCCGGGCTCATTGACGTCCATGTTCATTTCCGCGATCCCGGATTTACGGAGAAGGAAGACATCGCGAGCGGGCTTGCCGCTGCTGCGCGGGGCGGCTACACGGCTGTATGCTGCATGCCGAACACAGCGCCTGCCATCGACAGCGTCGAAACGCTTTTATATGTAGACCGAAAAGGCAGAGATGTGCAACTCGCTGATCTGTTCGCCGTCGGCGCGATGACGAAGGGGCAAAAGGGCGCCATGCTTGCGGACATTGAAGCGATGAACGCGACCGACACGCTCTGCCGCGCGCGGACAGGGCACGGCATCGTCGCGATCTCGGAGGACGGAAAAAGTCTTATGAACGAAGACCTCATGCGCGCGGTCTGCAATGTCGCTGCGCAGCTCGGTCTGCCCGTCTCGGATCATGCAGAGGACGCGGCGCTGACCGGCGGCTGCATGAATGAGGGCATCGTCTCCGAACGACTCGGTGTCAAGGGACTGTCCGATGTCGCAGAGGTCAATATTGTAAAGCGCGACATCAGGCTTGCACGCGAAACAGGTGCGAAAATGCACATTCAACACATCAGCGCCGCCGGCGCGATCGAAGCGATCCGCCGCGCGAAGCAGGACTTTCCGGAACTGAAGATCACCTGTGAAACCGCGCCGCACTATTTTACGCTGACGGAGGAAGACGTCGTCCGTCTCGGTACGATGGCGAAGATGAATCCGCCGCTTCGAACGGAGGCGGATCGCCGCGCGGTGATCGAAGGACTCAAAGATGGGACGATCGACATGATCGCGACCGATCACGCGCCGCATCGGATGTCCGAGAAGGGCAAACCGCTTGCGGAAGCGCCTTTCGGCATCATCGGTCTTGAGACCGCATTTCCCGTGAGCTATACAGCGTTGGTCGCTTCCGGTGAACTTACACTTTCCCATCTGATCGACCTGATGAGCCGCCGCCCTGCGCAGCTGATCGGTCTGGATCACGGGCTGATCGCCGAAGGACGTCCGGCAGATCTGATCGTCTTTGATGCGGCGGAACGTTTTGAGATACGCCGTGAAGACTTCGCTTCGCGCGGCAGAAATACACCCTTTGATGGCATGACGTGCCGCGGTAGGATACTGTATAATATTCACAACGGGAAAATGATATGGGAGACTGAATAAAGAGATGGATAAACTGATAGAATGCATTGACGCATTGAAAAGCCCCATCGTCGTGGGGCTCGATCCGACGCTCGAGATGATACCGGAATCGCTTCAAGAGGAGATGTTTGAGAAGTTCGGCAAGACGCCCGCTGCGGTCGCTGAGATGTTCCTCGCATTCAACCGCGAGATCATCGACAGCGTTTCGGACATCGTCCCGGCGGTCAAACCGCAGATCGCCATGTACGAAAAGTACGGTCTTGACGGCGTTGCGGCATATATAAAGACAGCGGAATACGCCTCGTCGAAGGGGCTTTTCGTGATCGGCGACATCAAGCGCGGCGATATCTCCAGCACGGCGGAAGCCTATGCGGCGCATCTCTCGGGAACGACGATCGGCGGCGAATATTTCGATCTCTGGCACGAGGATGCGATCACCGTAAACCCGTATCTCGGATCGGACGGCATTGCGCCTTTCGTGACCGCGGCAACGGAAGCGGATAAGTCGATCTTCGTCCTCGTGAAGACCAGCAATCCGAGCAGCAGCGAGCTGCAGGATCTGACCGTCAACCAAGATGAAAATGGGAATTATGCGGATTCCAAAACGGAACCGTCCCCCTGTATACACCACGGAGCCACGCTGTACCGGGCGGTCGCGACGCTCGTAGACAAATGGGGCGCAGATCAGATTGGACGATACGGTTACAGCCGCGTGGGCGCTGTGGTCGGCGCGACGCACAGAGACGTCGGGGCAGAACTGCGCAAGGCGTTGCCGCATACGTTTTTCCTCGTGCCGGGTTACGGCGCGCAGGGTGCGACAGCCGAAGATCTCCTAGGGTTTTTCGACAAAGATGGCAGAGGCTGTATCGTGAATTCCTCACGGGGCATCATCGCGGCATGGCGGAAGAAGGACGGTCTGTCCGTCGGCGAGGCAGCGCGCGCGGCGGCGATTATGATGCGGGACGAGCTCGCGCACGTGATCGGACGCACGTGATTTGCGAATGAGTGACGAATTTGGCAATTTAACGACGGCGGACTCGGATGAATCAGGAAATATTGAAAGGAGCGGCAATGGCGGAATGGGTCAGCGGCAATCAATCTGTTCGTATCATCGAAAATAAAGAAATTGCCTCGGGCATCTACAGCCTGAAGCTCAACGCGCCGGAGATTGCCGCCGCATCTTCGTCCGGACAGTTCATCAATCTGTATCTCGAAAACGGATTGAATCTACTGCCGCGCCCGATCAGCATCGCGGACGCCGATGCCGGCAAAGGAATCGTTACACTCGTCTTTGCCGTCGTCGGCAGTGGGACGGAGATAATCGCCGGCTTTAAAGAGGGCAAGATTGTCCGGGTGCTCGGTCCTCTGGGCAAAGGTTACGACCTTGAATTCGCTGCGGGACGCAGCGTACTGCTCGTCGGAGGCGGGCTCGGTATTCCGCCGCTCGCCTATGCGGCGCGCGGCTTGAACGCCTTACCGGACACGAAGGTGACCGCGATCCTCGGCTACCGCGACGATGCGTTTTATTCAAACGAATTCAAGGATTTTACCGATGCGGTTTACGCGATCTCCGAAACAGATGGTGCGGTCGATATCAAGTTCGGACAGACGGGCAATGTGATCGACCTGCTCGATCACATTGACAAAAACAATGCGATGATCTTCTCCTGCGGTCCTGCCCCCATGCTGAAAGCTGTCTACGATTGGGCGGATGCACGGGGCATTCCGACACAGTTGTCGCTCGAAGCGCGCATGGGCTGCGGCTATGGTGTATGCGTCGGCTGTACGGTGCGCATTCGCGAAAAGAGCGGCGCGATCATACGCCGAAAAGTCTGCGCCGCCGGACCCGTATTCAAAGGAGACGAACTGGTATGGAAATGAGCATCGAAATTGCCGGAATCCGTTGGAAAAATTCGATCACGACGGCCGCAGGGACGTTCTCCTACAAGGACAGTCCAAAGTACTATGATCCGGCATTGCTTGGCGCGGTCACGACGAAGGGCGTTTCGCCCGAACGCTGGGCGGGCAATGAGATACCGAGGATTGCAGAGGTGACATCCGGCATGCTCAACGCCGTCGGTCTCGAAAATCCGGGTGTGGACGTCTATATCGAAAATGAACTGCAGATCCTAAAGGCTGCCGGCGCGACGGTCATCGCAAATGTCGCGGGGCACTGCAAAGAGGATTACCTCACCGTTGTTCGAAAGTTAGACATAACCAATGTCGACATGCTCGAGCTCAACGTATCCTGCCCGAACGTCCGCGAGGGTGGTATGGCTTTCGGCGTCGATCCGGACGCGGTATACGGACTCACGCAGGAAATCAAAGCCATCACAGCGAAGCCCGTGATCGTAAAACTTTCGCCAAATGTAACGGACATCTGCAAGATCGCCGCTGCCGCCGAGCGCGGTGGCGCGGACGCGCTGTCGCTGATCAACACGCTCGTCGGCATGCGCATAGATTTAAAGACGGGTCGCCCGATTCTCGCAAACGGCACGGGCGGTCTCTCCGGTCCCGCCATCAAACCCATCGCAATCTCTATGGTCTATCGGGTCTCCCGAAGCGTCGGCATTCCGATCATCGGCATGGGCGGCATCATGACGGGCGAAGACGCTTACGAATTTCTGCTTGCAGGCGCAACGGCAGTCGCGGTCGGAACCGCGGCGCTCATCGATCCACAGGCGCCCGTCCGCGTTCTGCACGAACTCGAAGCGTGTATTGAAAAGTACGGAAAACCGGTCGAGTGAGAATAGGCGGTGGATACCATATGCCACGGTGAATTTGTAAATTTCACTTGAAATACGGTCTTGCTGCGCTTATACTCTATATATAAAAGGGTTACCGCATTTTGACTGGCGGTCTGCCCAAAAAATTTGGGATGAACCGTCTCAGTTAATGAGGCGGTTCTGTTTTACCCAATCTGACCAAAAGCCAGTTGACCGCGTCTGTGATATATCCCACATTCTGAATGAAGACATCCATCAGTACGAATAGTATCCACATACGCACCACCTCCTTTCCAGGAAGTGGGCAGCACCGCCATGCGATAACCCTGCCGTTAGATTATCACATATCGATCAAAATATCAACTAATATTTTCCATAATATCCAATGTTTACTATGAGTGTCGGATTATATTCCGGGAAACAAACGGATCAGAAACGCAAGAAGGTTGGGTACCGGTTCTCACAGCTCTCGGCTATGTGTCGTATTCCTTGAAGGTTCATGCTGTTTGAACTATAATGGTGAAGAAGTTTAAGGAGGCAGACTTGTCAGTTATGTTTTGGAGGGAAGAACTTGTCGAACTTTGATATGAAAGACTATCAGTCTATCGTCGTTTCCGCTGAGGAAGCAGTGAAGAGAATTCCGAAGGATGCAAATGTCTGGCTGGGACACATCTCCGAGCCCAAGGCGTTGGTAGCCGCAATGGTTGCAAACAAGGAAGCATATGACCGCGTCAAGGTTTGGCACCTGCTCAGGCTCGGTCCGGAGGACATCACCCTACCCGGAAATGAGCGTTACTTTCTGGATAAGATTATCTTTGCCGGCGGCAACGCGAGAAGAGCTTTGGCAGCGGGAACAGCGGACTTTGTACCCGGTTACTTTCACGATGTGCCGAAACTTGTCCGGGAGGGGAAGTATCCCTGTGATGTGAGTATGGTACAGGTGAGCACGCCGGATGAAAACGGCTATGTGAGCCTTGGCGTAAACGTCGACTTTGGCGTGCAGATTGTTCGGACGGCGAAAATCGCCATCGCGCAGATCAACGGCAAACTCCCGAGGACTTTCGGAGACGGTCTCCTGCATATTTCAGAATTTGATTATTTGGTCTTCGCAGATGATGACCTCGACGAAATTCAGCCGCCGGCCATCGGCGATGTGGAGAAGGCCATCGGAGAGCATTGCGCCGGGCTCATTGAGGACGGTTCGACGCTTCAGCTCGGCATCGGCGGTATTCCGGATGCCGTAATGCTTTTCTTGGGACATAAAAAAGATCTGGGCATCCATTCCGAGATGATATCGGACGGAACCCTTGATCTTTACGAAAAGGGTGCGATCACAGGCGCACTCAAAAGTGAAAACGTCGGCAAAATGATCGTCACGTTTGTAATGGGCACGAAAAGAGTTTATGATTTTGTTGACAACAATCCGCTTGTTGAATTTCGGACAGTAGACTATGTAAATCATCCTGTGATCATCATGCGGCAGCGAAAGATGGTCTGTGTGAATGCCGCGATGGAGGTTGATCTACAGGGACAGGTGTGCGCTGAATCCATCGGACTTTGGCAATTTTCGGGGGTAGGCGGCCAGGTTGACTTTGTCCGTGGGGCTTCTATGAGCGACGGCGGAAAGTCCATTATCACATTGCCTTCCGTCGCGGTAAAGAAGGACGGCACAAAGATCTCCAAGATCGTACCGTTTTTGACACATGGTGCCCCGGTCACCACATCAAGAGTCGATGTGGACTATGTCATCACGGAGTATGGGATCGCAGAGATGAAAGGCAAATCCCTTCGGGAGCGTGCACAGAATTTGACCGCCATCGCGCACCCGGATTTCAGAGACGAGCTCACAGAAGAGGCAGCAAGGCGCTTCGCCGAGTTTTTATAATACGATCTTGGAAGAATATCGCACGCCTTTGTGCGATAATCAACTGCTTTGTTGTAAAGGAGGAAATGAATGGTTTCTGCACTGAGCATCTTATTCATGGCGATATCCATGATCATCTCCATCGGACTTCCGATCGGGCTGTTTCTTTTTCTGCGCAAGCGAATGAACCTTAAGGTCGTTCCAATGCTGGTGGGCGCGGTCGCTTTTGTAGTGTTCGCGCTGATTCTGGAGAGTCTGCTACATCAACTGGTTCTCCGACCCGACGCAGATGGCACAATCGCGCTTCTAAACAATCCTTTGCTCTACATGCTGTACGGCTGTTTTGCCGCAGGGATATTTGAAGAAAGTGCGCGGTTTATATCGTTCCGGCTTTTAAAGAAAAAATATTCGGGAGTCCGTACGGGCTTCTCTTATGGAATCGGGCACGGCGGCATTGAAGCCATCCTGCTTGCCGGTCTTGCGATGCTCAGCAATATTGTGCTGAGCATCATGATGAATACGGGTGCGACAGCAGCGCTTGGAAATTCTCCGGAAATTTTAGCCGGAATTGCGACGTTGCAGGAAACGGATTCCTATCTGTTCCTCGTGAGCGGTATCGAACGGATTTCAGCGGTTGTGATCCAGATTTCACTTTCTCTGCTTGTTTGGTTTTCCGTAAACAGGAAGGGAAAAGGATGGCTGTTCCCGGCAGCAATTGTTCTCCACGCAGTCATTGATGCACCGGCTGCGCTCATGCAGGCAGGCGCAATTTCGAGCATTGCGCTTGTCGAACTGTTGGTAGCGGTCGCCGCCGTCGTACTCGCTGTGCTTGCTTATTTTGCCTGCAAGCGGTTCAAAAATGATGATGCGGCTGTGAATGCGAGCGAAAATCTGTACCGCATTTGAATCGGGTCAAAGTGAACTGTCATTGACGGCAATCAAGAAACTGGCGGAACGCTATTGATGCTTCGGAGATGCGGATAAAATTGCGATTTAAGATCGGTTTTCTGACACATATTACCCCGATATCGTTGTTCGACGCATTGTCACAGATAAATTTTACAGAAGCATGTTGACATATAATATTATATGTCATATAGTATTGTCATAAATATAATATTGCAGATCGCTTATGAATCACTCGGATTCGGATCCGAATCCGATCGCAAGATGCGACACGAGAACGATCAAGAGAACTGCCATGTGATCATTGATTCATGAAATGAAAGGGGTCGATACAGATGATTTTTCAGGTTGGTGCAACGCTGCTGGATGCATGTGTCCTGTCTGTTCTGCGCACGAATGACACCTATGGTTATGAACTTACACAAATGCTGCGCGATACGTTGGAAGTCTCGGAGTCCACGTTGTACCCCGTGCTCAGGAGGCTGCAAAAGGAAGACTGCCTGTCAACTTACGATCAGCCGTGGCAGGGTAGGAATCGGCGCTACTATACGATTACGGACAAAGGGCGCCGGGCGGTAGAATACTACCGCACGGCGTGGGGCGAATATAAAACGAGGGTGGATCGGTTGATTGTAGGAGGTGAGTCCGTTGAGCGGCAAAATATATAACAGTCAGGAATACATTCGGAAACTCGACCGTCTCCTGAAAAAGCTTCCGCCGGATGAACGAAACGATGCGGTTCGGTATTATGCCGAATATCTGGCCGATGCCGGTCCGGAGCGGGAAGCCGAAGCCATCAGCGGATTGGGTTCCCCTGCACAGGTTGCTTCCGGTATCAAGGCAGATGCTGCAATGCGTCAGCTCGAAGAGGGAAAACCGCGCATGAGGACGGGGATCTCCGCCGTATGGCTCGCGGTGCTCGGCGTCTTCGCGCTTCCCATCGCGCTTCCGCTTGCGATCGCCGGATTCGCAGTGGTCTTTTCCGTTCTCGTCTCCGTCTTTGCAGTGTTGTTTTCACTCATCGTCAGCATGGCATCGCTGTTCCTGAGCGGTATTGTAACCGCCGTCTGTGGTTTTGCGGTACTGCCGCAGAGTTTTGCAACGGGGCTGTTCTACATCGGCGGAGGGCTTGCGTGCACAGCGATCGGATTTCTGCTGGGCATTTTGTTCTGGCAACTTCTGCGGGTCACGCTCAAAGGCGTTGCGCGCCTGTTCAACAAGATTCGTTATCGGAAAATAAACAAGACAGCCGCGAAGAATGCGGCAACAATCATGCCCGGATATGGAGTGTCGGGCAGTCCTGGAAATCAGGTGAACCCCGCGAACCCGGGCAGTCCTGTGAATTCCGGCGGATTCAGCACGCAAAATCCTATAAACGATAACGATATGGAAAGAAAGGAGGCTGACGATCATGAGTAAAGCTATGAAAATAATGCTGAGCATCGGCGCTGCCGTTTTGATCGTAGGTCTCGCGCTCGGCACTGCCGGATTTTTCCTCGGCGGCATGAATAGTGTGACGGTATCCCGAGATGGTATTCATGTCGTTGGAAGTCATGAAGCACAAGAACTCATAAAAGTAGATGAAACATATGCGGCGTTTGATGCGATCAGCATCAATGTCGATCTTCTCGACGAAGTGATTATTAAGAGCGGAGACACTTACGCAGTACGCGGCCAAAACTACGAGGATCGCGGTGGTCTGAATGCGGTCGTAAATAACGGCATCCTCGAAATAACAACGCCCTTGGTAAACGGTTTCGGTTTTGGAAGGAACTGGACTTGGAATATCAATTTTGGTTTTGACGTAAACCGAGCCGAACGTTGCTATATTGAGATCACGATCCCGGAAGACGCAGTGCTCGAAAGCCTGTATGTCGATGTGGACGTATCGGACGTCAGCTTTATTGATGTCAAGTGTGACGACTTGACGGCAGATGTAGACCTCGGAAACCTGTCTCTCAGAAATATCGTTGCGGAGAAAGCATTGTTGATCGATAACTGCGGAGACATGACACTGACAGGTTTTAACTCCGGTACGCTGGAACTGAAAAGTGACCTTGGAAACGTCAAAATAGACGGCGTACTAAAGGGTCGCAATGTGATCGATAGCAGCAGCGGTAATGTGACGCTGATGGGAATACAGGTCGAAAACCTTGATCTTGATGTCGATCTCGGCGACATTAAAATAGACGGCATCCTCGAAGGGGACTGTACGATCGACAGCAGTAGCGGCAATGTCGCATTGACATTGAATCAGCGTGAATCGGATCTATCCTACGAGGTCGATCTGTCGCTCGGCGAAGTGCGCATCAACGGAAGAACTGTCGGCGGTTCCATGCATAATACGATCGTGGGCGCGAAGAACACCCTTCGGATCGACAGCGACCTCGGAAACGTTTCGCTCGATTTTCTAAAGTAGTTCAGTCGGAGCACACAAAGGGACACAAGGGGATCAGACGCAAGAGGGGACACAAGCGTACCCGACCCTCTTGCGTCTTTTGTGTCGCAAAAAGTGCACACAGGAACCGCCCCCTTGTGTTACAATTTATCTACCGTAAATTATCACCGAGTACAAGAGGAAGGGAATACAATGGAACGCAAATATCCCCATATTTTCACGCCGCTTCAGGTAGCCGGGCTAACGCTTCGAAACAGGATCATGGCCGCACCGATGGCTTATCCGGTCTCAACCTCGGAAGGGTCTTTACCTTTGGAAGCTGCTGCGTATTTTGGTCTGCGTGCAAAGGGCGGGGCTGCCGTCGTAACCGTCAGCGAGGGGACGGTACATACCGCGACAGGAATGTCACACAGCGTTAACATTCAGATGGATTCTCCAGGCGTTCTCACCGGTCTTTCCGCGGTCGCTTACGAGATCAAGCGTCATGGTGCGATCGCAAGCCTCGAACTCAACCATAGCGGGAAGCACTCCAATGCCGACTTTATCGATAAGAGCAAAAACAAAGAAAACGTCCGGTACGGTCCGGTTGCGGAAGTTCTTGAAAACGGTGCGGAAATTCAGGAAATGCCGCAGTCGCTCATCGATACGATTGTGGAAGCCTATGGGAACGCTGCCGCAGTCGCGAAGAAGGCCGGATTTGAGATGATTATGCTTCACGCAGGGCATGGTTGGTTGCTTCATCAGTTCTTGTCTCCACGGGAGAATCACCGCACGGACAAATACGGCGGCAGCATCGAAAACTGCGTCAGACTTACACTGGAAGTGTTGGATGCGATCCGCGCAAAGGTCGGTCTGAAGTTTGCGATCGAAATCAGACTCAGCGCCGACGAAGTTGCGACAGACGGATATACGTTCGAAGAATTTATTGAGATCGTCAAGCTGCTCGAAAGTCGCGTTGATCTCATTCACATTTCGGCAGGCGCGCACGAAGGCAGTTTTGACGTCACGCACCAGTCCATGTTCGCCGAAAGAGGCGGACTCGTGCACTGGGCGGCAGAAGTGAAGAAGCATGTCAGCAAACCGGTCACGGCGATCGGTGCGCTTGCGGAACCCGCCATGGTCGAGGAGATCATTGCATCGGGCAAAGCGGATGTCGTCGCCATGGGGCGTCAATTTCTCGCTGATCCGTACTGGCCCGTCAAGGCAATGCAGGGCAAGGATGAAGAGATCGTTCGCTGTTGTCGCTGTTTCACCTGTATGGCGGAACGCATGACGACCGGGCTGCGTGTCTGCGCGCTGAATCCCGAGATCGGGCGCGAACTGGAACTCAAATCGGAACCGGCGAAAACCACACCCAAAAAGGTGCTCATCGCAGGCGGCGGTCCCGGCGGTCTCGTCGCGGCGATTACCGCCGCAAACCGCGGACACAAGGTCGTTCTCGCCGAAAAGACATCTTGGCTGGGCGGCGCACTGCGCGCCGAAAGGGGCATTCCGTTCAAGGCTGACCTGTTTGACTATGTCAGGGTAAAGGAGCTCGAAGCGCGCAAGGCGGGTGTCGAGATTCGCCTGAACACCGAGGTTACCCCTGAATATGCGGCGCAGGAGGTTCCCGATGTACTGCTCGTGGCGGTCGGCGCCACGCCCATCGTTCCGCCGCTTCCCGGCATCGATGGAGACAATGTCATCATCGGCAACGATCTGCCCGATCATGAACAGGAAGTCGGTCAGAAGGTTGTCATTCTCGGTGGCGGACTCGTCGGCGCAGAAACCGCTGTACACCTTGCGCAGGAAGGTAAGGATGTCACGATCGTCGAAATGCTCGACGACATCGCGAAGGATGCAAATGGGCGGCATCGTCCGATCCTCATCGCAAGACTGAAAAAAGAGGGTGTTACATCCCGTCCATCCTGCAGAGGACTTCGGGTCACTTCGGAGGGTCTCGTCGTGGAAAATGCCGAAGGCAGCGAGGAACTGCTTTCTGCAGACACGATCGTCTGCGCTGTGGGGCAACGTCCGCTGCGCAAAGTCGCTGAATCGCTGAAGGACAGTGCGCCGGTTGTCTGGGACATCGGAGACTGCGTGCGTCCCGGACAGGTCACGCAGGCAACATTCAGAGGATTCTTTGCCGCGCTGGACATTTAAACCGCTGTGTGAACACATGCATTTTAAACAATGCAAACTGAAGAGTGTTGTCGCTGCAGCATTGGTCTTTTTAACAGCTACAGCATTCACGGCATGCGGTGAATCGACCTCGGATCGCAGTACGATTGTCACGGTTGTCGATGCCGAAGAGCCGGTCTACGAGCTCAGAATGGATATCCCGGTGGATGCGGATTCGATTGTCGGCCGCTATTTGTACGACTGGGCGACGAACCTCAAAGAAGTCTCCGGCAGACGTCTCTATATTACCATTTATCCGAACAGCCAGCTTGGTGCGGCTTCGGACACCGTTGACAATCTAAAAAAGGGGGTCAGCGATCTGGCGTGGGCTTCTTCCGTGATGTTTCCGGGAAGGTTTCCTGTGACGGAGGGTACAAACCTCCCGCTGTTGAATATTCCGAGTGCGCGCATCGGAACCGATCTGTTGGACGAACTGTATCACAATACGGATTTGATGCAGGAAGAGTACGAAGGTATCCGTCCGCTGGCGATCTATACGGCAGTACCGTATGCATATTCGGCTTTTGTGCTTATGAATCCGGATGCTTACGGGGCACTTCCGGATGATCTGAAGGAGATTTTCGATGCGTATTGCGATAAAAAAATCCTTGCGTACGGACTTGGAGAAGCAACTGCGGAAGAGGCGGCATTTATACCGGGCACCCCTGCCCCTTCGTTTTCGGATGCGGCATTTGAAAAATGGATCAAGGAGATGGCGGATTCCGGCTATGACGGACAGGTGCTGCTCGACACCTATATCAGGATCCTTGCGGAACTGAACGGATAGGCGCTGCCCTTGCGCCCCTCGTTCATTTTTGATATGATCGTAACCATGAAAAAGAAAACAATAGCAGTAATATTCGGGGGTCTTTCGTCGGAATATTCCGTATCGCTTTCCTCTGCGTCGGCGGTACTGAATCATCTGGATCCGCAGAAATATGAGATTGTTCCGATCGGGATCACGGCGAAAGGTGATTGGTACAGATATAACGGCGATTACGCACATGTTGAAGATGATACCTGGCACACGGATATCGAAAACCTTGTGAAGGTCGTGCCCTCTCCCGACCGGAGTCTCCACGGCATTGTGGAGTTTTACGCCGAGACGCACGACGTGAACCCGAAAGCCGAGATGGAGATCCGTTTGACGGCAATTGACGCGGTCTTCCCTGTGTTGCACGGCAAAAACGGCGAAGACGGAACGCTTCAGGGATTGTTTGAACTCGCGGGTATTCCAATCATCGGGTGCGGAACGCTCAGTTCCGCAGTGTGCATGCACAAGGGCACCGCACACGAATTGATCGAGCATGCGGGCATTGATGTTCCGAAGGCTGTTCTCGCGGATCGGTCTGCCGGCGTCAGCGCTGCCTGTGAGCTTGTGAAAAAATTATCATTTCCTGTGTTTGTGAAACCCGTTCGGTCAGGTTCTTCGATCGGCGTCACCAAAGTGAATTCCGATGCGGAACTGGCAACGGCGATTGCGCTGGCATTTGAGTATGATGATCAAGCGATTGTCGAGGAATTCATCGCAGGCTTTGAGGTCGGCTGCGCCGTGATGGGTGTGGACGAACTCGTTACAGGCAGGGTTGATGAGATCGAGATGCAGAGCGAGTTCTTCGATTTCACGGAGAAATACACGCTTAAGCATTCACAGATCCACATGCCTGCGCGGATTGACGAAGCCACCGAAAAGCGCATACAGGAAACCGCCAAGAGGATCTACCGAACCCTCGGTTGCAGGGTGCTCGCGCGCGTCGACTCGTTTCTGACGGCGGACGGACGCATCGTATTTAATGAAGTCAATACGATCCCGGGGTTCACGGCGCACAGTCGCTTTCCGAACATGATGAAGGGGATCGGACTCTCATTCGGCGAAATGCTGGATCAACTGATCACAATCGGCCTCGAAGAATGACAGGCAATCCGATTCTCGTAAATGCGTACACGCCGATCGAAGACGACGAAATAGAGGATCTTGTTTCCGTGCCTGTTCCCGGAGATCGTTTTGATGTGAAACTGCGTGCCGAAGCTGCGGAAATGCTCGCGCTTCTGCTGCACGACGCAGATGCAGAAGGCAGTGTCATCCCGGTGAGCGGATACCGCACCCACGAGGAGCAGGAACGCGTCTGGAATGAGTCCGTAAGTGAATACGGAGAGGCATTTACGATCAAGTATGTTGCGAGACCCGATCACAGTGAACATCAGACAGGGCTTGCCATTGATCTTGCCGCAAACCGGAATTCGATCGATTTTGTCCGACCGGCGTTTCCGGAGGACGATGCAGCGTGTCTCCGCGTCCGCGAGAAGGCAGCTGAATACGGATTCATCGTGCGGTACGGAAAAGATAAGGAACGGATCACCGGCATCGCTTATGAACCGTGGCACTTTCGCTATGTGGGTCTGCCACATTCTGTGATTATGGAAGAAGAAGGGCTCGCGCTCGAGGAATATCTGGAGATAAATGAAAAATAAAGAAGGCTACACCGGTATTGATGTATTTCGCGTAATCGCGGCGCTGTTCGTCGTCGCGATCCACACGTCGCCGCTCTTGTCCGTAAATGAGACAGCGGACTTTGTGCTGACGCGGGCGATCTGCCGCGTCGCCGTACCGTTTTTCTTCATGATCTCGGGCTTTGCATTGTTTCAGGAGCGGCCGGCGGACGGTAAACAGGTGAGGCGCTTTGTGCTGAACACCTTGAAGCTCTATGTGATTTCGATCATCATCTATATACCGCTGAATTGGTACACAGGGCTGTTTCGCGAGAGACCGCTTGCGGCGGTGTTGCTGAAGGATGTGATTTTCGATGGCACAGTCTATCATCTGTGGTATTTCCCTGCGGCGATCATCGGTGCGGCGATCGTCTATCTGCTGTATCGGAAGGCCGGCTTTAAGGCGACCTTCGCCATAACGATTTTGCTTTATGTCATCGGGCTGCTCGGAGACAGCTATTACGGCTTCGCGGTGCAATCGGATATCTTGAGAACGGTGCTGGACTACGGCTTCAACGCATTCGACTATACGCGCAACGGGATATTCTTCACGCCGTTGTTCCTGCTGCTCGGCGGCATGGTCGGGGGGAAGATCGGGATGATGAAGCAGGCTGAGGTGATGAAACAGCCCGGCGCGGCGGAATCACATTTCGTGCGGGATCTGGTCGGTTTCCTCGTGTTTTTTGCGCTGATGATCGCGGAGGCGCTGGTGCTGCATCGGTTCGGCGTACAGCGGCACGACAGCATGTACGTCATGCTCGCGCCATGTATGTACTTCCTGTTTTTACTGTTGACGCATTTCAAAGGGAACCGCCTGCCGCACTTAAGAGGGCTCTCGATGATTGTATACATCATCCATCCGATGGTCATCGCAGCGGTGCTCCCTGCGGCTCGGCTGACAGGACTGACAAGCATTTTGGTTGACAACAGCCCGGTGCACTATATCGCTGTATGCGCCGGCTCGGTTGTGTTTGCGCTGGTCTGGATGCGGCTTTGGCAGGCAATCCGAAGCAGAAAATAAATATCGGATAGAACAGAACCGCCTTCCCGGGGCATGCTGACGCCTGCGGAAAAAGCGACCGTTGTGCGCTTTAGTGTGCGAACTTTGCACGCGAATCGTTGAACAGCGGCGCTGAATTTGGTAAAATATTTAGTTAGGGAAGCAATCAATGTGACATTGCGTAAATGTGACATGACGTATTTACGGAGTTGAAAGAGAGGCTATTAAATGTATTCCAACAAAGCGGTA
>JAISKP010000086.1 GCA_031260885.1 Eubacteriales Family XIII. Incertae Sedis bacterium
ATCTCCGGGTCGTTCGGATCGGATGCGGACACGCCAGATGAACTCCCGGCATATTCGCTTTCCTTGTCCGCGGACATTTTATAGATCCGGAATCCGACAAACGCCGCAACTGCCAGTACGACAATCACGATCATGATCAGCAATATCTTCAACCCACGCCTTGATTTCTTTTCCATAATCTTTCGATTCTGATATCTTCTCGTATCCGTAAAACAGCCTGTAAAATCTGCAAAAGGGCTGCCTCATTTTGAGACAGCCCCACCGCGCGTCAAACCTTAATAATAATAGGTGATATCCGTTGCGGCTTTCGTAAACGACTTCCCGCTGGTCGCCGTATAAATATCCGCAAGATAATCATCTCCCCCTTCAACATAATAAGAGGTGTAATTGTAATAGGTGTAGAAGCGATAAACATCATCGGCAACCTTCTCGCCGGCTTTTCCGTTGCTGCTGACATAGAGCGTTCCCGTTCCGGATCTGTCGCTGTAATCGTTTAGATAGAACAGCAGGTCGTCATGGGATACGGAAAGCGAACGGACATCATCCGCAATTCGTTTTTCTTCGCCGCTTCCTTTGATGAACATGAGCTCTTCATCGTCATTGATGAAGTAGACATAGGAACCGTCGGCCGTAATATCATAAGAATATACGTCGTTTGCAAGCTTTTCCGCTTCGGCATTCTTACCCACTTTGATCCTATACAGATTGTCCGACTTCAGATAGAAAATTGTCTTGCCGTCTTTAGTCATCTTGATCGACGACGCATCGCTGGCAAGCTTCGTGCTTTCGAGTTTCTTATCGATGATGGAAATCTTGCCGTCCGAGTCCACATACACGGTATTTAACAGCGAACCGGAAGCCGAAGACGCCCAAATCGGGGAAATCCTGCTCAAATTGGAGGAACTTCCGATTTTCTGCTTTTCACCATCCTTCTCAACGAAATAGGTTTTGTCTCCATCCGTAAAAATGATCTGGGTATGGTCGTTGTTGACCGCGCAAAGATAAGCAAACTCCGAAGACAGCTTCGTCTTCTCATCTTTTCCGGCAGAAGTCACGTACAGCTTCCCATCTCCGTTTACGCAGTAAAGATATTTTCCCGAATCCGAAACGGCGACAGGGCGGAGATCGTTGCCGACCTTTGAGTTCTTTCCGCTTACAGAAACAAACAATTCATATTCACCGTCGTCGTATTCGGCATAAGCGATCGTGTTTCCGTCCGGTGAAACCGAAAACGTGGATACATCATCTGCAATTTTTGTCTTCTTTGCACTGCTTACCGTAAGCTGGTACAGCGTGTCGTCATCATCTATATAAATGACATAGGTTCCGTCCTGGGAAACCTCATATGAATACACATCGTCGACAAGCTCTGAGACTTTATTGTCCTTGATGAGCCAAAGCGTATTTTCATAATCCAATAACACCCGGAGCGTATTCTTTAAATCGCCCTGCGTGTAATTGTAGTTTCCATCGATCTTGCCCGAGAGCAATTTCCCATCCATGATGACCAGTGTTTCATCATCTTCCTCGTTATACAGAATTGAGAAGTTGTGTTCCGGATACGCATAGGAACCCGATCCCGAACCGTTCACAACGAACACAAAGACCAAAATGATCGCGATTATAACAACGACGCCGATCCCGCCAAAGAGCAAAATCTTCTTGCCCGGTCCGCGTTTTTGAGGCGGTTGATGCACCGCAAAACCACCGGTCGCCCCCGCGCCAACAGAACCCGGAGCCGCATAAGCCGGATTCGTGCTCCCATACGCCGAACCGGAATTTGCAGGATTCACACCGAATGTCTCGGGACTTCCGCTATCTGCCGTAAGATCTCCGCCGCAATTCTGGCAAAACCGCGCCCCCGCCGGATTTGACTCCCCACATAACGTACATTTCATCTGAATATCCCTTTCCTTTCGTCTATATCACTAAGCAACCGAAGCCGCAAATTCACGTTGTTTCTTGGCAACTGATTTCGTGTGAATGATCTTCAAAATCAGGTATAGGCAGATGAGCAGAATCCCGACGCCGGCAGTGAGACCGCCATAGATCAGAAAGTCTCCCCTGAGCAGCGGCAGGAGCTGAAAGTACAGATCCACATCATACTGTGCCCCGAGCGTCTTTCCGACCGGCATCACAAGGACACCTGTCAGCAGGAGCGCGACGCCGAGCACGGTGATCGTTCGACCGTACCGGAGCGGTATTTTTATTTTGTCCGAGCGGTTTGCCAAAAATACCAACGCAAGCAGAAGCAGACAAAGCACGAGCGCGCCGATGACCACATAATATGAACTCAGCATCCTGGCGGTACGCCATAAGACATGATTTGTAGGCGGATCCTTAAGCGCCTCGGGGATCTTCTTGTCAATGAATTTGTCGAGTTTCTCATAGTCGCGCTCACTGATCTGATAGCCGGTCTCCTCATAGACAAGTTCCTCATTCTTTTGAATGAATTTGATGACCTCACGGTTTGTGATCCCGGCTACATTGCTGTCGCTGTATAAGCTCTCCACATAATCGTTCACATTGTCCGCGATAAAGGAATCTATCGTCGACTTTGATAAAATGCTGTCAATTTTTGACTCTGTAATCCCGGATGCCTCAACGATCTCCGGGTTTATATTTGTGTAGATCCATTTTCCGATCAGCACATTTTTGTCGGGTGCGTCCAGAATCGTCCCGACGCGCACCTCCATAAAATCCGTCTCATCGAGGGCGGTTTTCAGCGTATCGGGCGCAGTGACGTCCCTGATGATAAAAACGGAAATCGCCGCAAAGGCAAAAACGAACACGAAAACCGCCAACACCGACGACAAAATACCGACAAGTACGCGTTTTCCGTTTGTTTGCGGTTGATCGTTATGCTGCGACATGACCACACTCCGAACAGAACCGTGCGTCTTCTTGCAATACTGCGCCGCAGTTGATACAGCGCGGCGCAGCAGGATCAGCCTGCTCCACGTGCTGTCCGCACTCCGTACAGAACAATGCGCCTTCCTGCAACGATGCGCCACAGTTGCTGCAGCGATACCCCGGTGCCAAGTTTTCCGGCTCGACGTTCTGAAACGGTACGCCGCATGAAGGACAAAAGATGCTGCTAAACTTGCACTCGGCGCCGCATTCGGGACAAATCTTGATGTCCTGAATGGCTCTGATATCCCGTTCGTAGTTTTCGATCAGTGTGATGCTGTTTTTAATATAGGAACAAATGGAGAGAAACGGCTCTTCCTGCGCATCCGGATGCTTTTCGAAGAACTGCTGTCCGATCTGAACATAATAGCTGTTGATCCGGCGCTGTTCATCGGTGATGGAATCTTTCAGTTTTGAGATCTGGGACATGTCCGAAACCGCTTTAACCGTATTCGAACCGGCGGTCGATATTTTCTTACCTAACTCATTCAAAAACGGGGACATCCTGCCACTGCTCCTTAATAAATCATAAAAACTCGAACAAACAGCCGCCTAAACCGATATACATTTTCGGTTTATATCCTAAAACTGTATGTTCATTCAGAAAATTATAGCGTACTCTGCCTGCAAACGCAACCTTTTTGAATTGCAATATCGATTGCGAAAATATATGAAAATATCGATTGTCAATATCGATTGTTAATATCGATTCCAGTCTTCCAACGAATGGTAGATCGGCTGCACATCGTTTTTTCGGTTCGTTACTGCAATGAGGAAGGCCTCCGCAGTGTCCATACAGGTCAGCACGGGCAGATTCCGTTCGGTCGCATACCGCCGTACGCGGAAGGACTCGTTGTCCGTGCGGTTTACCGTCTGCGGGACGTTGATGACGATGCTGATCTTTCCGGAAGCGATGTAATCCGTGACCTCGTTCGATTCCAACACATTCACGTCCAAGCCGTATTCTCCGAGCCACCTTGCCGTACCCGATGAACCGTACAGGATAAACCCTTCTGCCGCATAGCGCCCGACCACGGCTGCCGCAGCCGGCGTCCGCTCCGATTTGCGCAGGCTGATATCCACACCGCCTTCGGTCGGAATTGCAACGCCCGTCGCAAGAAAGCCCTTGTAGACCGCTTTTTCATAGGTTTCATCGATGCCGAGGATCTCGCCCGTCGACTTCATTTCGGGACCGAGCGCGATGTCTACGTCCGTCAGCTTCGCATTGGAAAACACGGGCATCTTGACCGTCGTGAACTTCATCTTTCTGTAAAGTCCCGTCCCGTATTTCGAATCCGCGAGCTTCTCACCGAGCATTGCCCCCATCGCAAGCCGCACCATCGGTACACCCGTGACCTTGCTGATGATCGGAACGGTGCGCGATGCGCGCGGATTCACCTCGATGACATAAACGTCACTGCCGTCCCATGCGTACTGAATGTTCGCAAGACCGATGACGTTCAGCGCCCGCGTAATGCGCGTCGTATAATCGATCAGCACGTCGATCACTTCATTTGGAACCGTGTGCGGCGGATAGACCGAAATGCTGTCGCCCGAATGAACGCCCGTACGCTCTACATGCTCCATAACGCCGGGAATGAGAATGTCCGTCCCATCGGCGATCGCGTCGACTTCGATTTCCTTACCGATGATATATTGATCGATCAGCACCGGATGCTCAATGCCGAGCTTCACGGCGTCCGTCAGATACTCCGTGAGTTCCTCATCCGAATGTACGACCTGCATCGCCCTGCCACCGATGACGTAGGACGGCCTTACGATCAGGGGATATCCGAGTTCTTCAACGACCTTGAAAGCACCTTCCTTGTCCGTTACGGAATGCCCCGCAGGTGTCGGAATGCCGAGATTCCCCAGAAATTCGTTAAATCTTTGACGATCCTCTGCGAGGTCTATGCTGTCAAAGGATGTTCCCAAAATCGGGACGCCTCTTTTATGCAGCTTTTCGGCGATGTTCAGCGAGGTCTGCCCGCCGAACTGCACGACGATGCCTTCAGGCTTCTCCTTCTTGATGACATTCATGACGTCATCTATGTGTAGAGCCTCAAAATAAAGCTTGTCGGAGGTATCAAAGTCCGTGCTGACCGTCTCGGGGTTGTTGTTGATGATGATGGCCTCGTAACCGAGTTCCTGAATCGCCCACACGCTCTGCACGCAGCAGTAATCAAATTCGATGCCCTGTCCGATGCGAATCGGACCCGAACCGATCACGAGGATCTTCTGCGCATCCGAGAGGACACTTTCATCCTCTGTATCAAAACAGGAGTAATAGTACGGCGTGATCGCTTCAAATTCGCCGCCGCAGGTATCGACGACCTTATAGACGGGAAACATATCGTGCACGACACGGATGTCACGCACGACATCCCACGACGCGCCCGACAGTGTAAGAATCTCCTTATCCGTGAAACCGAGTTCTTCCGCTTCGTACAGGATCTCCACATCCAGTTCGTTGTCCGCGAGCGTCTTCTCCATCTTCACGATACGATCCACTTTGGACAGAAACCACCGATCGACCTTCGTGAGCTCGTAGATCGCCTCGCGTGTAAATCTCGGATCCGTGCCCCGGCGCGTCCGTCCGCGGCGCATGGCGTCCGCGATCGCAAAAATACGCTCATCATCCCGCGCTTCGATCTTTGCAATGAGGTCCTCATCGCTCAGCGCAATGATATGCGGCACACGCATCCCATCCTGATTGATCTCGAGCGACGTGATTGCCTTCAAAAGCGCATTCTCAAAAGTCCGGGAGATCGCCATCACTTCGCCCGTCGCCTTCATCTGTGTGCCGAGTTTCCTAGATGCGGTCTTGAACTTGTCAAACGGCCACTTCGGAAATTTCACGACGCAGTAATCGAGCGTCGGTTCAAAGCATGCACTCGTCTCGCCCGTGACGTAATTTTTGAGCTCATCGAGGCTGTAACCGAGTGCGATCTTCGCCGCGAGCTTCGCGATCGGGTATCCGGCCGCCTTCGAGGCTAATGCCGACGAACGGCTCACGCGCGGATTTACCTCTATCACAATATAGTTGCTCGTATCCGGATCGAGTGCAAACTGCACGTTGCAGCCGCCTTCGATCTCAAGGCTTCGGATGATGTGCAGCGCCGCATCGCGCAGCATCTGATATTCAAAGTCGCGCAACGTCTGAATCGGCGCCACGACGATGCTGTCACCCGTATGAATGCCGACGGGGTCGAAGTTCTCCATGCCACAAACCGTGATGCAGTTGTCCTTGGCGTCGCGCATGACCTCGTATTCGATCTCCTTCCAGCCGGCGACGGATTCTTCGAGCAGAATCTGCCCGATGGCGCTGTTTTCAACGCCGCGTTCCGTCAGCAAGCGGAGCTGTTCATCGTTTGTCGCAATGCCGCCGCCTGTACCGCCGAGCGTATAAGCCGGACGGATGATCACGGGATAACCCGTCTCTTTGACAAATTCATAACATTCTTCATAGGTCGTCGCGATGATGCTTTTCGGAATCGGTTCGCCGATCTCCTGCATGAGACTCTTGAATTCCTCGCGATCCTCCGCCTTGCGAATGCTGTTCATGTTGACGCCAAGCAACTTCACGCCGTACTGTTCAAGTACACCGCGCGCCTCGAGCTCCATCGCAAGGTTGAGTCCTGTCTGCCCCCCGAAACCGGCAAGAATACCGTCCGGCCTTTCGATCTCGATGATCGCCGTGAGTGCCGCTTCCGTCAGCGGTTCCAGATAGACCTTGTCCGCAATGCCCGGGTCGGTCATGATCGTCGCCGGGTTGCTGTTCACGAGGACACACTCGATGCCCTCCTCGCGAATCGCTTTGCAGGATTGTGTGCCGGCGTAGTCAAACTCAGCTGCCTGACCGATGATGATCGGTCCCGAGCCGATGATGAGGACTTTTTGCAGGTCGGGATTCTTAGGCATTGACATTCCCTCCCTTTATAAGCGCGATGAACCGGTCGAATAAGTATTCCGAATCGTTTGGTCCGGGTGAACCCTCCGGATGATACTGTACGGAGAAAATCGGCAATTCCTTGTGCCGCATGCCCTCTACCGTCCCGTCATTTAAATTCGTATGTGTGATGATCATGCCCTTGTCCGTGACGCTTTTTTCATCAACCGCGAAGCTGTGGTTCTGCGACGTGATCGCGGACTTGTCCGTCTCCTTGTCATACACGCCGTGATTGCCGCCGCGATGCCCGAATTTCAGTTTGTACGTGCTGCCGCCCGCAGCGAGCGCGATGATTTGATGCCCCATGCAGATGCCGAACGTCGGAAGTTTGCCGTAAAGCTGCCTTGCGACCTCGATGCCATGAACGGCCTGCGCAGGATCGCCGGGACCGTTTGACAGGAAAAGTCCGTCGGGATTGACGGAAAGGATGTCCGCTGCGGTTGATCCATACGGAAACAGAACCACGTCGCAGCCTCTGCGCGTGATCGACTTGATGATATTCGCCTTGATGCCGAAGTCGAGAATCGCGACCTTGAGCCCTGCGCCGGATCCGCTGGATCCCCATGTTCCGGAGGCGGGATCGCCTGCGAAATGGCGGACTTCCTTCGTACCGGCATCCTTCATGTAATCGGTGCGCAGCGTTGTCCCCTCCAGGAGCGCCCGTGCCTCTTTCGGAGAAATGCCTTCCGTACTGATGACGCACTTCACGGTTCCTTCATTTCTTATTTTTTTCGTGACCTGACGTGTATCCACATAATATACGCCGGGTATATCCTGGGCTTTCAGCCATTCATCGATGCTCATCACGCTCATGCGGTTCGACGGATGGAAACTGATGTCACGCGTTACAAAACCGAATGCATGAATGCCGCCGGACTGGTTATCGACCTCGCTGACGCCGTAGTTTCCGATCAGCGGGTATGTCATGTTTATGATCTGACCTTTATAAGATGGATCCGTGAGAATTCCCTGATAGCCCGTCATGGATGTATTAAATACGAGTTCCCCCACACTTGTCTTTGCCGCGCCGAAACCCCTGCCTTGATACAGCGTTCCATCGGCAAGTAATATCAGACCTTTCAATATTGGCTCCTGCTCCCAAAGAATTACGATTGTTTATAATTATACATAAAAACTAATTCTTATGCAACGAAGGATCCGTCCTTTGTTTTCAGAAATTTTTCGACATATTCCCGTATCACTTCGGTCGATGCTTCAATGCCGATACTGCTGTCAATTGTAAGATTGTAATCCTGCGGTTTTCCCCATTTCTGATTTGTGAAAAAGCGGTTGTAATAGCGGCGTGACTTATCCTGTTTTTCGATATAGTCCCGGATATCCGATACGTCTTTCAAGTTATATTTTTCTCTTGCGAGCGCAATCCGCCATTCAATCGGCGCATGAATAAAAATATTGATGATGTTCTCGTCATCGCGCAGCACATAGCCTGCGTTGCGTCCGACAAAAACACTGGAACCCGTCTTTGCGAGCTCTTTGATGGCGTTTGATTCCGCAATAAAGATCTGTTCCGGCATCGGCAGATCACCCGTAAATCCATAGGTGTCATAAAAGAAAAAACCTCTGCGCTGACCGATGGACTCAACGTACTCCGCAGAAAGTCCGTTTTGTTTTGCCACAATTTGAATGGCTTCCTTATCATAGAAATTCAACCCGATATCCTCGGCAAGTTTTTTCCCGATCAGGGCACCTCCCGAAGCGTATTCCCTCATGATTGCAATGTTATATGCTTCCATTTTTTGCCTCCTTTATATCCGTCGATTCGGCAAACCGCGCACTGCTCTTGCACTGCGCTGTTCAATTTTTTCAAGAGGTGACTCCTCTGTTGATCTACTATTATTGTACCGCATGCGCAAGGAATTGCAAGGCACGCGTACAGGAACTCCGGATGTTCTCTTGCTTATCCAACCCGAACAGAATATAATTTTTTGAAGGGAATCTCTAAGCATGTAACGGAAAGGAGCGTATGGCACGACCTGCGCCATGCAAATGAAAGAATGAGCGGACAGGTAGTAATCGTAGATTGGACGACAATAGAAAGTTTCGTCATAGATGTATTTAAGGCGGTAGGCGTTCCGGAAGCGGATGCAAAGATATGCACGGATGTCCTGATCGAATCTGATCGACGCGGCATCGAATCGCACGGCGTCAACCGGTTCAAACCCATCTATATCGACCGCATCAATATCGGCATCCAAAGTCCTGTGACCGATTTCGAGATTCTCAAGGAAACGCCGACGACTGCTGTCATCGACGGACACGACGGCATGGGGCAGGTGATCGGCGTTCGCTCGATGCAGATGGCAATCGAAAAAGCGAAGACCTATGGGCTCGGCATGGTCGCCGTAAGGAATTCCACGCACTACGGCATTGCCGGATATTATGCAACAATGGCCACGAAGGCAGGTCTGATCGGCATCACGGGTACCAACGCAAGACCGTCGATCGCACCGACTTTCGGTGTCGAGAACATGCTCGGCACAAACCCGCTCGTCTTTGGACTGCCCACGGATGAAGACTTTCCGTTTGTGATCGACTGCGCAACCTCGATCACACAGCGTGGCAAGATCGAATATTATGAACGCATCGGGAAGGACACCCCGGCGGGTCAGGTCATCGATAAAAACGGCGGTACGCTGACGGATTCCGCAGAAATTTTAAAAATGCTTGTAGACGGTACGGCTGCACTGGCACCGCTCGGCGGTGCCGGAGAGGAACTCGGCGGTTATAAGGGCTACGGCTATGCGACTGTCATCGAAATTCTCTGTGCTGCGCTCCAGAACGGAAACTACATGAAGGATCTGACCGGCGTAAAGGACGGCAAAAAGGTTCCCTATCATCTCGGACACTTTTTCCTGGCGATCGACCCGGAAGCATTCCTCGGTCTCGATGATTTCAAGAAGACCGCAGGGGACATCCTAAGACAGATCCGTGCATCCGAAAAAGCGCCGGGGGCGGAACGGATCTACACGGCATATGAAAAGGAATACGACATCTGGATGAAGCGCAAGGGTTCCGGCGTCCCCGTGAATGCCGCGGTGCAAAAAGAACTCATCGAAATGCGTGACGCCTACGGATTGACGCAATACCGATTCCCGTTCGAATAGTTTCGACGATCAGGACTTGAAGAGGGCTTGCATTTTATCCGATTTTATTACATACTTAACATATAAGCTTACATTGAATTTAAGGAATTGACAAATGAGACACAACTTCGGCATCCAAACCATTACGACGACGGCGCTTATGGCCGCAATCATTTTTGTGGTCACGTATCTGATCCGGATTCCGCTGCCGTTTGCATCCGGCGGCTATCTGAACATCGGGGACGCGCCCATCTATCTCGGCGCTTACCTTCTTGGCGGTCCTTTCGGCGCGCTTGCCGCCGCACTCGGTTCTGCCCTGTCCGATCTGACCGCCGGTTACGTATTTTATGTGCTTCCCACCGCAATCATAAAGGGTGCGATGGGACTGGTCGCCGGAATGATTCTCGCACATAACAAGAGCCTTCCGTGGTTCGTGCTCGCCGCAGTGATCGGCGGCGCGATCATGACGTTTGGCTACGCTGTGTTCGAGGCGACCTTCTTCAATATAAATCAAGCCCTTGCTGCGATCCCGTTCAATGCGATCCAGTGGGTAGGCGGCGTGGTTGTCGCCACGGTGCTCTATCCCGCAGTAAAGGCAATCAGTCGAGCGTTGCCGTAATTTGTAAATGAAAAAACAGTGGGGACGGTTAAAAACCGTCCCCACTGTTTTTTCCAACTGTCTTCTTGTCTTCCTGAACCGGTTACCCTGTGTATACGACCTCACCTCTCCACACGGTGTTCAGTACCTTGATATCCCGCAAGGTTTCGATATCTACCGCAAAGATATCCTCGTCGATCACGACAAAGTCCGCCGACTTTCCGACTTCCAAACTTCCGGTGATGTGCTCCAGACCGTTGGCCCAAGCACCGCCGGCGGTATAAGCCTTCAACATGTTCTTTAGGCTCACCCGTTCCTCGGGCCAGAGCGGTTCGTAGTACTTCGGATCGTTGATATCCGTGACATTCCCGTAGGACAGATCGTACCCTGCTGTCTTCGGAACGGTTCTTGTAACGCCGATCTGCATCCCTTCCAGCGGATTGGGCGGATCTGTCACATAAAAATCACTTCCTGCCGTAATGACGGCACCCACGTCCAAGAAACTCTGCGCCGGATATTCTTCCTCCGCCCGTTCCTTCCCCAGATAGGGGAGCTGAAGGGTATAATAATAGTTGTCCTTGAACATCCATGCGGGATTCAGGGAAGCGACGACACCGAGCTCACCGAATCTGGGAATATCCTCGGGCGCAATCCGCTGAATATGCGCGATGGCATGTCTGGTATCTTCCATATGATTCTGTTCTTTGGCATAGGCTAAACCATCCAGCGTCATGCGAACGGCACCGTCGCCGATGGCGTGCACGTGAATCCGAAAACCGGCCTTTTCCGCCGCTGCCATCACTTCATTCAGCCGATCCTGATCCCACAGCGGTTTCGCATTATATCCTTCCGGCTTGCCGGATCCTGCGGCATCATAGGGTTCCAGCAAGACGCCGGTATGCCCTTCGATCACACCGTCAAGGAAGATTTTAAACCCTTCCATTTTAAATGTTTCAAATTCCGGGATCCGGGCTCTGTCGGACACAAAGCCCTCAATCTGTTCAGCCCCCTGCTCGCAGAAGGCCCAGAAGGAAGACCGCACCCAAACTTTCAGTTCATCCGCCTCTGCAAGTTCGATATAGGCCTTCAGCACGTTGCTGTCCTTTTTGATCCATGCATCAAAGACGCCGGTAATTCCGTAGGGCAGCGCTTTGTGCTCTATAAACCATTTCAGCGCTTCCTTGTATTGCGCCACCGAAAAGGCAGGGAGCACGCTGTTCACCCAGGTCAGCCCCGGTTCTTCCACGATCATTCCCGTCGGTTCCCCGTCAGCATACCTTGCAATGATTCCCGTTGCAGGATCCGGCGTATCTTTGGTGATGCCCGCCAGCTCAAGCACCTTGGAGTTCACCCAGAGAGAATGCCCGTCGATGGATGTGAGGCAAATCGGAATTTCCGTGCTCAGTTCATCCAGGACCCGTTTATTCGGTCCCTCCGGCGGAAAGGCCGTATTGTTCCACCCCAGACCGCGTATCACCTTTTCATCCGGATGACTCTCTATATATTCGCGAATCAATGCCACGCAGTCCTCCATGGATGCCGTTCCCGAAAAATGAACGGTGAACAGATAATCCGCCGTGAAGCCGGGGTGGCAGTGTCCGTCGATGAACCCGGGCAAGATGTGCTTCCCCGCAAGATCAATCACCTGCGTCGCATCACCGGACAGCGCTAAAATCTCCGGGGATGTGCCGACCTCGAGGATCCTGCCGTCCTTGATCGCAAGCGCCTCGACAATATCCTCATGCTCATTGCCCGTATAGATGTGACCGTTGATATAGACGGTATCGGGAATTTTGAGCAGGTTGGTGTGCTGATCCATTTTCTTCAGACCTCTCTTTCAGGTGATTCAGTTATGCTTCGTAGACGACATTCCCATCCACAACGGTGAGCAGTACATTTGTCTCTCTGATCTTATCCGCCGGAATATCCAGCAGGTTCTGATTCAAGACGATGAAATCCGCCAGTTTTCCGGTCTCAAGCGTCCCGAGTTCATGCTCCCGGTGCACCCCGTAATATCCGGCCAACGTGTAGTTGTGAAGCGCATCCGCCATTGAAATTTTCTGCTCCGGGTTCCATCCGCCCTTTGGCTCACCGTCATTATGCACTCTGGTAACCGCACGGTACAGTCCCACAAAAGGATTGTTGGTGACGACCGGGCAGTCGCTTCCGAAGCACACGACCGCCCCGGCGTCCATCAAGGATTTAATGGGCCAAGCATACTTCTTCTGCCGTTCATTATAGCGGATCAGATAGGGATTTTCGCTGAACACATTGGTCATGGCCAAATGCTCCGGCTGCATCGATGCGATCACGCCGATTCGGGCACACCTTTCAATGTCATCCTGCGTGGTGGTCTCAAAATGCTCTATGGCATGTCTGGAGCCCGTGTCGCCGTATTTGAGCAGGGCTTCTTCATAACAGTCCAGCGCATAATGTGCGGCACCGTCTCCGCAGCAATGGATGCGAACCGACAGACCGTTCTTCTGCGCCTCTAAAATCTTCTCCCGGAGTTCGTCCAGATCGCAGAGCGTGCCGCCCTTTGTGGACGGATTGTCGATGAAGGGTTCCAGCATCAAGGATGTGTATGTGGTAGGAACCCCGTCGATGAAAGCCTTCACGATCGCGATCTGATACTTACCCGAATTGTATTTTTTTGCGTCCTCTATGACCTTTTGGTGATCGCCGAAAAGACTGGGTGCCGCGTGGATGCGCATGGTGAACTCGCCGGCGCTGTCCAGTTCCGAGAAGCATCTGGGCTTGCCGACGTCATTCCCGTAATATGGAAGCATGTCGTTTGCGGCAACGATACCGATGGTTTTGGCGCGGTTCATATAGTCCCGGATAAATTGCCTTTCCATATCATCATCCAGATCATATGCGATTTTCGCCACAAGACCGATGGCCATTTCATCCAGATAGCCGGTAGGCTGTCCGTCCGGATATCTTTCGATATGTCCGTGCGGAGGATCCGGCGTTTCCGCCGTGATCCCGACCAGTTCCAACGCTTTGGAATTGCACCAAACACCATGACCTTCCGCATCATTGATCATGACGGGTCGATCCGGGCAATACTGATCGAGCGAAGCTTTTGTGGGCAGTTCTTCCTGTCCCCAATACACATGATACCAGTTGAACCCGAAAATCCAAGCCTCATCGGGATGGGCGTCGGCGTAAACCTTCACCGCCCGCGCTGTCTCGTCTTCCGATTTACAATCTCCGAAATTCGGATACTTATCCGACATTCCGGCATGCAGAATATGCGTATGACTGTCGAAGAACCCCGGCATAATCAAATTGCTTTTGTCATATTCCTTAACAATTGTGCCTTCGCCCAGATATGCATCCAGTTCAGATTCTTTGCCAAAGCCGATGATCTTATTTCCGCTGACAGCCATAAAATCAAGATCGTTATCGAGATTTTTGCCTCTGAAAAAGCTGCCGCCTTTCAGAATAATATCTGCTCTGCTCATACCCCGCTCCATGTCTGACGTTTCCGCCAAAGTCAAAGTTAAAGTTAAATCACAAATCCGGCAATTACAAATGCGATTACCGAAAGTACATAACTGATGATGGCATAAGGCAGTGTCGCGAGCATCTGGTAGAACGGCTTGATATCTACGGCGCGGGAGGTGATCATGATAGCATCACCGGCGACATAGGTCGTGCTGCCTGCTGTCGCTGCACAGACGAGTGCGGCACAGGACATCAACGGATCCAAGTTCAGCGCAATGGCAAGCGGAACGACGATCGGCATAAAGAGCAAAGACATATCCCAGAAACCACCGCCGAAATAGGAATAGACCGCACAGAAACCAAAGACGATGGCCGGTAGAACCGCACTGTTCAGGATCGGCGTCAAAGTTGCAACCACAAAGTCCGGCAGGCCGGTGCTGGTATTGATTCCTACCAAGGTCAATGCCATGGTGATAACACAGGTAATGGATGCCATACTTGCGACGCCTTTATAAGCGTTATCGAAGATATCGCCGAGATTGAATCTTTTATCAAAGACCATGATTGCACCGACGACAACGATTGCGCCCATACAACCGATCAGCACATCGCCTGTCAAGACGGTAAGACCGATCAAAAGGAGCAACGGCAGGATGAACTTAATGGGATTTTTCTTGAGGACTTCTCCCTCGGCGTTTTGTGAATTGGTGGTCGTGATTTCGGCTCCGTCCAGATTGCGTTCTACGGAACAGACCACGCCGGTCTCTTTTGCCAATTGATTGTCTTTTTTGATGAGACCGATCATCGGGAGCACACCCAGCACCAGCAATAAGCATACCACCAGGGAAATCCATCCATAGAACAGGAAGGGAATACCGGCGATATATGCAGACATTCCGGATCCGTTTCTGACTACGCCGAATTCTTCGAAAAGACCGCTATAGAAAACAGCCCAAGTGGAGATTGGGATCAGGATACAGACAGGCGCCGCCGTGCTGTTGACAACATAGCCCAACATCGTCCGGGGAATTCCGTGTTTGTCACACAGCTTCTTCATGGCGGTAGAGACTGCCAAATTATTCAGATAGTCGTCCACAAAGATGAGCCAACCCAATATGTATGTGATAATCAGTGCTTTTCTTCTCGTGTTGGCATATTTGGCCAGCCAGTTTGCAAATTCAAACACCGCACCGGAATAGTCCAAAAGGGCGATCAGGATTCCAAACAGTGCCAGAAGGAGAATAAGATAACCTATCGTTCCTTCCATAAAAGCCTCTTGAACCTTCAACAGCCATACCGAGGCAAAACTCGCACGACCGATCAGGACCGCACCCACCAATGACGCTGCGGTCAAAGATAAGAGCATTCGTTTCGTGATAAAGATCAAAACGAACAGGACGACAATAGGTAATAAAGAAATAATACCCAAGTTCAAAGATTCTTCCATAAAATAACTCCTTTCAAAAAATAGTTGATAATAAATGCAATTAACAGCATTATAACAAGTATTGTCAAAAGAATACAGAATATTCTATCAATCTGTGTTTTTTCTTTTTTGTTCTTTGGTACAGTTCAGAAGTAGGCGGAAAGGGGCAGCGTGTGCCGCTATTTCTTGTCAATTCTGATCTTGCATACCGGATCCCCTTTCGCCAATACGCCATCCAGCCGGAATTCGTAACCGTCAAATTTGGAGATGATACCCCGGTCGCCTTCCATGGCAATGTCACAAAGCAGCGGATAATCTTCTTCCGCCGCACCGATCTTTCCCCAGGCAGCAAGCAAAGGGCAGTAATGAAAATCCACGTAGAGTTTATCCGCCGTATTTTCCACAAGTTCCATTCCGAATACCTGTCGAACCGTCTCGTCGGCGAAGACGTCCCAAAACGCCCGCAGGTCGGATGGATCTTTGCAGTTCTTCATCATCTTCTCCGTGCCGTGGAAACATCCGCATCTGAACACCGCTGCACGCCCCAGTTCTTCCATATCCAGACCCCTTTTTCGAGCCTCATCCAACAACATATAGAACCATGTGGCACGGTGCTCGATGGCACCTCTGATCGCGACAGCTTTTTCATCTGCCTTCGTGGGGTTGTTTGAAATCATGTCAAAACTCCTCTCAAAAGTTCTGAGCGAAGTAAAAAAGAGCCTGTTTTTTCTAACAGCGCCCTTTTCTATCCGCTTACTTTTCTATCCGCTTATTCACGCTTTTATTATTGTTCGATCAGTTCGCCCAGAATCCCAGGCACAAAACCGGTCATGTATTTATCCTTGAGATCCTTCAGCGGTCCGACGACATGCGGCGCTTCCTTATGTGTATCCCACGACGCTCTGTCCGTCCAACGCTCAATAAAATACACATCCGTATCGTTTCCGACCGGATAGTAATAGTCATAGCCGATGTTTCCCGCTTCATTTTGATTTGCGTCACGAATCCCGCCGTCGATGATCAACTTCATGAATTCGTCCCTTTTGCCTTCCTGAATTTTGTATGCGCCGCTGACAATGATCATTTTTCCGTCCTCCTCATGTTAAATTTCTTTGCGTTAAGAGATGCTAACTTCTGCTTCCCACAAAAGACTGCGGGTACGATCAGGCTTTATGCTGCCAGTTTTCAAGCAGCGGAACGACATATTCGGCAAGATACGATACAATCGGCAGATTCTGCGGACAGATGCGCTCACATTTCTTGCAGGCGATACAGGAACTGGCAGGACCGGCACCATTTTTCACCCAACTCTCATAGTAGTCCGCCTGGATATTTACCCTGTTGATGTTCCCGGCGTTGCTGGAGTTTTCAAAACGTTTCATGTCGTTGATCAGTCCGAAATTGTCGGCGATCGGAATGTTCTGCGGGCAACCGTTTTCGGTACAGTAATTGCATCCGGTGCAGGGAATCACCGTATTCTCGTTGATGATCTCGATGACCTGATCAATGATCTTAAGCTCCGCTTCATTCAGTGGCTTGAGGTCATCGAAAGTCTTCAGGTTGTCTTCCAGAAATTTGGTGTCCGGCATACCGGCCAACGTCATGCGCACACCCGGCAGCGTCGCGACAAAGCGATAAGCCCAAGACGCCTCGGACGCATCCGGGTTATAAGCCTTCATAAGGGCTGAGGCTTTCTCGGGCAGAGACGCCAAGGTGCCGCCCTTACAGGGTTCCATGACGACAATGGGCTTGCCAAACTTCAAGGCGACCTTATAGGACTCTCCGGCACGAATGGACGGATTTACCCAGTCGACATAGTTGATCTGAAGCATCACGAAGTCGATCTCGGGGTGCGTGGTCAAAACTTCCTCCAAGAATTCAGGCGTGTCGTGGACGGAGACGCCGAATTCCTTGAACTTTCCCTCGGCACGTTTCTGCTTCAGAAATTCAATGGCGCCCCACTTTTCGCAACGCGTATAGGTCTCCCGTTCCATCATGTGCACCAGATAGAAGTCAATGCAGTCCAAATGCAGGCGATCCAACTGCTCCTGAAAGTGGAGTTCCATCTGCTCCGGTTTGGTCATCCACTTGATGGGCATTTTCGTGGAGATCAGATAGGCATCACGCGGATACCGATCGACCAACAACGTGCCCAGGGCTTTTTCGGAATTGCCCTTATGATACACATAAGAGGTGTCGTAATATTTGTAACCGTTCTCCTGAAAAATGTCGATGTGCTTTTTCGCCTTTTCCATGTCGATGTTTTCCGGTTCCTTCTCGTCAAAAAGCGGCAGCCGGAGACAACCCATGCCCAGAGGTTTTCCAAAATCAATCATTCTATTATCCCTCCTGTTCACAGAGAAAATTCGAGCATTACAAATTCAAAATGTTGTTTTTACTTGGAGCTGTTGATGGGAATCGAACCCATGACCTCTTCATTACCGATGAAGTGCTCTACCGACTGAGCTACAACAGCACGCGCAAGGTTATTTTAGTACATATCCATATGCTTTTCAACTTTTTTCTTCATGCGCTGGATCGCGTTGTCGATCGCTTTCGGTGTCTTGCCGAGCATGTCTGCGATCTCGGTGTAAGTTCTACCCTGTTTGAATTCATCCCAGACGACGCGCTCGAGTTTGCTGAAGATCCGGTCACGATCCCGTTCAATGCTGTTGAGCTGATCTCTGAACAGAACATCATCCTCCGGCGAGGGCGCATATCTGTCCGCAAGCACATCCTCGATACTCATACAGGCTTCACCGTCAGTCGTTTCATGACTTTCGCTGATGGAAAGCGATGTGTTTAGCGGCGCGTGCTTGAGCCTCGCCGCCGACTTGATCGCCGTCATCATCTGTCGCTCCACGCACAGTTCGGCAAAGGTTGCAAAGGACGCGCCGCGATCAGCGTTATACTCCATGATCGCATGAAACATGCCGATCATGCCTTCCTGAATCAGATCGTCTCTGTCTCCGCCCACAATGAAGAATAGATTTGATTTCATGCGTATGATTTCACGAAACCGCGCATAGATACACTCCAGTGCGATTTCATCACCGTCGGCCGCGCGTTGTGCCAACGCCGCATCGCTGTAAGTGTCATATTTTCCCGAATGTGCTTCCTTCATGCTTTAAACCATTTCTCATCCTGCCGGCGATCGGCGGATACGCCTTCAGGAAACAGTTTCCTGCTCATTTCAAACAACGCGATGGCCGCAGCGTTCGATGCATTCAGCGACCCGGTTCTGCCGCGCATGGGAATAGACAGCACAAAGTCGCATTTTTCGCGCACAATCCGAGAGATACCCCGCCCCTCGGATCCGACGACGAGCGCAGCAGCACCATCGTAATTTTTGGTGGCGTAATGTTCCCCGTTCATATCGAGACCGTAGATCCAGACGCCGCGATCTTTCAGCACGTCAATCGCCGAAGCGATGTTCGTGACGCGTGCAACAGGTATATGCAAAGCCGCACCCGCAGACGCCTTCATTGCAGCGCCCGTGACCGCAGCAGCGCGTCTGTTCGGAATCACGATGCCATGCGCACCGGCACACTCGGCTGATCGAATAATCGCCCCCAGATTGTGCGGATCTTCGATGCCGTCGAGCAGGATCAGGAAGACCGCTTCCCCTTTGCTTTCCGCACGCGCAAAAATCTCATCGACGGATGCGTAGGTGTATTCCGCGAGGTAGGCGATGACCCCCTGATGTGCGCCGCCGCCCGCCGTCTTGTCGAGGACAAACTTGTCTGCGATCTGTACGGGGATCTTCGCTTTTTTCGCAAGTGCAAAAGCTTTTTTACCGGAGCCTTCGATGTTCTTCTGAATGAGAATCTTGTCGATATCCGTTCCGGTCTCGATCGCCTCAATAACGGGATTTCGCCCGAAAATCAGAAAATTCTGCTCGCTCATTTCTGTCTCCAATTCTGTCCAAACACTGTACTCAGGATTTGATGCTGCCATGCGCCGCGACGCTGCGGTATTCACAAAAACGGTAGGAAATGCCGCTTTCCGTGATTGATTCGCTTTCTGAAACGCATGTAAACGCAGGATCTTCGTCTAAATCCGGGAAAAAAGCATCCGCACCGAAAGCGGCGTCTATTTTCGTAACGAAGACCGTATCTGTGTGCGGCAAAAAAGCAGCATAGACTGATGCGCCGCCGATCACATAAATTCTGTCTTTGTCGATCTCATGCGCCGCTGTAAGCGCCTCTGCCCGCGCAATTACAGCCTTGACGTTCTTCTCGATGATATAGCCGTCCCGCGCATCTTCGGTGGTCGAGAGCATGAGATTCACCCTGCACGGAAGCGCACGACCGCCGGGGAAGGTTGCCGCTGTTTTCCTGCCGAGGATCACGAGACCGCTGAGCGTCTTTTCTTTGAAATACTTCAGATCGCCGGACAAATGCGTAAGGAGTTGTCCGGACTTGCCGATGCCCCAATCCCTGTCGCACGCAACGATCATCTTGAAATCTACCATGCTGCTCCTGTTTATCGTGATTCCGCGTCACACCGCGATCGGAATGCCCTTGATCTGCGGTCCCGTTTCGTAGCCTTCAAGTCTTACATCCGCCGGGGTGAAATCATAAAAATCCTTCACGTCCGGGTTGATCCAAAATTTCGGCGCAGGATACTGTTGCCGCTCGATCAGTTCCTTTACGATCGGCACATGCCGGTCATAGATATGCGCATCTGAAATCACCTGAATGAATTCGCCGGCTTCGAATCCGCTGACCTGTGCAAACATATGGAGGAGCACCGCATACTGCATGACGTTCCAACTGTTTGCCGCGAGGATATCCTGCGAACGCTGATTGAGAATCGCGTTGAGTTTATTGCCTGTCACGTTGAACGTCACGCTGTAGGCACACGGTTCGAGTCCCATCTCCGCCAGGTCCGCGAAATTGTAAATATTCGTGAGGATGCGGCGCGAATACGGTGTGTTTTTGAGCTGCCAGAGGACATTGTCCACCTGATCCGTTTCTCCGTGCGCAAACCTGTATTTCACGCCCATCTGGTAGCCGTATGCCTTCCCGATACTGCCGGTCTCATCCGCCCAGCTATCCCAGATGTGGCTGTTCAAATCCCGGATGTTGTTTGATTTACGCTGCCAGATCCACAGAAGTTCATCAACGCAGAGCTTCAGCGACGTCGGGCGCAGCGTCAGCGCCGGAAACTCTTTCGAAAGATCATATCTGCTGATCACACCGAACTTCTTGATCGTGTGCGCGGGCGTACCGTCTTCCCACCGAGGTCTTACGACCTGCCCTTCGGAAGAATTGCCGTTTGCGATGATGTCTTCACACATTTCTATAAAAATCTGATCCGCTTTACTCATTCGTTTCTCCTGCCGCATTGCTTGGCTTTACCTGAATCCTATGCGCTGCCGACCTCTCGTCTTGATCGATGATCTTTATTGCGCGGCTTATGATGCTTTCGATGGTTTCCGTTTTGCCCGAAAGTGCATAGTAGCCCAACAGTGCCTCGAAAGCCGTTGCCCACTTATATTCGACCGGATCTGCATTTTTCGGTTTCGATGCGCTCTTCTTATTCCGTGCTCGTTTCACGAGCGCCTGTTCTTCTGCCGAAAGTTCGTCAAATATTTCACGAATTACTGCGGCCTGAGCACCTGCACGCACGTAACGCACTGCCGCCGTATGCAACCGATCCGCGTGAATCTGCCCCGTTGCGATGACGTACCTTCTTATATGAAGCTCATACACGGCATCGCCGAGATAGGCAAGCACTGTCGTATTCATTCCGCCGGAGACTGTATTCATCTAATCGCCTTTCGCATCCGGCAAAGAAATACTGTTTTTCGCATCGTGTTTACTCTTTAGCAATATTACCATACTCCCGGACAGAATCACAACAATCCCGCCGACATACTGGAGCGGCGTAATCGCTTCGTGCAGAAACAGAAAACCAAAAAATGTCGTCGTCAGCGGCAGCGCATTCGAAAAAAGCGCCGTCGGCGTCACGCCGATGATGTTGATTGAACGGACATAGATCAAAAATCCCACCCCGGAACTGATCCCACCGACATAAAGAAGCGACCAGATCAAGTCAGGCGTCACATCCGCCGCCGCAGGCAGATGCGATAACGCATACGGCGCGGAAATCAACACTGCGGAGATGATTTGGTAGAGCGTGATCTCCACCGCACCATATTTTGAAGTCAACCTGTCCGTCATAAAGTTGTATACATTCCAGCAAATCACCGCGGAAAAGGCAAAGAGGTAGCCGATGATTCTGCCGTTCAAGAGTTCGCGGATATCGGACAAGACGACCATCGCGACGCCCAGGATGCTTACGAGGATCCCGAGAACAATCAATACGGAAGGCTTTCTATGATAGATACAAAACTCCAGAACAATCGAAAGTGCGGGCACAAATGCAAGGATGATCGTGATCACCGATACGGGGAGATAATCCATCGCACTATACTCCCCGCCGTAATAGAGTACGTCCCCGAAGAGTGCGCATACCGCAAAAAATGCGATGTCCCTTCTCTTTAACGTGAACTTTCGGTTTGAAATAATTTTTACAGAAAACACCACGAGAAAAGCCGTGCTGTATTTAAAAAATACGAGCGTCAGCGGTTTTATCACTTCAAGGCTGTTTTTTGCAGCGATGTATTCAAATCCCCATACAAAAACAAGAAGAACCATAAGCGCATAGCTAAAGCCCGCGGCGGAAGAAATTCTGCGAAACATGCTGTCACCGTTCAGTTTTCCCGAATGATCTGCACGCCCTGCGGCGTATCCTTCAGGGTGATCCCTTTCGCCGCGAGTTTGTCTCGGATTTCATCCGCTTTCGCCCAATCCTTGTTTTCACGGGCGATACGGCGCTCCTCGATGAGCGCCTCAAGCGTTGCATCTTCGTCCGCGTGATCGTCCTTTTCGAGCAGACCGAGCACGTTTGTGAGTTCCAAAAGCAGATCGAGCGCGCCCACCGCATATTGTCTCGAGGCTTCGGTTCTGACCTGCGTATTGACTTCCGAAATGAGTTCGAAGACCGCGGCAATCGCATCGGCTGTATTCAGATCGTCATCCATTGCCGCAATGAATTTTTCTCTGTATTTCAGAATATCAGCAAGGGATGCGGATTCTTCCGGCGTAAGGCCATCCGAGCCCTTTTCCTTTAAGAATTCCAAGTTTTGCCACGCATTGCGAATGCGTGCGAGACCGTTCTTCGCCTGTTCCATCAATTCCCGTGAAAAATCGATCGGACTGCGATAATGTCCTGAAATCAGGAAAAAACGAATGACTTCGCCGTCATATTCCTTCAGGATGTCCCGTACCGTAAAAAAGTTTCCGGCAGACTTCGACATCTTCTTGCTGTCGATCGTAATGTATCCGTTGTGCATCCAGTAGTTTGCAAAGGGTCTCCCGTTTGCAGCTTCGGATTGTGCGATTTCGTTTTCATGATGCGGGAACGTCAGATCCTGTCCGCCGGCATGGATATCAATCGTATCCGCCAGATATTTCTTTGACATCGTCGAACACTCGATGTGCCAACCGGGGCGCCCCATACCCCACGGTGAATCCCATGCG
>JAISKP010000093.1 GCA_031260885.1 Eubacteriales Family XIII. Incertae Sedis bacterium
GACGTATTATGAGATCATGGATCTCGGAATCGGGAAGTGCCGGTTCGCGCTCGCCGCGCCGGCGGGCAAGGACTTTTTCACGGGCTACGGCTCAAAGGTGATCGCGACGAAGTACCCGAGCGTCGCCGGAAAGTATTTCGAGAGCAAGGGCATGGACGTCGAGATCATCAAGATCGAAGGGTCGGTCGAGCTCGCGCCGCTTCTGCACCTGGCGGACGGCATCGTCGACATCGTGGAGACGGGCACGACGCTGAAGGAGAACGGTCTTGAAGTGATCGAAGAAATCCGGGCGATCTCCGCACGGCTGATCGTGAACGTGACGGGCATGAAGCTGAAGAAACGGGAGATCGACGCATTCACGGACAAAATCGCGGATGCGATCGCTGCGAAACGGTAGACCTGCAAGCGCATTAAAAAACATCGGCATGTGTGATATATTGGGATTAAGAAATTTGTGCTGATGCAGCGCAATGGAGTGGAGCAGTCAATGATCAGAATTGTTAAAGCGGACGGCAAATCGGAACGGGAAGCGCTCGGTAGACTTTCGAACCGGGACTCGGGATCCGATCCTGCGGTCGAAGCGACGGTCAAGAAGATTCTAAAGGACGTACGCCTGCGCGGCGATGATGCCGTGCGTGCATACGGACTGAAGTTCGACGGATTTGTCCCGGATCGTCTCGAGATCGACAGGGAAGATATGAAGCGTGCATTTGAGCGCATTCCGGAAAAGCTCAGGGATGCGTTGGTAACTGCCTCCGGCAATATCCGCAAGTATCACGAGAAACAGATCCAGCGTGGTTACGAGACGAAGGATGAAGCGGGTAACGTGATCGGGCAGATCGTTCGCGGCCTGTCAAGCGTCGGGCTTTACGTCCCCGGCGGCACTGCGGCATATCCGTCGACCGTGCTCATGAACGCGATTCCCGCGAAGCTCGCGGGGGTCGAAGAACTCATACTCGTGACGCCTCCGTCGAAACAGATGACGAATACGGGGGATACCGCAGCGGCAGGAAGCGATCCGGATGCCCGGGACAATGCGAATGACAAAGATGCCGGGCGTATTGCGGATTATGCAAATCCGGACATCCTCGCGGCGGCGTTCCTCGCGGGCGTCGACCGCGTCATGCTGACCGGCGGCGCTCAGGCGGTGGCGGCGCTGGCATACGGCACGGAGACCATCCCGAAGGTCGACAAGATCGTCGGTCCCGGAAACATCTACGTAGCGACTGCGAAGCGGCTCGTCTTTGGGTGCGTGGACATCGACATGATCGCGGGACCGAGCGAGATCCTCATCATCGCGGACGAGACGGCGAACCCTGCGTTCATCGCGGCGGATCTGCTCTCGCAGGCGGAGCACGACCGGCAGGCGGCGTCGATCCTGTTGACGACGGACGAAGCGCTCGCGACGAAGGTTGCAAAAGAAATTGAACGACAGCTCGCGGCATTGGATCGGCAGGAAATCGCAGCGGCATCCATCGCGGCGAACGGGCTGATCGTCATCTGCCGTTCCGAGGACGAGGCGGTCTCTATTGCAAACGACGTGGCGCCGGAACACCTCGAGATTATCACAGACGATCCGATGGCGCTGCTCACCCGGATCAAAAACGCGGGCTCGGTCTTCCTCGGTTCGTGGAGTCCGGAACCGCTCGGCGATTATTACGCAGGAACGAACCACGTGCTCCCGACGTCGGGAACGGCGAGGTTTGCCTCCCCGCTCGGCGTCTACGATTTTGTGAAACGCATGAGTTACACGATGTACACGCGGGACGCGCTCGAGCAGGCGAAAGATGATATAATTGAAATCGGAACGGCGGAAGGGCTGACCGCCCACGTTGCTTCCGTGAAGATCAGATTTGAAAAATGATGGACGTATCGCATGTATACAAATGTCTGATTGATGGCATCCGGCAGCAGAACAAATTGAATTATAAGGAAGGAACTTGTCATGAGAAAAGGTGAAATCGCGAGAAAGACGAAAGAGACGGAGATCCAAGTCTCCCTCGATCTCGACGGGACAGGAATAGCCGACATCGCCACGGGCGTCGGATTTTTCGACCACATGCTGACGGCGCTGACCGTACACGCGGGCTTCGATCTTTCGATACGCGCTGGCGGCGATCTGGATGTGGACGGACATCACACGGTGGAGGATGTAGGGATCGTGCTCGGGCAGGCTTTCGCGAAAAGTGTCTCGGACAAGGCGGGCATCGCGCGTTACGGAACGTTCACGATTCCGATGGATGAGTCGATTGCAACCGTTTCACTTGACATCGGCGGCAGGGCGTATTTCGTGTTCAACGCCGATTTTCGCACGGAGCGCATCGGGGAACTTGAGACGCAGTTGATCGCGGAATTTTTTCAGGCGTTTGCTTTTAACGCGGCCGTGACCCTGCACATCAATGCGCCCTACGGCGAGAACGACCATCACAAATGCGAGGCGATCTTCAAGGCGTTCGCGCACGCGCTCGCGGCGGCGGTGACGCAGACCGGCGGCGGCGTGCTGTCCTCCAAGGGGACGCTGTAGATACGGTAGCTTTCACCAAATTGGAGAAGCACCATTATATGGCGTTCCGGTGAGAATTTCGATTTTGTGAAATATTTGTCATTGTGAAAGGCTTTTTATGGCTATTGCGATCATAGATTACGGTGCGGGCAATCTTTTCAACGTCCGCAACGCATTGAAATATCTCGGCTTTGAAAGCGAGATCAGCTCTGACGCCGCCGTGCTGTGCGCTGCGGATAAGCTGATCCTGCCGGGCGTCGGAGCGTTTCCCGATGCGATGAACAAACTGAACGCGAGCGGGCTTACGGAAGTGATCCGCGCGGAGGCGAAGCGGAAACCTATGCTCGGCATCTGCCTCGGCATGCAGCTGCTGTTCGAAAAGGGTTACGAATTCGCGGAAACGCAGGGACTCGGTCTCATCGAGGGCTACGTCGATCTGCTGACCTGCCCCGGGCAGAAGGTTCCCCATATGGGTTGGGACGACGTGAAGATCGTTCATCCGTGTGCCATGACGGCGGGCGTAAACGAAGGCGACATGGTCTACTTCGTTCATTCGTACAAGGCGGTGACCGACGAGGAAAACATCAGCCTGTCCGCACATTATGGGCAGACCATTCCGGCACTCGTAAGGTCGGGCGACATCTACGGTGCGCAGTTCCATCCGGAAAAGAGCGGCGACGTCGGGCTGAATATGCTACGCAATTTCGCGCGGCTGTAGAATATGTGAAGTTTGGAACAGTTGACGACCCGAAGTGGCGAAAACATACAGATATACTGCAATAAAAAAGCTGACGCCCAAGCGGCACACATAGAACAGGAAAAATGATACGAAACATACGGAGGAATATCGATGATCATATTACCGGCGATTGATCTCATAAACGGTGAATGCGTGCGACTCACGCAGGGCGATTATGCGACGTCCGAAAAGGTCGCGGGCGATCCGCTTGAAACGGCGCTGTCGTTCAGGGCACTCGGCGCGGCGTGGCTGCACATGGTCGACCTCGACGGCGCGACCGCAAAGAAACCGAAAAATCAGGATGTCATCCTGCGCGTTGCCGCAGCGTCCGGCTTGAACGTGGAAGTCGGCGGCGGGATCCGCACGATGGAAACCATAGAGTCTTATCTGGACGGCGGCGCAGCGCGCGTGATCCTTGGCTCGGTCGCGCTCACCGATCCGGAACTGGTCGCAAATGCGGTCGCTGCGTACGGTGACAAAATCGCTGTCGGAATCGATGCAAAGAACGGTATCGTCCGCACGAACGGCTGGCTCGACGACGGAGAGGTGCGGTTTACGGATCTCGCGAAAAAGATGAGCGCGGCAGGCGTTGAGACCATCATCTACACGGACATCTCAAAGGACGGGACGCTGAGCGGTCCGAATTTAGATGAGCTGAAGGAACTGGCGGACGCCGTGCCCGAAGTGAACGTCATCGCGAGCGGCGGGATTCACGACATCCTCGACCTCATCGCACTCAAGAGTCTCGGGCTCTACGGCGCGATCTGCGGCAAGTCGATCTACAAAGGGACGCTGAAGCTCGATCAGGCGGTCGCCGCAGCGGCGGTATAATATGATGGCGGTGTAAGGAGAGCGAATGCTTGCAAAACGAATTATTCCCTGTCTGGATGTGCGGGACGGGAAGGTCGTCAAGGGAATCAACTTTGTCGGGATCAAGGAAGTCGGCGACCCCGTCGAATGCGCGATCGAATACAACCGGCAGGGCGCGGACGAGGTCGTGTTTCTCGATATCACGGCAACGCATGAAAGGCGCGGAACGATGGTGGACGTCGTGCGCCGGACGGCGGAGAATGTCTTCATTCCGCTGACGGTTGGCGGCGGAATCCGCAGTGCGGATGATTTTCGCGAGCTGCTCAAGGCGGGCGCGGACAAGGTCTCGGTCAATTCTGCGGCGGTCTACAATCCGGACATCTTAGCCGAGGCGGCGTATCGTTTCGGCAACCAATGCGTCGTGCTCGCCATCGACGGAAGGGCGTCGGGCGTTGTAGAAGATCAGAACAGCCCGAGATACGGGCAGCCGAAATACAACGTGTTCACGGCAGGGGGGCGGAAGGATTCCGGGCGCGATGTCGTCGAATGGGCCATTTTGGCGGAGTCGCTCGGCGCGGGCGAGATCCTGCTGACGTCGATGGATACCGACGGCACGAAGGCGGGCTTCGACCTCGGCATGTTGAATGCGGTTTGTGAAGTCGTGAACATCCCCGTGATCGCATCGGGCGGCGGCGGGTCGCTGGCGTCGTTCGTCGAAGTGTTTGAAAAGACCCCGTCGGATGCGGCGCTCGCGGCGTCGATCTTCCACTACGGGGAATACGAGGTGAACGATGTGAAGCAGGAGCTGCGGACAAAGGGGATTCCCGTTCGGTAGGAGGCGTTATCATGAATTTGGATAAATATTTTACAAAGAGCGAACTGATTCCTGCTGTGGTCACCCGTGCAGGCACAGGCGAGGTTCTCATGCTCGCCTATATGAACAAGGAAAGTCTGGAGAAGACGATCGAGACCGGCTACACGTGGTTCTACAGCCGTTCGCGCGGCATGCTCTGGAACAAGGGTGAGACCTCCGGACACGTGCAGAGGGTTCTCTCGATCGTGCCGGACTGCGACGATGACACGCTGCTGATCACGGTCGAGCAGACGGGTCCCGCCTGCCACACAGGCGCACGTACATGCTTCTTCCAAGAAGCGATTTACAGTCAGGAACGCGAATGAGCATGGAATTCGGTTTTATGAACAGTATTGCCGCTAAACAATAATAGAAAGGAAATAGGCGATAGACGATGAACGATACTTTGAACGAACTTTACGAGGTGATCCGCTCCCGAAAGGGTAGCAGCGAGGAAGGCTCCTACACCGCATATCTGTTTCGCGAAGGGCTCGACAAGATTCTGAAAAAGATCGGCGAGGAGAGCAGCGAAACGATCATTGCCGCCAAGTCGCTTGAGGCAGTGCCGGACGACGAAAAGAAACGAAGCGACCTCGAGAACGAAGTCTCCGATCTGCTGTATCATCTGCTCGTCATGCTCGCGGAGCGCGATATCCCGCTCGAAAACATCGACGCGATCCTGCAGGCACGCAGCGCAAAAACCGGCAATCTGAAAAAGTTCAAGGATGTGGATAAGAACAGTTAACGCCGATCATCCCCCGTATAGTCCCATATCTTCATTGCTGCGGACGTGATATAATTTACGGTAAATCGGCAGTTTTATGAAGTGGGAAAGAAAATTGGATTTATTAAGAAAAAAAAGTATTGAACAAACCTTAGAGCTGACAACGGAGGAAGGGCATCGTCTAAAGCGCAATCTCGGCCCGCTTGATCTTGCTTTTCTCGCAGTCAGCGTCTGCGTCGGCGCCGGAATTTTCAGCGTCTCTACGAAAGTCATGACACAGAATGCGGGTCCGTCAACGATCGTTTCATTTGTTCTGGCGGCTGTCGTGTGCGGACTTGCCGCGATGTGTTATGCGGAATTTTCGACATCAATCCCCGTTTCCGGAAGCGCCTATTCCTATACCTATACGACGCTCGGCGAAATATTTGCGTGGATCATCGGTTGGGATCTGATCTTGGAACTGTTCCTCGCAACCGCCGTCATCGCGAAGTACTGGGCGATCTATGTCTCGGATGCCCTGAATGTCTTCGGCGTTGATGTCGTTTTGAGCTTCCGCGTCGGAGATTTTAAAGTTGATTATGGCGCGGCGATTGTAGTGCTCTTTTTTACCGTGCTGCTCAGCATCGGAACCAAACTCTCAGCGAGAATAACAAACATCATGACCTGCATTAAGATCGGCATCGTCTTGGTGATCATCTTTGCCGGCTTCACCTATTTTTCATGGAACAATCTCTCTCCGTTCATTCCGGAACAGATCGTGGGGTCGGGAACGGCGGCAGACGTTTTGACCAATACCCTGTGGGGAACCATAACAGGACTCGGCGGCGGACACTTCGGCGTCGGCGGCATGTTTGCGGGTGCGGCGATCATCTGCTTTGCATACGTCGGGTTCGACACGGTTGCCACGGCCGCAGAGGAGACAAGGAATCCGAAAAAGAATGTGCCGATCGGAATCATCCTGGGCCTGGGCATCGTCACCGTTCTGTATGTTTCGGTCGCTTTCGTGACCTGCGGCATGGTCAATTATGTAGACTTATCGGAATTCGCCGCATCGCAGGGACGAGAAGTCTCCCTTGCAACCGCATTCCTGTATCACGGCGCAGAATGGCAGAGTGCCGTGATCGCCGTCGGTGCCGCAGTCGGACTCACCACCGTCATCATGGTGGAACTGTTCGGTGTTTCAAGGATCATCTTTGCAATGAGCAGAGACGGATTGTTCCCGGAAAAGTGGTCAAAGACGTCTGCAAAGCGGATGACGCCCGTCGGCATTACCGTCGTCATCGGGGTGATCGCTGCATTGACCGCCTCACTGACCTCCGTTGATGAGCTTGCAGATATGATCAACATCGGAACGCTCAGCGCTTTTGTAATGGTCAGCATCGGCGTCATATTCATCCGGAAAAACGCGGCGGCGCACAACATCGATCAGTCGAATACATTTAAAGTGCCGTTCTTCCCGGTGCTGCCGATCCTGTCTGCGCTCTTCTGCTTTGTGCTCATGCTCAACCTGACCAATATCACGTGGATCAGATTTGGCGTCTGGCTTTTGGTCGGCTTCATCATATACTTCGGTTATTCCAGAAAGCACGCGAAAATCGACAACTGCTGATGAAATGTAGAGCAAGCGTATCCCACTGAAATAATTGCATCAAGATTATAGTGCTTTGTATTATATTCTTGACCGTCTGTACCCATATGTCGAAAATCCCGACATATGTGTTCTTCGGAAAATTTCCAACTATTTCCCTTTCAGCACGACGATCGTAATGC
>JAISKP010000006.1 GCA_031260885.1 Eubacteriales Family XIII. Incertae Sedis bacterium
ATTGGGTGATAGGAATAACGATAAGAAAATTCCGTCCCGTCGTTCAAACAGATCGCGATCTCGTACACGAAAGTAATCACAGGAGCGGCTACATTTGTTCCCGGGATCATAGGAACGCCGGTCCCGAGTGCATCGATGGGAGTCTCCTCCTGTTGCGCCCCGGTCTCAGCAGTCGTCTCGTCAGTTTCGTCAGCCGCAGTCGTCTCGTCAGTTTCGTCGACCGGAGCCGAATCGTCGGTTTCCCCTGCGGCACTGACCGTTTCCGTGTCCGAACCGACAGTCTCTGCGGCGGGGATCGGCGTGTCCGTATCCTGCGCCCATGCCACGGACGGGACGGCTGTACCGAGCACCGTCACCAACGTCAGTACGAGCGCAAGCGCCGTCTTCATGAAACGCGCCCGCCATGCGCTCTGATCCTTATGCAGCAAACCCTTCATGTCAAAACCTCCCAACACTTCACCGAACACTTCCCATTCACAAGCAGTTGTCTACATCTAAATTATCTGCCGCCGAAATACAAAAAAATATCACCCCAAAGCCGCCATCGGGGTGATTTTTAAAAAAACAGGGGTGATTTTCGGGGTGATTTTTTAAGAAAGCGATGTGAAAAAGGTTGTATCCTTGCAGAAAAGATTTTTCCGCGTATATTGCGGATAATGGTTGACAAACGCATGTTCGCGATGTAAAGTGGTGTTGACAAAGAAAATGTAGAATAGATATACAACAGTATTCATAAAATAAGTTGTTTTGAATAAAGAAAAAACTGTCTGTTCAAATTGTGAGATAATACAATGGAAGGCAATAGGAGGTTGCGGAATGATTCGTTCTATAGAACTTTTTTGCGGGACGGGCGGACTTGCCTTGGGATTACACAAGGCAGGCTTTGCGCATGAAGCGCTAATAGAATGGGATAAAGACTCTTGCGATAATATCAAAGCCAATATCACATCCGGGTTCCCCGGTATACAAAACTGGAACGTGAAGCAGGCTGATGTCCGCTTGGTCAGTTACGATGAATTTGGTATTGGGATACAGTTTGTTACGGGCGGTCCACCATGCCAGCCGTTTTCTCTTGGCGGGAAACACAAGGCAAACGATGATGCAAGAGATATGTTTCCTGAAGCCGTGCGGGCTGTGAGAGAACTTCAGCCACAGGGATTTATTTTTGAAAATGTCAGAGGACTTACCAGAAAATCTTTCAGTACGTACTTTAATTATATTATCCTTCAGCTTTCACATCCCGATGTTGTGAAGACGGTCGAAATGAAATGGACTGATCATCTTCGTTTACTTGAGGAATATCACACGGCCGGTGCACAGCGTGGTCTCACATACAATGTTGTATTTAGATTGGTAAATGCCGCCGATTACGGAGTTCCGCAGGTGCGGCAACGCGTTGTCATTGTAGGATTTCGAAGTGATCTCGGCATTAGTTGGGCTTTTCCGGAACCCACACATAGTAAAACAGCGCTCGAGTTTGCAAAAAAAGTCGATGGAACCTATTGGGAAGAACATCGCATTGCGAAGAGCGATCGCAATCAGGTTTCACTATGGGAACAAGACAACGTGATAAGATTGTCAGACAAAAATAGAAAAAAGAGATGGCAAACGGTTCGGGATGCGATAAATGGACTTCCTGATCCACGTGATGATTGCAGTTCAGCTTTTCAAAATCATGAGTTCAGAGCCGGTGCCCGATCCTATGCAGGACATTCCGGAAGCGTGATGGATGAACCCTCAAAAACGATTAAAGCCGGTTCGCATGGCGTTCCCGGCGGAGAAAATATGTTGGTGCTTGATGATGGGTCGTTAAGATATTACACGGTACGCGAAAGTGCGAGAATACAGACATTCCCGGACAATTATATCTTTCACGGGTCATGGACAGAAAGTATGCGACAGATCGGCAATGCCGTTCCGGTCAGATTGGCAAGCATCATTGGCGAATCTGTCGTGAATCAAATCGAAAGGATTCGTGATCACGATGTCAACAGCAAACTTGCCTGAAATAAAACCGTTTAATCCGTTAGATAAGAAAAGTCTCGGAGAGAGCGTGGCAGACGCATTGCTTGATACAAACGTTCAGCGTCTTCCTCCGGAGCCTTTTATTGGCGCCGGAGTATATGCTTTATATTATACGGGTTCTTTTTCTCCTTATTTGCAACTAGCTGAAATCAACAAGAACGAAAAATTTCTTTGTCCGATTTATGTCGGAAAAGCTGTTCCGGCCGGTGCAAGGAAAGGTGGCTTGGGATTAGATACAGATCATGGACAAGTTCTCTTTAAAAGATTATCCGAACACGCGGAATCTATTGCGGCAGTGCAAAATCTTGAACTTATCGATTTCTATTGTCGTTTTCTCGTTGTAGATGATATCTGGATACCGCTTGCGGAATCCATGTTGATCGAGCGTTTCAAGCCTGTATGGAATCGGACGCTTGATGGTTTTGGGAATCACGATCCGGGCAAGGGGCGATACAGCGGGAAAATGCCTCTCTGGGATTGTCTTCATCCTGGTCGTGCGTGGGCGACAAGGCTGCAGCCATCTGCATTTACGAAGGAAGAACTGGAAGTCCGTGTTAGAGAATACCTTTTGGAAAACTTAACCAAATGATGCAGATCAACCTTCTTCGGGCGTTTCCTTGTCCATCCGGGCGACGAAATCGAGCAGTTCTTTGCGCGAGGTGACGCCCAACTTGGTGTAGATATGTTTGTTGTGGGTCTTGATCGTGTTGATCGAGATGTGCAGGATCTGTATGATTTCTCTTGCCGTGTAGCCTTCTACGTAGAGATTGAAGATAGCGCGCTCCGCCCGGCTGAGCGAATTTACATTTTTAACAAAGGTGTCGAACCGCTCGTCATGACCGGAAGCGGTTTCTTTGGGATCGTCGCGTTCCGCGAGGAAGGTGAACAGGTCGTCGATCTCGCGGATATTGTATTTCCCCCCGTTGTGCGGGTCTGTCTGTCTCATGCGGTCGATGGCGTCTGCAATCGGCGTGATGTAGCGTCGGCTCACGAAGAGGGCGGCGATGATGCCTGCCGCCAGCAGCAAAACCAAAAGAAAGATGACGGTGCGGTTGCCCATCGCGTTGTAGGCGGCCACTTCTTCCTGCGGCGCCGCCACGACGAAGACCCAATCCGTCCGATGCACGGCGTCTTTCGGATAAATGGCGATGTCCTTGCACAGGCCCTCAAACATTTTACCGCCGGCGTCGGAAAAGGTCGTGAGCTCTTTGAATTCTTTCCCGATGACGAGATTGCCTTCAAATTCGGATCCCACGTTGTAGTTCCCGGAAAACAGCGCTTTCGACAGATCGATTTCGTTTCCCGTGCGCGGGGCAAATGCCGCAAAGGTATGCGGGAACATGGAATCATCCGGCATATAGGCCAGCTTGAAGAGGGAAGCCGAGATGCCGAGACCGCAAACCCCCATGACCCGGCCGTCCGAATCGATCAGCGGCACACAGAGCAGCATGGCGTCTTCATCGCTTAGCAGCGCCCGGTCGCCGGGATTCCAATAATAAAGCCGCGACAGCGGCAGATCTTCTGCGGCGCTTGTCTTAGTGATCTGAAAATAATCCTCCGGAGCCGTCGGAATTTCCAGACGCCAGTTGTTGAGCACATAGAGAT
>JAISKP010000010.1 GCA_031260885.1 Eubacteriales Family XIII. Incertae Sedis bacterium
CCGCGCTTCGCCATCAGCCAGGTTGCAACCGGGCTGTCGATACCGCCGGAAAGCAGCGTCATGCCCTTGCCGTTCGTACCGAGCGGAAGTCCGCCGAATCCGCCGAACTTTTCATCGTAGATAAATACTTCCCGCTGCCGCAGATGGATGTTCAGAGCGATTTCGGGACGGATCACGTCCACTTTTACTTTTGGTTCAAGCGCATTTAACACCGCCTCGCCCACCCTGGCCGACATATCCGGAGATGTAATCGGATAGGATTTATCGGAGCGCTTGCCGATGATCTTAAATGTGACCGGTTTGTCTGCACCGATGCCTGTTCCGATCGATGCATTTCTCTCATCAACACGTTTGTGCATAAAATCAATCGCGGCAGCAAATATCGTTTCAATATGTTTGTCCTCAAGCCGGACCGCAGGGCTGACCGAGGCCACGCCGAATACTTTCAGGATCGTTTTCGTCAGGAGTGCTTCGTCCACAGGCAGTTCCGTATCCCTGCCGCTGACCGTGATCAAACCGTCGCTTCTTACAATCGAAAGCGACTGCGCTTCCGCAAGATCAAGTTTCGAAATCGCACTCTTGATACGCCCTTCGAGCACGCGCTCGAAATAAGGCTTGTTCATGCCCTTTAATGAGATCTCGCCGTAGCGGACGATCAGGATGTTTTTATATTCGTACATGGTGATTTTCCTATCTGAAAGTCCCGATTCTACGGAAGCGATCCACGGCTGTCTTTAAATGTTCCAGCACATAGTCCATCTCCGCAAGCGTGTTATACCGGCTGAAGCTAAACCTGAGCGTTCCTTCCGCTTCTTTGTCGGTCAGCCCGATTGCGCTAAGCACATGACTCATCTTACCCTTGCCGCCTCCGCCGCCCTTGCCGAGCGACGCGCATGCCGAACCCGTCGACAGGAAAATGCCCTTGCTTTCAAGTTCGTGCAGGATCACTTCGCCGCGTGTCCCTAAGAAACTGACACTCAGTATGTAGGGGGAACAAAAACCGGCTTCGCCCGTGACCGAACTTTCGCGCGGACTGTTGACCCGAATATCGTTTACCGTATCTATGATACCGTCAAGCAGATATTGTCTGACTTCCGCCACATACCGGGCATGCGCTTCGACATCTACAAGTGCCGCAGTCGCAAAACCTGCGATACCGGGCATATTTTCGGTGCCCGACCGCATACCGCCTTCCTGTCCGCCGCCTCTGATGATCGCATCTACCCGTTCGGGATGTGCGGCAAAGAGTGCGCCGACGCCCTTGGGCCCGTGGATCTTGTGTGCGCTGAAACTCAGAAAATCCACATGTTTAAAATCTTCTGACCGGATGTCGACCGGCAGCTTTGCATACGACTGCACTGCATCCGTATGCAGGAGGATCTGATGCTCTGCGAGACCGGAACCGCTGACAAACGCCGACAGAATCCGCCCGATTTCTCCGATCGGCTGGATCGTTCCGATCTCATTGTTTACATGCATCACGGACACTATAGCGGTATCTTCATCCAACGCTTCTTTTAACAGATCGACCCGGACAAGTCCCTGCCCGTCCACAGGCAGTCTGACGACCTTAGCGCCCTGCTTTTCAAGCAGCAATGCCGGCTCAAGTACAGCCGGATGTTCGATCTGCGTTGTGATGAGTTTTCGGCCCTCTGTACGTGCGATCGTCTTGAAAGCATTGTGCAGCGCAAGGTTATCCGCCTCTGTGCCGCTTCCGGTAAAGATGATCTGACCGGGCTTTGCACCGATCAATGCTGCGACGTTTTTTCTGGAATCTTTCAGTATGCGCTCCGCGCGCTGACCGATTGTGTGCACAGAAGAAGGGTTGCCGTATTCCTCCGTCAGCACCCGGCTGACGGAAGCGGCAACCGCTTCACTTGCTTTTGTCGTTGATGAATTGTCCAGATAAACGATCATGATACACTACATCCAATCGTACTATTTGGCGTAATCAATCGCTCTCGTTTCTCTGAGGACATTGACCTTGATCTGTCCCGGATAATCCAGCTCGCTCTCGATCTTCTTGCTGATGTCGCGTGCCAGGAGTACGAGTTCCTGGTCGTTGACCTGATCGGGCTTCGCTACGATGCGGATCTCGCGTCCCGCCTGGATCGCGTATGAAGTCTCGACGCCCTTCGTCGTATTGGCGAGTTCTTCGAGTTTCTGAAGTCTCTTGATATAGGTTTCAAGCGTCTCCCGGCGTGCGCCCGGCCTTGCGGCTGAGAGTGCATCCGCAGCGGCGATCAGCACAGCTTCGAGGTTCTTTGCTTCGTAGTCACCGTGATGAGAAGCCATCGAGTCGATGACGGTCTGGCTTTCCTTGTACTTGCGGAGCAGGTCGATACCGATATCGACGTGCGTGCCTTCAACCTCGTGGTCGACCGCTTTGCCGATGTCGTGCAGGAGTCCGGCGCGTTTTGCCAGCGTCGGGTCAAGCCCGAGTTCGCTCGCCATAAGACCTGCGAGATGCGCAACTTCCGTGCTGTGTTTCAGCACATTCTGACCGTAGCTGGTCCGGTACTTGAGGCGGCCAATCAGTCTGATGAGTTCCGGATGCAGGTTATGTACGCCCACATCGAAGGTCGCCTGTTCACCGGCGTCCTTGATGATCTGCGCGACTTCTTTCTCCGCCTTCTGAACCATCTCTTCGATACGCGCGGGATGGATGCGCCCGTCGACGATCAGCTTTTCGAGGCTGAGTCTTGCGATCTCGCGTTTGACGGGATCGAATCCGGAGAGCACGACAGCTTCCGGTGTATCATCGATGATAAGGTCAATTCCTGTCAGTGTCTCGATCGCGCGAATGTTGCGCCCTTCACGACCGATGATGCGGCCTTTCATCTCGTCGTTGGGAATCGGGACGACCGATACGGTGGTCTCCGCGATATGGTCCGCAGCGCAGCGCTGTACAGCGCCTGTGATGATTTCCTTTGCCTTATTGTCGGCTGTTTCGCGGGCTTCCGCTTCGATCTCCTTGATCATGACAGACGTCTCAACGCGGATCTCCTGCTCGACATTGTTGAGAAGAATCTGCTTTGCTTCGTCCTTCGTGTAGCCCGATATCTTTTCGAGCTCTACGTTCTGGCGCTGTATCGCCTCGTTCAGCTCGTCTTCCTTGCCTGCCACCGACTTTTCCTTGCGTTCGATGGATTCGAGCTTGCTGTCGATGGATTCGAGCTTTTTGTCTAAGGATTCCTCTTTCTGATTGAGCCTGCGCTCCGACTTCTGAATCTCCTGTTTCCGTTC
>JAISKP010000028.1 GCA_031260885.1 Eubacteriales Family XIII. Incertae Sedis bacterium
ATCAGCGGTACACGTTCAATAAGGCGCGCGATCGTTGCAGTAAACGCTGCAAGCAAACCGCAAAAACAGACCATATTTAGAATTCTTGCATCAAGCGGCAGTTCTTCCGAAAATACATATTTGTCTATAATATGATTGAGCCTTTGCATACGAATCTCCGCTCAGAATAATGTGGTATGTATAGATCATACCACAATTCCATAGAAACTCAAACGTCATCATCATTCAAAGGTGCGCGGTCTGTTGTATCGCCGCCGATCGTACACCTTTGAATAACGCCGAAACTGTACTAATTTGGTATAGTTTCGGAAAATCTATTTCCTTGTTATACAATAGGGTGTATAATAAACTCTGTAGAGTTCAGTTAATAGAGGATTTTTCGAATGCTGGAAAAAGAAAAAATGGAGCGGATCAACGAGCTTGCACGCAAATCAAAAATGTGCGAACTTTGCGACGCTGAAAAAGTCGAGCAACACAGTTTGCGTCAGGAGTATCTCGCGAAGTTTCGTGAAGTATTCCGTGGGCATTTGGAGAACATAGAAGTCGTGGATAAACCTGTGGCTGAAACAAATCATAAATCACGCAGAAGGGAACAATAATGCGCCAAATATATCTTGACTATTCGGCGACAACGCCGGTAAAAGACGAAGTCTTGCAGGAAATGCTGCCCTATTTCACGGAACGGTTCGGCAATCCGTCGAGCCTTTATACCGTCGGGCAGGAGTCAAAGACCGCGATCAGTACAGCGCGCGAGCGTCTGGCAGCGCTCATCGGTGCCGATCCGAAGGAAATTTTTTTCACTTCTTCGGGAACGGAAGCGGACAACTGGGCGGTGATTGAGACCGCACGGCTGAAGCGAGATAAGGGCAAAGGCAATCATATTATTACGACGAAGATCGAACATCATGCGTTGCTCCATAGCGGCGAAGCGCTCGAAAAGGAAGGGTTTGACGTAACTTATCTCGGCGTAGATGCAGAAGGCTTCGTACGTCTAAGTGAACTTGAAGCGGCGATTCGACCGGAAACGACGCTCATCAGCATCATGTTCGCAAACAACGAGATCGGAACGATTGAACCGATCGCTCAGATTGCGGAAATCGCGAAAAAACACGGCGTCGTCTTTCATACGGATGCCGTTCAGGCGCTTGGAAACATCGACATTGATGTTCATGCGCTCGGCGTAGATCTCATGAGTATGTCCGGGCATAAGATCTACGGTCCAAAGGGCATCGGTGCCCTGTATATCCGGAAGGGCGTAGCACTTCCGGCACATCTTTACGGCGGTGCACAGGAAAACAACAAACGTGCAGGCACCGAGAATCTGACGGGAATCGTCGGTTTCGGAAAAGCCGCAGCGCTTGCAAAGGCAAATCTCCGGAACCACATTCAGAAGGTATCGGATCTTCGCAATTATTTTCTCGAACAGATTCAAGAGAATATTGAAGATATTCGCATCAACGGCAATTTTGAACATCGGCTTCCGGGTAATCTGAATATCACTTTCAAGTATATTGAAGGCGAAGCGCTGCTGTTGCTGCTTGACATGGATGGGATTGCCGTTTCGACGGGTTCCGCTTGTTCATCGGCTTCACTGACGCCGTCCCACGTATTGGATGCAATCGGCGTTCCGGTTGAGGAAATCCATGGATCCATTCGCTTTACGGTCGGCGATTTCACAACAAAGGAAGACATCGATTACGTCGTGGAGAAGCTCAAAGCGGCAGTGATCAAACTGCGCAGAATTAGTTCGGTTTCCAAGGAATCCGGATGGTGATCTTTTCATGCTCCGAAGCAAGGCGCGTTCGGGCATGCTGATAATATAGCAAGAAATATAAGCTGCCGCAGCGCAGCAGAACGGAGAACGAAGTATGGCAATGTATAACGATAAGGTAATCGATCATTTCACAAATCCGCACAATGTGGGCGAATTTGAAAACCCGGACGGAGAGGGCACCTACGGCAGTCCGGTCTGCGGAGACATGATGAAAATTTCGATTAAAGTGAAAGACGACGTCATCACCGACGCGCGTTTTAAGACGTTCGGCTGTGGATCCGCGATCGCTTCATCGAGCGTTGCGACCGATATGATCATCGGAAAGACAATCGAAGATGCGCTTGCAGTCACGAATCAGGAAGTGCTTGACGAGCTTGGCGGGCTTCCGCCGATCAAAATTCACTGTTCCGTGCTTGCGGATCATGCGATTAAATCTGCGATCTTCGACTATGCACAAAAGAACGGAAAGACCTACAAAGGGCTTGAAGGGTTTGACCCGAATGCGGATGAAGATGATACGAACCACGGGTGCGATATGGAGAGCAGCGTGGATGCTATGGTGGATGAGATTAAATCCGATCGGTTGAAAAGATAAAATTTGATTTCTGTGACTGTTTCTGCAGTTTCCTCGGTAACTATTGCAGCTCTTCGGCGATTGGAAATAGGGCGTTTGTGAGCAGTTTGTACTTGGTTATTGTGGCATCGTATATGTCGCGGTGGTCTCGGTTCGGCGTATAGGTCTGTATGCGTTTTGTGATTTTTTCGGCAGCTTCCGGTACGGATTCGAATATGCCTATTCCGTATCCTGCCAAGATGGCTGCGCCCAGACAGGCTGCGTCCTGTGTCCCTTCCATTGTGATGACGGGTTTCCCCAAGACGTCCGCTTTTATTTGGCACCATAGAGCGCTGTTTGCACCGCCGCTCAAGGCGATTACCTCTTTGATATCGAAATTCATGAGTTCCTGTACGCTTTCCACCATCCGATAGACACAGACGGCGATGCCTTCCATGAAGGCACGGATGATGTGCGCGCGGGTATGGGACAGCGATGCGCCGTAAATTGCGCCTTTGGCATACTGATTGACGTCGGGTTCTCCTGAACCCTGGAAATGCGGAAGCACAATCAATCCTTCGCTGCCGGCGGGGATGCTTTCCGCCAATTTATCCATTGCGGCGTAAGCGTTGATGTGCTGCAAGCTTTCAGCCTGCAGTTCTTTCTCACAGAGTGTATCGCGCACCCACTTTAGGGCAATGCCGCCGCTGCCGCTCGCATGGATCATGTACATATCTGTGATCGCACTGTAAAAGCAGGGGAGTTTGTATACATCATCTATAATGATTTTGTCGGTCATGGTACATGTCACAAGCGCGGAGCCGGTACTTTCCGAAAAGATACCCGGACGGACATTGCCTACACCGATTGCACCTCAGGCCTGATCGAGACCTCCCATCACGAGCGTCAGATCGTCCGGCAGATCCAATTCCAATGCAATTTCAGGCAGAATCGTGCCGATTTTCACGCCGGATTCGCAGAGCGTAGGAAGCTGATCCTCAGATACGTCCAGTGCATCGAGCATCGGTTGCCACCATTTGCGCGTGTTGATATCCCACATAAACGAGGTGCACCACAGAGAACCTTCCCCGCGAAAGATCCCGCCCAAA
>JAISKP010000155.1 GCA_031260885.1 Eubacteriales Family XIII. Incertae Sedis bacterium
CCGCGAGGATGACGACACACCGTCCTTCGCCTGGTCCATCATCCCGCCGGTTTTCGTGCTGGTTTTTTGCTCATGCCTGATTATTTTCGGTCATCTGCAGTCCACGTGGGCGATGGTTCTCGCCTGCTCGGCGGGCATCGTCATGCTGATCATCGTCAACCGCAAGTATATCCACAAACCCGCACTGGTGATTCTGAAGGATTCGGCTGAAATGATTCAGCCCATCATCGTTTGCGCCCTCGCCGTCTGTGGTTTTGCTGCTGTCGTGAGCAATACGGCGATCTATCAGAGTGTGATGCCGGCGATCATGGGCTGGCATATCCATCCGGCTATCATCATCGTTGCCGGCGCAATGATCGTCGCGGCCTTGTGCGCCGACGGGATCAGCGGCGTTGCGGCCTTTACCAGTACGATCGGCGTCAAACTAATGGAATCCGGCATTAATCCCGATTTGATTCACAGACTGACGACGATTTCCGCTACCACCTTTGACTCGATGCCGCATGGCGGAGCCGTCACGATGGCCTTGACCTTGTATGGATACAATGTCAAGACCGGGTATAAATACATCTTCATGGCGAATGTCGTCATTCCCTGCATCTACACGGGCGCCGCGCTGCTCGTAGCTTTGTTCCTCTATTGAGTGAGAGGACGGATATGTTCCATTCGGAAGACCAAATCACTCCGATCGATAATTTCAAAAGAGCGATCGAGGGGAAGCCGCTTTGGACGCCGACATGGTTTGAATTACAGGACTTCAGTCCGCGCATCCTTCCGGATGCGCGGGCAAGAGGTTTTGTGCTGGAGGCCCATTCCATCGACAATGATACCGAGGCTGGCGGGCCGGATATGTTCGGTGTCGAATGGGAATGGGTTCCGCAGGTCGGCGGGTCGATGGTGCGGGCGGAAGCGCCGCAGTATTTGCCGGATATCTCAAAATGGGAAGGGATCGTCAAATTTCCGGATCCGGATTCGTTTGATTGGGCGGGAAGCGCGGCGGAAAATGCCGTTTTTCTTGACCCGGACAAGGTCACGATGATCTGGGTGTTTTCCGGGTTCTTTGAACGCTTGATATCCTTCATGGGATTCGAAAACGCGGCAATCGCCTTGGTGGATGACGAACAAAAACCTTATGTCCATGCGATTTTTGATCGGCTTTGTACGCTTTATACTGCATTTTTTGCACGTTTCAAAAAATATTATGATGCAGATATGGTCTATTTTCACGATGACTGGGGCGGGCAATACGCGCCGTTTTTTTCCGTGGACACGGTGCACGAAATGCTCTTGCCTTATTTGCGTCGCGTGGCGGCGTCCGCGCATGCGGAAGGACTGATTTTCAATTTTCATTCCTGCGGCAAGATCGAATGTTTCGTCCCGCTGATGGTAGAAGCCGGCGTGGATATTTGGTCCGGGCAAATGATTAATGACATGCCTGCGATTTTGAAAGAGCATGCCGGAGAATTGTTGGTTGTTATCAACCCCGGTCTTTCTTTTGACCAGACTTATACCGAGGAAGAAATCGCAGCCAAAACCGCCTTGTTTCTGGAAGCGTACGATGATTATCTCGATGCGGTCGTTTTTCAGGATTTTCTTCCTACCGATTTGGCGCATCAGCGGATTTATCAATACTCACGGGAAAAATTTGCGGGATGAACGGCGGGGAGCAATGCTGACAAGAGAACAAACAAGCATTCAGGAAAAGCTGCAATCTCAAATGGCGGAGGGCGGTTTTGATGCACTGATTCTGACGCTCCCCGAGTCCGTGTACTACGCCACCGGCATGCCCAATCATTTGCTTTACGCTACGCATCGTGTCGGCACTTGTGTGGCCGTGGTTCCGAAGACGGGCCGCTGCATTTTGATTTGCGACGCGGAAGACGTCCAGGGCGCTGTGAGTATCTGCCGGGATGTCGAGATTCAGGAATATTCCCTCGAAACATTCAGTGACGGCAAAGACAGGTCGGTGCTGGTTGACCCGGACAAAGCGCTGCGTATCGCTTATGAGCGGATTCGGTCTTTCTGTTCAAATCCCCAAAGAATTGGCATCGAGTGGCAAACCATGCCCTATGACCGGATGATGTTTCTTATATCGGTATTTGGAAGAGATGTTCTGGCGGACGGTACGGATCCGCTGTTCAAGGCTCGTGCTGTCAAGACGCCATGGGAAATCAGTGTTTTAAAGGACGCTGCGCAGGCGACAGACCGCGCCATGTATGAAACGTGTCTAAATATCGATGTCGGGATGACGGAAGAGGATGTGCTCTACTTCTGGAACAAAGCTTGCTTCAATCAGGGCAGCCGGTTCTTTGACCGTCATAGCGTCCACACGTTCGCCGACCAACATACTCCTGTATATATTCCACGGACGTTTTTCAGGCTCAAAGAAGGCGATTTGTGCAAGCTTGACGGTACATTGATCCATAAAGGATATGTCAGCGACTTGGCGCGTGTCTTCTCTGTTGGTAAATATGTTGATCCGAAAAAAGAAACGATATATGAACTGCTGCTCCGCGCACAGGATGCGGCCTTTGAAATGGCCGGCCCGGGCGTCCGCATGAGCGATGTCTATCGGCGTTGTCTGGGTATCATCCAAAGCGTTATTCCGGAGTTCACGGTGAGGAATGTCGGCCACTCCATCGGTTGCAGCAGATTTCCCACGGAACAGCCGGTATTCAATGCCTATGAGGATCGCCAACTTGAACCCAATATGGTGTTCTGCATAGAAATCACCTATTGTGATGATTCGGACAGCACTTACACGCTGGAGGATATGATGGTGATCACGGAAGACGGGGTTGACCGTTTTACGGCGGTACCACGCACGCTGCTTAGGTTGTAGCAAACCACGCAAATTTTAATTTAACATTCTCTGTACAGTAGGCTACCGCTTGTGTTTGCTTCCCTGCGTCCCCCACCCGGCAAACAGTCCGCTAAATTCGAATTTGGTCATCCCGACAAACTGAAATTTATCGAGGAGCATCACAACCTCGGTTTTCTGTTCGACACCATGAGCAAGCAGAGAACGTGAATACAGGTAATTCACAGAAAATAAA
>JAISKP010000056.1 GCA_031260885.1 Eubacteriales Family XIII. Incertae Sedis bacterium
CGATTGTTCCCGAGTCCATCGCAAAATCAATTCCCGGGGAAAAAATGTGCTATATCAAAATCCACGCGCCGAATCTAACGACGGAAGTGCGTGCGATCTGGAATGATCAGCGCTACACATCTCAATTCTTGCGGAATTTCATCGATCACCTACAGAGATTCAGACTATCCGAGTAAGAAGAGACCGGCGCACGCCGGTCTCTTCAGCTTCGGACAACCCAATGCTTCTTCATCATGCTTATTCAAATGAAACAGCCTCCAGAATGGATTTCAGCTTCGTAAGCACTGCGGTCTCATCGCGAATCGTCTTCTTGTACAGACTGATTTCCTCAGAAAGCGTTTCGCCGAGCCGCTGCACAATCGCACCATAGTCGTGCTCCTGTCTGCTCTTTTCGATATCGTTCAAGAGCAAATCCGCTCGAATCATCGGATGAACTTTCCCGGTACCCCAATAAAGATCGTCCCTGCTCGGATCCTGGAGCGACATCAGCCACGAAAAGACTTCCGGATCGAAATCCAGTGCAACGCGGAAAAGATCGACATCCCGGAGACCGGCAAATGCATTGTCCATCTCCGCTGTCTCGGCGTCTGCCTGCGCCTTCTCCAATGCGAGGATATTGCCGCCGATGCATTCATGTGCAAAGACGACATCATCCCACGGCGAAAGCTTCATCAGATCACGCTGAATCAACTTGTATGCAGACATCAAAGCATCATGGGTTCCATCAAGCCGATCCGCCGGCGTACCGACGGCGATTGCGTCGCGATACGCTTTGTTATACGTGACAATTTTCGAATATACCGCTGCCGCAACTTCTCCGGTGGCTGCAGCGACCTGCTTCAACTCGTCAATTTCTGCCGAAGCCTGCGCCACAGGAAGATCCTCAAATGTTGCGGTCAACTGATCCGTCACATTCTTAAAGCTGAAAGGCGGCAGGATGCATTCATCCAATTTGAGCGCAAGCTCCGTATAGTTCTCGAGGACAAACTGCATGATGCCTTTTTCACTTTCGAAGATCGTATAATCATCGAACTGCGTATGGTAGTTGCGGTAGCTCCAATCAGCCGGACCACGTCCGCAGATGACCGCGGGTACCCCACCGACAGCATAGTTGTAATCATCCGACCAAGGACCGTTGATGCCGGCAAGCCGCTGACCTCCGGGCCAGCAGTCTGCCGGAACGGTGATGTTCTCAAAGATTTCACCGAAGAACTCATGCAGTTCCTGCGTCGCATTTACGACATATACCGGGGTTCCCGGCCGCACCGCGTCGATGTTCAGAAATGCCTTGATCTTCCCCTGCCAATCCGGACGAAGTTTGTTGATGCTGTACCACGAACCGATGCACCAGTCATACCTCGACTCGGTTACACCGTACTCCTCAGATCCGTGCGACATGATGATCATGGAGTGCTCGGGCTGATATCCGGACTGCAGCACAGCCTTTGCAATGCCAAGAACAGTCCCCACGCCCAGCAGATCATCCTGATAGGAATGAAAATATCCGTCCATGTGGCCTCCGAGCATCACGTACTTGTCTTTGTTTTTGCCCGGAATGATCCCATATACATTAGAGCTCTTTCCGTTCAGATCCACTTTAATGTCGAGCTTTAGCGTTGCAGTGACGGGACCTTCGGCGAGCATCGTTCTTAATGCAGCTGCGTCCTTTCTGGAGATATTGCCGACAGGAAGTCCATATTTGCACTGAGAATCAAAGCTGTTCAGCGCATCATCCCGTGTGCCGTAACGATTTCCTTTGTAGGTGAGCACACATCCGACTGCCCCTCTGAGTTCTGCCTGATATACGGGCAGACTGTGCCAGAAATCATCCAGAATATCGATCGTAAAGAGCACGATTTTTCCGGCGACGCTTTTTCCGATATAGTCCGTCTTCGTACCGCTGCCGACATCGATGATTTCCGCAGTGACGCCCTCGGGTGCAGTGCCTTTGATCCCACAGAAGGAGGACATGACAAACGTCTCTTCCCGACCGGTTCCTTGCAGCACCAGCCGACCGGACAAGAATTCCCAGGAATGAACAGGAAACTCATCCGTTCTTACATCCGTAAGCCCGATTCTGAGCATCTCTTCTTTGATGCGACGGGAAACATTCCATTCTCCGCTGCTTCCCGAGACCCGAAAGCCGAGTTCTCCTCCATCGTTGCCCATGAGGCTAAGCTCTTTTGTGATCGAATCAATGTACTCGAGATACTCGACTTTTTTCACTTCCTTCAAAACTTCCTTCATCTTGACCTCCTCTATACTTCTTTATACTTCTTCCGGTTCCGTCATTAAACCAAGACGAAGCCGAAGATTGCATAAAGAATACATGCACCGACGAATGGTATGGCAATGATCGGCAAAGCGGTCTTTGCATAGTCCTGATTTTGAATCTGTGAGGACGAACAGGTAAGCGTGACCTCGGAACCATAAAAACAAGCATTGCTTCCGAACGTCGTACCGGATATGATCGCGCCGGAGATGAGGATCGGATCGACGCCCATTTCAAAAGCGATCGGAATGATGACGGGGAAGGAAATCGCCGCCATACCCCAGAAGTTTCCGGCGGCAAACGTCAGCGCCGAAATGATGATGAATACGAACAGGGGAAGAAGCCTCGGATCCAACGTGTCCTTTACAAGACCGATCACGAAGGCGGGAAGCCCGAGTCCGCTGTTCATTTCTCTGAGAATAAACGCCGCGGTAATGATGCCGACGACGCCCATCATGCTCTTGAAGCCGGACATCATCGCATCGAGGAATTGTTTCCCATTCATGAGTTTCTGGGGGAAATACATGACCGCGCAGCAGAGCAGACTGGCAAGAACGCCGTAGAGAATCTCCGCGGTAATGATCGTGATCACTGCAAGCAGCACCATCGGAATCAAAAAGTTTACCGCCCGGCCTTTCTTCATGCCGGCTTCGATGGCTTCCTTTTCCTCAACGATCGCCCCTTCTTCGTTGTTGATCGGGGGAATCATCAAACCGAGGGTTTCAGCCCGTTTTTCAGCCTTCTTCATCGCGCCGAAATGCGGAATGATTCCGGCGATATAGAGCGGCGGTACGATGAGTGCCACCATTGCATAAGAGATGTACGGGATCGTTTGAATGTAAACTGCTGTGCCTTGTCCTACCGCGGCAACACCGTTGGCTTCAAGCTGACCTGCGAAGAACGCGCCCCATGTTGAAAACGGGATGAGAGAGCAGACAACAGCGCCCGTCGCACAGATAATATAGGCGAGCAATTCTCTCGGAACCTTGAACTTATCCGTCACATTGCGCATTGCGGCACCGACAGCGAGTGCATTGAGCCAATCATCCACGAAAACGATGATGCCCAAGATCCAGGTCATAAACAGTGACTGTTTTCTCCCCTTGCATATTTTCGTCGCAGCGGCAGAAAATCCCAGTGCGCCGCCGGACAATTCAATCAACGCGACGAGACTTCCAAAGAGTCCGATGACGAGAAATAGCCAACCCCACGTTCCGTTTGCCAGTACGACATAGACGGCGTCGATCCAGTTCAGGACAAAAGCCTGCTTATAAAGTATGATTGCACCGATGAAAGAACCGGCGACCAATGAAGCCATCGTTCTTTTTGTTATAAATACCAGTATGATGACACATATTACCGGTACCAGACTTAAAATACCATAGTGATCCATAATCTACCTCCTCTATTACTCCTTAAGAACAGCGGGTTTTTTCCTCCTCTCTTTTATTGAAATCCGTAATTAATAACAATATTTACGATCGCCAGTACGGCGGTTGTAATCAGGATTGGTCCGAGTGTCTTTTTGTAGATTTTGTTTTCTTCCCCTTGGATCTGTGCTGCCGTAGCGCCGAGCGAAACCGTCGTCGGTCCGATGCCGCCGCCGATCGATGCGCCGATCGACTGCGCCCCACACATGACCGCAGCGGGAAATCCCAATGCCAAAGCCGCGATTTCCTGAAGACTTCCGAAGATGACATTGGAGTTCGTGTTGCTCCCGGTCACAAAGGCGCCGAGCAATCCGATAAAAGGCGCAACCAACGGGTAAATACGCCCGGTTAAAGAAACAAGGGAATTCGCAATCTGATCGATCATGCCGGAATCCATCATGAGCACAGCTATGCTTAGCAGGAAAAGCAGCGTCACGGTCGTAGACATACATTTTTTCGCCGTGACCTTCACAATTTTTTTCATTTTCTCTTTATTCAGTATTTTTTTCTTTGCATAGACGATCATGCTGATGAACGAGGACAACATGATCACCGAAAATGGAAATTTCAATAAATTAAAGGTGACATAATTCTCTTCGGCGATTACCTGATGTCCGAGCGCGGTCACATAGCCATCGAAATCCAGCCCGATGATCCACTGCGGATTCAGAAAGTAGAACAGTACAGAAAGCACGATGATCAGCAGATATGGGAGCAGCGCCTGAAATAGATTTAGTTCCGTTTTGAAAAACTGAATCTTTCCTGTGCCCTTCTTCCGCTGTAGCACGCGATAGAGACCGTAACAACAAATCAAACCGCAGAGTCCTGTGAGGATGCCGATGACCGAAAGCATCTCCAACCGCGCAAGCACATAGAGGACTGCACTCATAACGATGCTGAGGATCAGGACATATGGGCTTTTTCGAAGCAAAACGCTCTTGCCGCCATAAATATAACAAACGGAAAGTCCAGTACAGAACATCGCGACCGCACCGAAGACCGCCATATAGATGATAATTTCACCGATATCCGTGTTGGTCACCATATTGATCGCATAGATCGAAGAGCCCATCGAGCCGAAACTGAAGGCCCATGAATGTCCCACGAGCACGGCTGCCACCGAGATGATGGGGTCGAATCCCATTCCGATGAGCAGCGGCGTTACGACGATCACCGGGACGCCAAAACCTGCAATGCCCTGAAGAAACGCCGAGAAAATCCAGCTGAGCAGAATGAATTGGAAGAACCGATCGCTGACGATCCTCCCGATATTTGTATTGATCACATGCAGCGCACCGGTCTCATTTACGAGATTGTAGAGAAACATCGCACCCCAAATGATCAGAATGACAAAGAGTGCGAGACTGATCCCCTTTAAAAGGGATATGCCCAATCCCTGAAACCCCGGCTTATAGTAGAAAAAGAAAATAACCAGTGCGACGAAAAAAGAAACGATACTCGACCGCATCGCCGACATTTTAAATACAAGCAACAAGATCAGCAGTATCAGTATTGGAGATACTGCCATCAACGCAAGCAACATAACACACTCCAACCGCTCAGATGTTTAAATATTCTTACTATTCTATCTATTTTACTATTCTATATCATTATGGGGAAAACAAAAAATACTTATTAACTATACTTGCCATAGCCGGAGCCTATGGCTCGCACGTTATCCCACAAAGAGGGATGCAGATGGGTGCGGAGATGCAAACAGAACAAAGGGATGCGGTAGGCGGCGGTTGTACAACCGCCGCTTACCACCGTAACGTATGCTTATTGCACGACGGATTTTGCGACATCCGCTGCCGATGAAGCATCCGGCGCATAAAAGTCTGCACCAATCTCATCTGCAAAGGATTGTGTGATCGGTGCTCCGCCGACGAGAATTTTTACGGAATCCCGGAGACCGGCAGCATTGATCGCTTCAATAATAGCAGCCTGCTGTGCCATCGTTGTCGTGAGCAGCGCAGATAACGCGATGAGATCCGGATGATGTTCCTTGATCGCTTCGACGATCTTATCGGCTGAAACGTCAATGCCCAGATCAATCACATTGAATCCGGCACCTTCAAGCATCATCCTGACAAGGTTTTTCCCGATGTCGTGAAGATCTCCGGCTACCGTTGCGAGGACGACACATCCAAGCGGTTCAACGCCTTCCTCCACCATTTTCTCTTTCAAAAGCGCACTGCCCTGATTGAGTGCACGCGCCGCAATGAGAACCTCCGGGACGAAGACTTCATTGTTCTTAAAACGGACGCCGAGTTCACCCATGCCTTTCAGCAAGCCGTCATCGAGAATCTGCTGGGCGGTAAATCCTTCGTCGATCGCCTGCTGCACAAGAACGACAACTTCTTTTGCTTTTCCCTTTTGAACGATTTCACATAATTCTTCCAGTACTGCCATTGTTCACCTCCGTTACGCTGCCATTATTTACTTTCATTACATATTAAAATATTAAGCGTAAATCTATGATACATGATGTTTCCTATAAAAACAGGATATACCGATGAATTTACACTTTAAATATCGAGATAGGAATCGGCATACAGCGTCTGATTCATGATGACCGCCGCTGTCTTGATCGTCTCCGTAAGGCGCTGTTCCAGCGGATTCAGGATCGCAGACGTCAGACCGCACTCGATGGCCATCGCTGCGAGTACGGAGTCCACAACCGGGCGGACATGCTTCGGCATGCCGTTCGAGGCATTCGAGAGACCTGCCGTCGATTTCAGACCCATGTCCCTGAGCAAACGCAGAAATTCAAGAAACTCCACCTGTTTTTCCTGCATGCCCTTGATGACAAGCGTGAGCGGGTCGAACCAGAGATCCTCTGGATCCATGCCCAGTTCCATCGCGTGCTCGAGCATAAGCTGGCAGTATTCCATGCGCTCATCGTTGTCCTTCGGGACGCCGTGCTTGCTGCACAGGGCGATCGCAATCGCGTCGTTTTCCGCGGCGACATCCAGATTCGAGAGCCTTTCACCTGCATCGGCTGAATTCACGACCGGCTTGCCCTTTGAACGGTTGTAGACTGAGATACCGGCCGCAATCGCTTTTTTGTTTGCCGTATCGAGGGCGAGCGGTACATTGTCGAGGTTTTCCTGAAGGATGGTCACGGCCCATTTCATAAGTTCCTCGCCGTCCTTTTCGGCCGGTCCGATGTTTACATCGAGATACGTCGCGCCGGCGTCGAGTTGTTCCCTTCCCCTTCTGATGACGGGTTCGGGATTGCGCGTTTCCATCGCGGTGCGGACTTCCGGCGAGATACAGTGGATGCGTTCTCCGATAATGATAAATTTCTCCATAGCGGCGTTCTCCTTTTGTTGCAGTACGATCATACGGTACGATTTTGACGAGGGGCTTATGCGGCAAACTCCTTGAGGAATTTCACAAGGCTCACGGCCTCGTTCGGTGCGACGATGATCTTCCAGCCCGGCAGACTTTCCTCAAGCTCGCCCTTCAGCACAGCGACCTTTCCGGGGATCATCAGATTTCTGTTTTTGATCTTGCTTTCGATGTCGTTCTCCTTGATGAAACGGGAGATTGATCCTGCGGAGAATTTCCCCGCTGCCCATGCCGTAAGCACGGAGTAGCCGCCCGCGTCGGGGATGATCAGATTCGTCGGGACGCCGGAGCGTTCGATCTCGCCTGAGACGATGAAATAGGTCAGCGCGAAGTCGACGGTGAGCGCACAGGGGGCATTTTCATCGGCGCCGTTGATCGGGTAGATGCCAGTATCGACCGTCATCGGCTTCTGCGGATCCGTGAAAATATTCTGCCGCAGACCGAAAAGCGGTAGCGCCTGCGCATAGCTCATACCGCCAAGGATGATGATAGAACCGTATTTAAGCGTAAATAAAGACGCGAGCGCGACCTGCATGTTTGCATCGCCGGGCGCAAGCTTTGCCGTATTTACAAGAGAGGGATAGCCGAAGCTGTGTTCGCCGCCTGCGAGCGCCGCGCGACGGATCTGAACCGCATTCGCAAAAGCGTCCTTGATCGAAGCCGTTCCGACATCGAGGATCAGGTTCTTATTTCCGAGCGCTTCAAGCGCCTGCACGGTATCGTAGAGCGCATCGAGATTTGCGGCTGAGACGCCGAGCGCAACGCCGTATTCGGTCGCAAGTGCGCTGAGCGCTTCATAGTTCGATTCGTTTGCGCCGTTCAGAACGGGTTTCTTCGCGCCGACAAGCACCAATGCTTCCCTTGCTGCGTCCGCATCGGACACCTCAAGAATCAGCGTATGACCTGTCGCATCCGCCTGTTTCACCGCTTCTATGAATGCGGCTTTGTCTCCTGTGTATTCGACATTGAAAAGCTCCACTGCCATGCGCTCACTGATGCGCTCGTAGTCCACTTTCAGGACATCGTCCAGCGTTTCCTTGATTTTGTCCGGTGTCACGGATACAGCGAAAAG
>JAISKP010000012.1 GCA_031260885.1 Eubacteriales Family XIII. Incertae Sedis bacterium
TCAGCGCGTCGTTCTTATAGATCGCATCGTACGGACAAGCGGTGATACAGTCGCCGCAACCGTTGCATTTTTCGGGATCGATGATCACAAGACCATCTTCCCGCTTGTAGACCGCGCCCGCCCTGCAGACGTCCGCGCAGACCGTCTTCTCGCAGTGATTGCAGAGCAGTGCGGTATAGTGAATGCGCACCTTGGGAATCGTGCCTGCCACCGTTTCATTCAGCTTGACCCAAAACTGCCCGATCTCAGGCTGTGGTTTTGCATATGGCGTCCAATCGTTGTCGACATGTTCGTCCTTGCAGGCGAGTTGACAGTTAAAGCAGCCGTTGCACCGCGAAACATCTACGGTAAATACCTTAGACATATTTTTCTCCTATCTGCTGTTTTACAGCCTCTCCTCCGATCCCTTACCGGATCAGCCAGCCGTCAAGGCAAACGCCCTGTGCTGGATCAATTTTACGGGCAAAGGCTTCGGGATAATCCCGCTTCCATTCTGCCCATTCCGCATCCGTCACCTTCTGAACATCCACGAGGAATCCGGAAACGGCCATACCCGTGGAATTCATACCGGTATTCGATGTCGGTGTGATGCAGTTGATCGCGCCGCCCCTGTCGACGACGCCCGGGATGATCGGATCGAGGCGCGAACCGTGATCGACGTAGCAGGTCTTTTCAATCAGGCGCTCCGTGACGTATGCGCCGCAGAGGACGACGCCTCTCTCGTTGAACACCTTTACAATATCGCCATGATTGATGCCTCTTGCTTTTGCCTCTACGGGATTTAACCATACGGGCTCATACTGATAGCCGTCCTTGCCGCGGATCTTCATGGTCTCGACCTCGCGATTCCAGACGATGTCATCGCACTGTGCGTGCATGCGCCATCTGCCGTGATTTGACATGCAGAGCAGCGGATAGTTGTCCGCGCGTTCGCTCGAAAGGCGCTCGTCGTGTGCTTCGCTCTTCTCAACCCAGTGCGGCACAGGCGGCCGTTCGAGATCGTCCGGCATGTGTTTCTCGATTGCAGAAGATTTGAATTCGAGCAGACCCGTCGGCGTCGTCAGCGGATTGTTCGCGGGATCTTTGTAGAAATCGTACATTCCGGCAGGCAGATCCTGTGCATTCGGCTTACAGGGCAGAACGAAGATCTTCTTCTTATCCCACTCCTCGAAGGACATATGCTCTTCGCAGCCGGATGTCTTGTAGAACAGCCGAACACGCTCCTCTTCGGAGATGTTGTCCGTGTAGGCATCGTAATAATCCTTACCGAGCTTCTCTGCGACCTTTGCGCAGACGTCAAAGTCGGATAGGGATTCCCCGACCGGATCGCAACAGGGCTCTTCCTTATAGATGGAGATGTACGCGCCGCTGGAACAATCGTTACCGATATCGTGCATCTCGTGCTTTGTCACGACCGGTAAGATGATATCCGCGAAATAACAGTCATTTTCGAGCCAGGGATGCTGCGCAACGATGGTTTCGATATCCTCGTGTTGGAAACCTTTGATTGAAAGATTTCCGTCATTCCAACAAGTCGTCTGGCACGGCGCATCCGTCCAAATCATGTGAATCCTTGAAAGACCGGGGCGCGGATAGACGATCTTGTCAAACTGGAATTCCGAAGTCGAATGGCGGAGGTTTTTCTCCGGATCGTAAGGTTGCTGACTGGAGGAAAACACCTGCATACCGTACCACTCTGCCTTACCTTCCATGATCGCGCGGTGGATCATGCAACGCGGGATGAACTGGAGCGGCGGCGGAAGCGGCGTAAATAATTTTTCAAGCTCCGGCGTGCGCTGCTTCTGTGCCGGACTCAGCTCATAGCGTTTCATATTGATATAATCCGGGACATCGCCTGCGACGGGACGAAGCGGATCACTGATCGTCGGAACAGCAGGCATCCATTCGCCCTGATATGGCAGTGGGAAGTCCTTGTTCCAAAGATTGAATTCGATCATCTTTGCCTGATGGACGCCGGGGCTGCCGACGGCGCGCATGCCGAGCAGCATCGCCTCGAGCCTTGCCGGTTCGGAAGCATACGGTCCTCTGATGAAGCAACCGCCGTTGCTGTGGATGATCGAGGTGATCTTCTTCGCCCAGTCGCGTGCAAGCGCTTTGATCGTCCACTCTTTAACGCCGCACTTTTCACTCGCCCACTCAGGTGTCTTTGGAATGCCGTCTTCTTTGCCGAGGACATAATCCTCGAAATCCTGAAAGCCAAAAGCATGTGTGGCGATGTAATCCTTCTCGTAGGTCCCTTCCTGAATCCAGATGTAGGCGATCGCAAGCTGCAGCGCCACATCCGTATTCGGCAGGATCGGAATCCACTTGTCTGCGTGGACAGCCGCGCCGAAGTTCAGATCGGGACATACATAAACCGTTTTAATGCCGATCTTTGTAAGCCAGTAGCAGAGGTTGCTGGAGATCTGTCCGACGACGCCCAGCGGCGTCGTCTCGGGATCGCAACCCCAAAAGAGCATCATATCCGAATGTTTTGCGATATCGGGATAGAGGTTCGTCATCGGATTCATTTCACCGACGGGCTCCATGCCCCATACATGCTTTGCACCCCAGAACCAGCCTTCCCCACTGGCCATGTTGCGCATCTGAAGCGTATAGCCGCCCATGAGCGACAGCAACCGATTCGGGCAACCGTGGCTCGGTGCGACGTGCTTGCCTTCGCCGTGCATATCGGACTCACAGAGTACGCCCTCAGGACCGTAGGTCTCCTTGATGCGCACCAATTCATCCGCACATATCTGTGCCGCCTCATCCCACGAGATGCGCACATATCCGCTCTTTCCTCTGTTCTGCGGATTGCGTGCACCCTTGGGATCCCAATCGACGCGCTTCAGCGGATAACTGACGCGGTTTTTCGAATAAACACGGGACTTGTATCCGAGTCCGAAAGGCGATATCGTCACCTTCTCCGGTGCGCGGAAGACGCTGCCTCTGGCCTCGATTTTCCAAGGATTGCAGTTCTTTTCGACATACTCCTTATCATAAAAATACGGCCGGATCCGTACAATTTTGCCGTCGGTTGACTCCACGAGACAGGGACCACCGCTTTCCGGACCCATAAGACTGAAACTGATAATATTTCGTTTATCAGGTTCGAACTTTACGCCCATAACCTTCCTCCTCTTGTTATTCCCACTGCTTGTTTGAAATTTATATAAAACTATCTTTTAATTATAGAAGTTTCCTAATGACAATGCAAATATTTATGATAAAATCGAAAAGAAGAAAGATCCCAGGATCAAATTCCATTACCGGTTCGACGAAAGGAGTAGTACATAATGTCATCGAGTTCTCCCGCTATAAACATGAAGCGAATCGTCATTATTTCCTTAACATTGCTTTTTATCGCCCTGCTGATGCCCACGACCGCTTTTGCGGCAGAAGCAGGAGAAAGCCTTGGGCTTCAGCTTCCTGTTTGGAGCATTATCCCCTTTGTCGGAATGCTGCTTTCCATCGCACTGATTCCGCTTTTTAAGCCCGAATGGTGGGAGAAAAATCTCCTTTTTGTCGCCATTTTCTGGAGTCTGGTATTTCTCATTCCTTTTGCGATCGGTTTTGGTCCGAAGGAAGCCGGCTATGAACTGATCGAAATCATCGCGCTCGACTATCTGCCCTTCATCGTCCTTTTATGGGGCTTGTTCGCGGTCGCCGGCGGCATCGCGCTCAGGGGAAGTCTTGCGGGTTCTCCGAAGGTAAATATCATCCTGCTTTTGATCGGAACGTTTCTGGCAAGCTGGATCGGTACGACGGGCGCAAGCATGCTCTTGATACGCCCTGTCCTGAAGGCAAATAAATGGCGCAAACGCAAAACGCACGTCGTGGTATTCTTCATCTTCCTCGTCTCAAACATGGGCGGATGTCTCACGCCGGTCGGTGATCCGCCGCTCTTCCTTGGATTCCTGCGCGGCGTACCCTTCTTCTGGACCATGAAACTCGCGCCGATCCTGATCTTTAATGTTGTCATTTTACTGGTCGTATTCCTCATCATCGATCAAAGGCTCTACAAGCGTGAACTCGCGGCAGGAAACAAACCTGAGGTCAGCACGCCGAACGAAAAACTTAGTATCGCAGGCGGACACAATCTGATCTTCATCGCCATGATCGTCGGAGCCGTCATCCTGAGCGGATCGTTGGACAAGTTCTCGTTCTTCTTCTATCAGGCGACCGGTGAAGCGCACGGCATTCCGCTTTTCCCCGGGATCGTCCTGCCGTTTAACAGCATTCTGCAAATGCTGATCATCATCGCCGCCGGCGTTCTTTCCGTGGTTACGACAAAGAAAGATTATCGTGCGTTAAACGAATTTACTTGGGGTCCGATCAAGGAAGTCGGCTTCCTGTTCGTCGGTATCTTCATTACGATGATCCCTGCGCTTGCGATCCTGCACGCAAGGGGCGCAGATCTCGGTCTTGAAAGTCCATGGCAGTTCTTTTGGGCAACCGGTGCGCTTTCGAGCTTCCTTGACAATGCACCGACCTATCTCGTATTTATGACGACTGCGGGATCTCTCGGTGAAGCAGGCCTTGCAACCGCTGTCGGAAGCATCGCGCCACAGATGCTGATGGCCATTTCGGCGGGTGCCGTGTTTATGGGAGCGAACACCTACATTGGCAACGCACCCAACTTCATGGTGCGATCAATCGCGGAAGAAAACCATGTCAAAATGCCGAGTTTCTTCGGTTATATGCTCTGGTCGCTGTGCATCCTGATTCCCGTATTCATTATAGACACATTTGTGTTCTTTATATAAATGGGAGATCAACAAGAATGAGACGATTTTCCTTATGAAGAAATGGCTGACGCTCACAATCGGAACGCTTCTGATGACCACGCTGGGGTTGCTCTACGCGTGGTCTATCTTTAGGGCTCCATTGACCGAACTTTTTCCGGATTGGACAAAATCTCAGATATCCGGAACCTTTTCGATCTCCATCATCATGTTTTGTATCGGCGGCGTTGTCAGCGGACAGCTCGTAAAGAAGATCCGAAATCAGTTTATCGTGGTGTTCTCCGCGCTGATCATGCTGACAGGATTGTCCATCCTGCCGCATCTGCTTGACACGGCAGAACCCGCCCGAAGTCTACTGTACCTTTATCTCTGTTACGGTGCGGTCTGCGGTATATCGATCGGGATGTCCTACAACATCATCATCAGTACGGTGATCAGATGGTTCCCGGGGCGGATCGGTACAACATCCGGCATTCTTTTGATGGGTTACGGATTGGGCGGGTTGATTCTCGGCGGTCTCGTAAATTCCCTCATCGATCGGTACACGGTGTTTAATACGTTTTCGATCCTCGCCGTGGTGGTTTTTGCAATCCTGCTGATCGGTTCCTTCTTTATCGTCCTGCCAAAGGATACAGGGGCGGCAATTGCCGTTTCGGAACTTTCCGCATCCGAAAAGGAGGCGGATGATCTGATCAACTATACGCCAAGGCGCATGGTGAAGGATCCTTCCTTTATCGCCTTTTTCGTTTGGTCTTTTGCCGTCGGTACCGGCGGACTGATTGTGATCAACAGCGCTGCACCGATCGCGACATATTACGGCGTAGCGGCAGTTCTTGGTCTGATCGTTTCTGTCTTTAATGGATTTGGGCGGATTGTAGCCGGATCAATCGCTGACAGATTCGGAAGGCGAAAAGCGACCTTGGTCATCGATATTATGATGTTTCTTGCTGCTGTCCTCCTGTATGCCGGTGCATTGCGCCACAGCACCTTGCTGATCTTTATTGGGCTTCCGCTCATGGGGGCGTGCTTTGGCAGCGTTCCCGCGCTGCTCGCCTCTTTTGTAAACAACTTTTACGGTCCAAAACACTATTCGATCAATTTGGCAGTCACAACTTTTTCGATCATTCCGTCAGCAATCATCGGACCGATTTTATCCAGCAAGCTCGAAGAAAAATTCGGCGACACCTATGATACCACTTTCCTTCTTGTCATCCTGATGGCGGTAATCACGTTGATCTCAGGATTCGCCATAGCACATTTTGCCAAGAAGCGTGGCGTCGAAAAATAGTTATTTAATAAGGTCGGATGCTCAGAATAGATATTCCTGAAGCGTTAGCCAAAGCGGCATTGTGACGATTGAGATGATTGTAGACAGAAAAACAACTCTGGCGCAGAGCACATCCCGTCCGCCCAACGCCTTTATGATCATCGGCATGGATGCCGCAACCGGAAGGATCATTTCCAACATCAGAATATTCTTCATGATCGGTGTAATATTCAGAAAATATACGGCAGCAAGTGTGATCGCCGGTGCGATGACGATCCGCACGAGCGAACTGTCGAGCGCGAGCTTATCCTTAAGCAAATCAAGGAAATTGCAGCTTGCCAGCGATGCACCCAGATAAATCATCGCCAGCGGAGTTGCAATACTTCCCAATCCCGAAAGAATATCGGCGAGGGCTCCGGGCAGTTCTATATGCCCAAAACAGAGAATCAGCCCCAAAATCGTAGCGATAATATTCGGATTCAGGATGAGTTTCAGGATACCCGTGAGCAGCGCTTTAAAAGAAAAAGAGGCACCTTTTTTTCCGCGATTCATCAGGATTACGCCGTAGGTCCATATTCCCACACCAAGCGTGATATTTGTCGGAACCATATAAAAGACGCCCTGTTCGCCGAAAAAAGCCAGCGCCATCGGGAATCCTATAAATCCGTTGTTGTTTATAAAAGAAGAGAACTCTAAGGTCTTTTTATCTTCCGCGTCGATTTTACGAAACTTATACCAGAAATATGAAAAAACCATATTTACGATCAGCGACAGACCGGATAAGAGCAGCATTACGAGGAAATCCTTCAATTCACTGCTGCTCAATTCCGTCTTTCCGATGTTATAGGCGAGCATCGCCGGCAGGAATATGTAAACCGTAAGGCTGCTGATTCCCGCCAGGCTTTCCCCGGTCAACAATTTCTTCTTGCCACAGATATAACCTATGGCCATTATTCCGAACAGAATTATGAATGGTCGATACATCTTCTATTCGTAATGCGCAGGCGCTTTTTTCAGACTATCCCACTGACTCGCTTCATGACCGTAGATCAGGAAGGCGCCTTCGTCGCGCAACTTTCTCAGTTTGGCGAGCGATTTCATGCCTTCAGCCGTATTCCACGGCTCTCTGCCGGGACGGATATCGTCGTCCAGATTCTCTTTCAGACTCGCCGCGTCGACCGCAAGGACGATCTTTCCGGACTGCGCAAGGTTTACGACGATGGACTGATGCCCTCTCGTGTGCCCCTTGGTGTCGATGAGCACGAGCGAACCGTCCCCGTAGACGTCGTAGTCG
>JAISKP010000069.1 GCA_031260885.1 Eubacteriales Family XIII. Incertae Sedis bacterium
AATTCTATTTTAGTCTTCTTTGCCGCGATATCAAATACTTTTTTTGTCCCGATTTCTCAACGACTCTTCCGATTTTTCCGATCCTCCCTTAGGGGTCGCACTTACTTTTGCAACTGACCCAAAATAAGGACAGACGGAACCGGATGAGAGATGCTACACGCGCTGCGCCGCGCTCCTTCGGTTCCGTCTGCCCCTATTTTCTGTAATTACGGAAGTGTTTCGGTGTGCGGAATCACAGAGAAATTTCGGATTGGATATGCTATAATTACAATATGCATGTAATGTATGAAAAATTGGCTCGGGTGCTTGGTGCCGATCGGGTGTTTGAGAATGTTCGTTTGAGCGAATATACTTCTTTCCGGATTGGTGGACCTGCAGATCTGTTTTTGACGCCGTCAAATGCGGATGGGTTGATCCAGAGTTTGCAATTGCTCCGCAGGGAAGGAATTCCGTGGTTTATCTTTGGGAATGGTACGAATTTGCTGGTTCGAGACGGTGGATTTCGGGGCGCCTTGATTCAGATTGGAACGGATTTTTCCGCTCAGTGTTTCCCCGATCATTATACGCAGGAAGCGGAAACAATGCTCATGGCGGACGCAGGGCAACTTCTTTCGGCTTTGTCGGCGAGGGCCGCAGCGTGCGGACTTTCCGGGCTTGAATTTGCCGGCGGCATTCCGGGAAGTGTGGGCGGCGGGCTTTTTATGAATGCCGGTGCTTATGGTGGGGAACTGTCCGACGTTGTCGCGGTCGCGGTATACTATGACATTGTGGACGATAATATTGTTACGGTAAATAATTCGCAAATGCAATTGTCATACCGGGATAGCATGTTCAGGCAAAGGAATTCTGTAATTTTGCAGGTCGCATTTACACTCAGCTTCGGTGATGTAACCGAGATCAACGACCGAATGACGGACTTTCGGAAAAGACGTGCTTCGAGTCAGCCGCTCAGCGAACCCAGCGCCGGGAGCTTCTTTAAACGGCCGCAGGGTGCATACGCCGCAAAACTGATTGATGATGCCGGACTTCGAGGGATTTCGGTAGGCGGTGCGATGGTATCCGAAAAACATGCGGGTTTCATCGTAAATACCGGCGGTGCTACCGCAAAGGATGTGCTGATGCTGATGGACTTGGTGAGAGACGAAGTGCGGAAGCGCAGCGGGATCACGCTCTATCCCGAGCCTGAGATTATCGGAGAAGACGAAGGCGGCATTTGAAGAATCATTGCATTTATGTGAGGTGAAACAGTGGATAAAATTGAGTATATGATTAACAACCGGCGCTACAGCATAATCTCTGATCTGCATACGCACACGATCTATTCACACGGCAGCGGTACCATAGAGGAAAATGTGCGTGCGGCTCGAGCAAAGGGCATTCACCTGATTGGGATCACCGATCACGGTCCCGGTCATCTCGCTTACGGCATAAAACCATGGCATGTGCCCAAGATGCGTGCGGAAATCGAACGGCTCAGTGCGATATATACGGATATGGACATACAGTTCGGTATCGAAGCAAATATTGTAAGCAGATCGGGAATCCTTGATGTGAGACCGGATGAATTCTACCTGTATGACTATGTGATTGCAGGATACCACTATGGTGCGCTTGGCGTGAACATGGTTGGCAACGGCATTCGGGCATTGCAGAACATGGTTGAAGACAAGGCCGGAAAGGATACGCGGCGGCTGATGCGCCGGAATACGCAGAATATCGTCCGCGCGATTGAAAGAAATCAGATCAAGATCCTTGCGCATCCGGGAGATAAAGCGCCCGTCGATCTGCTTGAAATCGCTGTCGTGTGTGCAAAATACGGGACACTGGTGGAGATCAACACAAATCATATGTCCCTGTCAGCGGCGGATCTAAAGACGATGGCGCTTACGGATGTGCGCTTTATCATCTGCAGTGATGCGCATTCCCCAAACCGGATCGGAGATTTTGTATCCGGCGTAAATGTCGCGCTTGATTCCGGAATCGATATGGGGCGCATTGTGAATTTGAAAATCTCCTGAGGAAGGTTTTATGGAAATCATCATAATTACAGGACTTTCCGGCGCGGGAAAAACACACGCAAAGGATTACTTCGAGGATTCGGGCTATTATTGCATCGATAATATGCCGCCGTCTCTGATTCGAAATTTTGTGGAACTCATCGTTCGGGATCGTCTCCATATTGAAAAAGCGGCGTTCGTCATCGATGTACGCGGTGGAAATTTTCTGACGGAGCTCAAGGACAACCTGACGGAGCTCAAAAAAGACGGAATCGAATATCGCATCCTGTTTTTGGATGCATCCGACAAGGTCATTTTGCGCCGTTACAGTGAGACGAGGCGGGATCATCCGCTTTCAGGCGGAAAGACAAATACGCAGGCGATCCGCGAGGAACGCGCGATGCTCGAATCGATTCGAAAATACGCAGATTTGATCATCGATACCTCTGCTTTGAATAATGTAGCGTTGATGACTGCGATCCGGGCGTTTATGGAGGGCGACGCCGGAGAACAGCGTTTTAAAGTCATCATCCAATCCTTCGGGTATAAGCTGGGCGTGCCGGGGGATACCGACATTGTGTTTGATATGCGCTTTATCCCGAATCCATTTTATGTGGACAGTCTGAAGAAGCTTACCGGAAAAAGCCGAAAGGTGCAGACCTATGTCATGAAATCGCCGGAAGCTGTGAATTTTCTTGAAGATGTTATTCGCTTATATGAAAATCTGAAGCCTGCCTATATGCGCGAGGGGAAAAACAGTCTCAGCATCTCATTTGGGTGTACGGGCGGTCAGCACAGGTCTGTTGCAATGGCAAATATGTTTTATGAACGGCTGAAGGCAAAAGGCGAAGATGTTGTATTGAGTCACAGAGATCTGTGAGTGCAGACACAAAGAGGGTAGAATTGATAAAGATAACCGTGATCGGCGGCGGAACGGGACTGTCGGTACTTTTAAGAGGTATTAAGAAATTGAGAAACGCAGAGATTACTGCGGTCGTCTCGGTTGCTGACGACGGTGGCAGTTCCGGCGTACTGCGCGAGGATCTTGGTATGCTTCCGCCCGGCGATATCAGAAGCTGTCTGCTCGCACTTGCAAGTGAAGAAGAGGATATGCAAGAGATTCTCTCCTACAGATTCAAAGACGGAAGACTTGCGGGGCAGAGCATGGGCAATCTGATTCTGGCAGCAGCTTCGGATATCTACGGCAATTTTGAAGAAGCCGTTGAACGCATCAGCGCGATTTTGAAAGTAAAGGGAAAGGTCACTCCGGTCAGCGGAGAAAAGATGAACCTCTGTGCGGAGCTTGAAAACGGCAATATTGTGA
>JAISKP010000074.1 GCA_031260885.1 Eubacteriales Family XIII. Incertae Sedis bacterium
TCGTCGTAGCGCAGATTGCACTTGCCGCCATATTTTGCAGCCGTCGTGAAGTTCAGGCAGATCGCCTTGGCGTGACCGATGTGCAGATAGCCGTTCGGCTCCGGCGGAAAGCGCGTACAGATCTCCCGCGCATACCTACCGGCTGCGATGTCCTCTTCAATGAATTCGTGTATAAAATTGCCTGCGACCTGTTCTGTCATTCGGTAATTCCTTCCTTGTGCTTCTGCAATTCAAAGACGTCCGGCGAGTGTGCCGGACGTCCCGATCAGTTTACTTCAGCCGTAACCTATTTTACAGGGTTTCGGCTTATCTTTCAACCACGATCGCGGTACCCATGCCGCCGCCGATGCACAGTGTTGCGAGACCGTATTTCGAATCACGCTTCTGCATTTCGTAAAGCAGCGAGATGAGGATGCGGGTGCCGGACGCGCCGATCGGATGTCCGATGGAGATCGCGCCACCGTTGACATTCGTCTTCTCGGGATCGAGCCCGAGATCGCTTGTAACCGCAACAGCCTGTGCTGCGAAAGCTTCGTTCGCTTCGACGAGATCGAGATCGGCAACCGTAAGACCGGCTTTCTCGAGTGCCTTCTTCGATGCGGGTACGGGACCGATGCCCATGATCGTGGGATCGACGCCCGCGGAAGCGTAGGATTTGATCGTCGCAAGGGGCTTCAGTCCGAGCGCGTCTGCCTTTTCCTTCGACATGACGACGACCGCAGCCGAGCTGTCATTGATGCCCGAGGAGTTCGCCGCGGTCACGACGCCGTCCTTTTTGAATGCGGGCTTCAGTCCGGCGATGCTCTCGATCGTCACACCGGGACGCGGGAATTCATCCGTATCAAAAATGATGGGATCGCCCTTTTTCTGAGGAATCTCAACGGGAACGATCTCGTCCTTGAATTTGCCGGACTTGATCGCGGCTTCGACCTTATTCTGGGATTTCGTTGCAAACGCGTCGAGCTGTTCGCGCGTAAGTCCCCACTGCTCGGCAACGTTCTCCGCCGTGATGCCCATATGGTAATCGTTGAACGCATCGGTGAGTCCGTCATTCACCATGAGGTCGATCGCCTTTGCATCGCCCATTCTTGCGCCCCAGCGAAGCTGCGGAAGAATGTAACCGGCAGCGCTCATGTTTTCGCAACCGCCCGCGACGACGATCTCAGCATCGCCCGCTTTGATGATCTGTGCCGCAAGGCTTACCGCGCGAAGACCGGAGCCGCATACCTTATTGATGGTGAGCGCCGGAACTTCGTTCGGAAGACCGGCTTTGATGACAGCCTGACGTGCGACATTCTGACCGAGACCGCCCTGAAGGACGTTACCGAAAATAACTTCATCTACATCCGCGCCTTCGATGCCTGCACGTTTAACCGCTTCTTTGATCGCAATCGCGCCCAATTCTACTGCAGAAATGCCCTTCAACGAACCGCCATATGAGCCAACCGGGGTTCTTGCGGCACTGACAATTACTACTTCTCCCATTTTCAGTTCCTCCATATAAATGAATTATCCGCCTATGTGGCGGCAAACGACATACAAGTAAAAATTACATTAAAATGCTCAAGAACGCAAGACCTCTGCGGCAATTCCCGATAATCTATTTATTAACAATCTTTTTGGCAACAGCGTCCGGCGTGCTCCGTGTTCCTGCCCGCGCGCTCCGCTTCGGCGCTGTTCCCTTTTCGTTCGAATCCGGGTGCGAATCGGGTGGTCGCAGTTGTGTGAACACAGAAAATGTAATAAAATGATATAAAGCGCACAACATCCTTGCGCCGAAACGCATGAAAGGTGCAAAATGCAAAAATTGAGCCTTGCAAACATCTCCCTCGACGATATCCTTGCAATGATTTCTTCCGAGGTCGACGGTTATCTCGAACGATACGAAATGATCAACGTGCTGATTCCGTCGATCCTGTTTGTGTTGGCCATCTATTATCTGATCCGCTCCGTTTACGGATATAAAAAGAGGAATTTCCAAAACGTTTTCTTTCAGATTTACTGCATCTTTCTGATCGTTCTGTCAGGCGTCACTGCGCTGACCGACTACTACGGAACGGACGGCGCTTTCGCCTATCCGGTCGTCCTTGGCTATGCGATGTTCCTGTCGTTGCCCGCCCTGTTCTGTCTGCACATATGGACGCAGGTCAGCTACAAGAAAATCCGGGCGAGCATGTTGGTTCTCTATTTCTTTGTCCCGTTTCTGCTGACAGCCCTGACCCTCTACAACACGATCACCGGCACGTCGGTCGCACCGATATGGACGTTCTTGGACCTCAGAAATGTCAGCATATCGCTATTGTTGCTCCTCGTCTACTGGGTCTTTATGCTCGTGAAGAGCTTCCTGCTTTGTTTCAACGTCCTGTATCAGATGCCGAAACATATGCGGGCGGCGACCATCCTGCTGCTCGCTGCGTTATCCGCCTCTGCGGCGGATCTGATTCTGTCGGTTGTCTGGACGACCAAGTTCGAATTTTACATCTTCCTGCTCGTCCAGTATTTCATCCTGAACCGTTGTTTCAGGGGATTTTTCCGTTCGAAGGCATCCAACGTCATCGCCACTTCGCGTGAATTTGTGTTTTCAAATCTCAGCACGCAGATTCTTGTGCTGAGCATGAAAAGGCGAATACTGGACTGGAACAATACCGGCGTGGGTGGGATCTTCTCTTTTCACAGACCCAAGTATCTGCAGCCCTATGGTGAATATCTGGAAGAGCTGCTCGCCAAAGGCAACGGCGTCATTTCTCCGCATCAGGACAACATCATCTCGGTCACCTTCGATGACGTCGAATACCATCTTTTGATCACGACCACGCCGATCAAAGAGGACGCGCGCCAGTTCGGAACGCTGATCGAAATATCGGAGGTCACAAATCTCTACACCGTCCTTCGTTATATGGAAACGATCGCGACCATCGATCAGATGACCGGTCTTTACAACAAAAACGCCTATCTTACGAAAGCGCACAAAATGATGACCCCAGCGCTGATGCCGCTGCTGATCGTCCTCGGCGACGTCAATGATCTGAAACAGGCAAACGACCTCCACGGACACCTGACCGGCGACCGGATGCTGGGCAACGTTGCCAAGACCATCGCTGCACACAAGCCGCCGGGTGCCTTTGTCGCGCGCATCGGCGGCGATGAAATCGTGCTGCTCGTGCCGAATGCAACAGAGGCGGATGCGGAACAATTCGTCGGAATCGTGAACGCATCTCTGCAGGAAATTCACGACGAAGAATACGGCACGCCGAGCATCTCGTGGGGTTGGGCGGTTGCAAAATCACCCGAAGATGAATACAATGATATCTTCAAGCAAGCGGACAGTCAGATGTATGCCCGGAAAAGAGCATACAAGGCCGGGCAGCCGATCACGCTTAGCGGCACGCTTCCGAACGCTGCGCCGAAACAGGGCGCGCAACCGGGACAGGAAGACACGCAATCAAAATTAGAAGACGCGCAATCAAAACAGGATGGTCAATGAACATATTAGTGGTAAACGACGACGGCATCTACGCAGAAGGAATCGAAAGGCTCGCAGCAGCGCTTTCGGAGACTTTCGACGTATATGTCTGCGCGCCGCATGAGCAGCGCAGCGCCAGCGGGCACGGCATCACGATCGCGAGCCCCGTTGAATATGAATTCGCGGAATTTCCGAAGGTTCGCCAAGCGATCTCTCTGAAAGGCACCCCCGCCGACTGCGTCAAGATCGGTCTTGAGATCTACAAGGGTCTCGGCGTCACAATCGACAAGGTTTTTTCCGGCATCAATCACGGCGCAAATCTCGGGACCGACACGCTGTACTCGGGTACGGTTTCGGCAGCGCTCGAAGGCGCCATGTGCGGTCTTCCGTCGGCGGCCTTCTCCATCAACGCCCGGAAACCAAAACAGTTTGACACCGCGCTTGAACTCGCCCACCGGATCGCCGGGCTGGATTACAGCCGAATTGATCCGCGCATGACGCTAAACGTCAACATCCCCGATCTTGAGAAAGAGAACATCAAAGGCGTTAAAGTGACAAGGCTCGGCATTCGCGAATACAACGAGTGGTATGAAAAGGTTTCGCTCGAAAGCGGAAACGTCGGTTACCGTTATTCCGGATATCCTGTTTTTTATGAGGGTCTGACCTGCGATGAAAATGACATCGGCGCCGATCAGGAAGGCTATGTATCCGTGACGCCGCTGCACTTTGACCTGACCGGTTACGACCTGATGGGGAAGCTGAAAGAAGTCATCGAACCGCCGGAATCCGAATCAAACAGATAAATACAATCGGGCAAATGCACATAATTCAAAGGAGCGATATCAAATGACACAAAATTCAAGCACGCTTAGACTCAACAAAACGGGCGCGGTACTCGTCGTCGTCGATATGCAAGAGAAGCTCGTTCCTGCCATGGACAACAGAGAATCGCTCGTCGCCGCTTGTGAAAAACTTGTCAAAGGCTGTGCGATTCTCGGTGTTCCCGCGATTTTCACGCAGCAGTACACGAAGGGGCTCGGCGCAACGATCCCTGAAATCGAAAACGCATGGCGGGATGGAACACAGGACGGAACACAGGAGGACGGTTCCACTGTGCATTTTCCCGCTGTCGACAAGATGAGCTTCAGCGTCGGTCGGGAGAAAGCCTTTCTGGAAGAGCTCTCCAAAGTTAGAGCGAAAAAGAAGATCATCCTCTGCGGCATCGAGTCTCACGTCTGCGTCCTGCAATCCGCGCTGGATTTTCGCATCGCGGGTTTCAGCGTTTTCCTCGCGGCGGATGCGGCGGCATCGCGACATGACCGGGATTATACCACTGCGCTGCGGCGGCTTGAACGCGCCGGCGTGGTCGTGACGACAACCGAGTCGATCCTGTTTGAACTGCTCGGCGATGCGAAGCACCCGAAGTTCAAAGAGATCTCAAATCTCGTAAAATAGGCGGATATTTTATGTACATCTTTGAAAACCGTATTACCCTGGAGGATCGTCCGATTCTTGAAGAATACCTGAACGGGTTTGAGTACAAGACGTCCGGTCTCTGCTACACCTCCCTTTTTATGTGGCGCAACATCAACCAATTCAGTTGGCGCATCATCGGCGACTACCTCTGCATCTCCGCAGCGGACAACCTCGAAGCAAACACGGACATCACGTTCATGTTCCCGCCGCTCACGAAGACCGGTCAATATGAACCTGAGAAACTGCGCGAAACGGTTCTCGCGGCAAAAGCCGTTTTCGAGGAGCAAGGCGCCAAGTTCGTCATGATGCTCGTCCCCTTTCATATGCTGGACTTTTTCAAGGCTGCGTTTCCGGAAAGACTTGAGATCACAGCGGATCGCCCGAACTTCGACTATGTATACGACACGAAGGATCTGATCGAGTTGAAAGGCAGAGACTTCCATGGCAAACGCAACCACCTGAACTATTTTGATGCCAACTACACCTACGAGTATTCCGAGATGACCGAAGCCATGGCACCCGAAGCCATGCAGTTCATCCGGGCATTCAATGAACGAAAGAATCTGCCCGATCCGCATGAGCGGGAATTGCTCGAAATGGAAGAGGAAGCGATGCGCGACGTGTTTGAGAACCTGACCGCAGTGGGCTATCTGTCGGGCGTCATCCGGATCGGTGGAAAGATCGAGGCGCTTTCGATCGGCGGGCAGCTCGGCACGAAGACCGTCACCGTCCATGTCGAGAAGGCGAACACCGAATTCAGGGGGCTCTATCAGGCGATCAAC
>JAISKP010000062.1 GCA_031260885.1 Eubacteriales Family XIII. Incertae Sedis bacterium
TGGCGGTTTTGGCGCAGGAAGCGGTATCGACATCACAAAGGGAAAGGGCGCGATCGCCTACATCAATGCCCTGAAAGAGTTCGCCGAAGCTACCGGCAGCGATACAGCAGAACGCATGATGCAGGCAGAAGCCCAGAAACAGTTCAACCTCGGCAACGCTTTTGCATATAAAAAACTTGACGATCCGACAGCGGAATACCTGCCCGTAACGGCCGTGCGCGAATGGCGCGGTATGCGATATGTCTGGAACCACAATCTCAGCAACGCAGTGCTTACGCGCGGCACGGAATACTACTCGTTTACATCATGGTCGGATACCGTGGGGCGCAGCAAGGAAAATGACAAATCAGATACGATGGAGGATATGGCGGGCTTTCTCGGCTGTATCTACATCCCGGGCAGCTACACGGAAGTGACATTCGGGTGCGAACCGGTTTACCTGCCAGATTCGGATCTCGGCATCCTCATGGGTGAGTCCATACAGACTATATCGGATGTGATACTCGAAGCGTTGATGAAGTGAAGGTAAGTGAGATAAAGCAAGCAATTACTTGAAAGGAACAGGATGGCGGATTATTCAATCATATCGGACGTAAGCGCACATATCATCAAGACACTCAGAGAAAAGATGTGTCCTGAACCCTTGTCGTCTCCGAATAATATCGACGTCACATCTCCGGCCGAACAGGACGTTGACTATATATTGGGTCTGTATCTCTACGACATCGCAGAGGAGCTCGATATGTCCGGGCCCAGGATGGTAAGACAGTCGGGCACGAGACTCACAAAGCCGTCCAAACCCTACGCGCTGTACTATATGCTTTTTATTAACGGCTCGTCCCAGATGGGACTGAAAGCGCACGACATACAGAAGATAATCGGCAGAGCGGCTCAGGTGGTCAACGACGGAAACGTAGTAAATCCGAAGACGCTCCAACCGTGGCTGATAGGTGATGAAAGTCCGATCGTGATCACTCCCGCAAGGATCCCGCTTGAGGAAAAAGTGCGCATCTGGTCAGCGATCAACAAGCCGTATCAGGTCAGCCTGTTCTACAAGGTGTCGCCTGTATTCTTGTCGAGTGAGATAGTTGTAGATCCGCCGCGCGTTTCGCAGGCAGCGTTTAATTTGGAGATTGAGTAGATGGGCAGCAGGTTGAAATGACATGAAAACAGACATGACTATCACGCATCGCATAGATCTTGCGGTGACCATACTCGACAGCGCAACCGGCCGCCCCGCAGACGGGTTTCTTCGTCTGAACAAAAACGGCAAAGAGCTGAAGTACCGCAATGCCTCGGACGGGCTGGCACTCCTGATCGACATTAGCCGTGAGGATTTTGAACTTGAGGTTATAGTATCAGGATTTGAACCCGAGACGGTGACCGTGACCTATGCGGATCTTGATGAACAGATCCCGGCTATGGAGGTCAGTCTGATACCGCAGGATTCCTTCGGTGAAGCATATCTGACGATAGACGGTAGTCTGAAAGGGCTTATTGCCGTTGATGCCGTACGTGTAGCAGCGCCGTCATTTATCGCGCAGGCCATAGATGAAAGAAAAAGACTGCTGACAGTAAACAGCCTGTACAATCAGGTGCTGCCGGGCCGCAGATACGGCATCGTTTCCAAGGATGAGACTCGGTTCGAAGCAATCGAGATTATCAAGATAACGCCGGAAGGCGCATATAAGCTGGCGAAGATTCCGGATGTGCAGGTCTCGGGTCTGCATCTTGCCTATCGCGTGACGGGCAGGGTGCGTGACGGCACCTGTCTGCTCCGTCTGCCAAATGATGACAGCAATGCAAGTTGGATACTGCGTTCGGTCACAGCGGCAGGTGACAGCTACCGGACATTCGTTATAGGGGACATCGAGGTTGGCGCAGAGGGAAAGAGGATTGGCATAGATGCCATTATGAAACCCAAACCGAAGGCCAGGACGGGCACAAAGACAGAGCCCGAAACGGACGCTTCAGCCGTGCCGGATCAGAATGAGAGTAACGAGCAGACTGCGAAAGCGAAAGGAGGGTAGGCGTCGCGATATCATAGTAACATAGCATATTATCAATAAGTTATTAAAACCGAAAGGAGGGAGGTTTGGAATACCATCCAAACCGAACAAATATGGCTGAATATTTATCACCAGGCGTATATGTAGAAGAATACAGCTCATCGCCGAGAGCGATCGAAGGTGTAGGAACAAGCACGGCGGGATTCGTCGGAATAGCAGAGAAGGGACCCACGACCGGGGCACCTCTCCTCATCACGAATTTTGCGGATTATCTGAGGCAGTACGGCAGCTACCTGAGTGCACACACTCACGGGGATTATCGTTTTCTGCCTTATGCGGTCGAACAGTTCTTTATCAACGGCGGTACGCGCTGCTTCGTCAGCAGGGTAATTCCGGAAGATGCGAAAGCATCGACGGCATCGCAGGGCATCCTGTCCTTCACCGCTACCAGTGAGGGCAAGTGGGGCAACCGCATCGTTATCACGATAGCGGCGACGAACAAGAGCAGACTACAGCTCATCGATGTCGGAGAAGTAGAAAACACATATAAGGCAAAGGCTGTCGTCGGATTCCAGGAGGGAGACATTGTCAAATTCGGAGATGAGTACAACCGCATCTCGATGATTCTCGATGATCTCGTCACCTTTGAAAAGCCGTTCGAGAAAGATCCCGTGGATGCTTCGCTGGTTCCGAAGTCATTCGTATACTCCAGCGAGATCGATGTCACGATCCAGAGTGACGGCACCAATGAAATATTCAGAAGTGTAAACCTCAACGAATCGTCGCCTGACTTCATACTGCGCCGTCTTGCAAACAGTGAGATAGTAGATGTTGCAGCCGAAAGCTCAGACGAGATCGCCCCGCCTATCGCAGCCATTGCTGATGAAGGTGCAACCAAAGTGACGATCAGCTTCACCGGCGGTAACGACGGTACTATCGCTTCCGCAAATGCCGGCACCTTTATCGGTGTTGACAACGGCCCCGGCAAGCGCACGGGCATCGAAGCGTTTAAGGAAAACAATGTCGTGAGTCTGATCGCGGTACCCGGAGTTACTATTCCGGAGGTCCTCGTCGCTTTGACTGCGCATTGTGAGCTTGAAAAGAATCGCTTTGCGGTCATCGATGTGCCGATTAACTACGTGAAGACAGGTGAGATATCAGAGTATCGCGGGATCGTTGATTCCACATACTCGGCCATCTATCATCCGTGGATCGAGACCTTTGACCGTCTTTCCAATCAGAATACCTTTGTACCGCCCAGCGGCGCAGTCCTCGGCATCTACAGCCGGACAGACGTTGAGCGCGGCGTACACAAGGCTCCGGCCAATGAGATCGTTCGCAGCACAGGCCTTTCAACATTATACACGGCGAAGGAACAGGATATCCTGAACCCCATCGGTGTCAATCTCATCCGTTCACTGCCTGGTCAGGGTATACGCGTTTGGGGCGCAAGGACTGCAAGCTCCGATTCGAGCTTTAAGTACGTCAATGTCCGCAGACTCTTTATCTTCGTTGAGGAATCCATCAAGAACGCGACGAACTGGGTCGTATTCGAACCCAACGGCACGGATCTTTGGAACAGAGTCAGCATGACTATATCATCATTCTTAGACGGACTCTTCCAGGCGGGTATGCTCGCCGGAGACTCGCCGGCAGAGGCGTTCTTTGTCGATATAGGCCCGTCTACGATGACACGTGATGATATTGAAAACGGACGCCTGATCTGTAACATCGGTATTGCACCGGTTAAACCCGCTGAGTTTGTTATATTCCGCGTCACACAGTTTACAGCGGAATCCGGCGGTGCAGAGTAGGCATTTGAATCGGTTTAGATTCAGGAAAGGAGAATAAATCATGGCATTTGGTACTACAAGCACAGTCGGTGCGGGTGCAGGAGCTTATCCGTTTACAAAGATGAACTTCCTCGTATCCATCAACGGCGGAGACGGAGAAGCAGCATTTAGTGAGATCACAGGTCTTGACGCGACGGTCGATGTCGTCGAGTTTCGTCAGGGTAATTCAGGAAGTTTGTCGCCGGTAAAGATTCCCGGTCTTGTAAAGCACGGCAATCTTACGATGAAGTTCGGCATGACGGGTTCGGCTAACTTCAGAGATTGGATCTGGTCCTGCGTGGATCATCAGAGAAAAGGTTCGATCCGCGTCGCAGACATCATCATCCAGTTGGTCAGCATCCAGACGGATGTGCCTCCTACGGTCGGCACCCCCGGTACGACCGAGGGCGATATGGCATGGCATTTGAAAAATGCGTGGGTCACAAAATACACCGGTTCAGACCTGAACGCCCTGCAAAGTGAGGTCGCCATCGAAACGATAGAGGTCGCATTCGAATATTTCGACACTATTCCGCTCCCGGCTGAAACATCAGGAACAGCATAAGGATAAAATGTTATTTTTGCGGGGCGCGGCATAAGCCGTGCTCCGCAGAGCAATAAGACGGAGAAATGAAACAATGCAAACTGTATTTGACTTTGAACTGCCTAAGGGCATCATAGGTGAAGATGGCGAAGTCCATCAGCGCGGCAAGATGCGTCTGGCCACGGCGGCTGATGAGATCGGTTCGATGCGCGACCCCCGTGTGATCTCGAACCCGTCTTATCTTTCAATCGTGGTTCTGTCACACGTGGTGACAGAGATAGACGGCATCACAGCGGTTCTTCCTGCACATATTGAGCATCTGTACACAGCAGATCTCGCATTTTTGCAGGATATGTATCAGCGCATCAACAACATCGAACCGCCCGTTATGACGGCGGTATGTCCCGAATGCGGGCATACTTTTGAAGTGCCTATAAATTTTACACGAGAGGGATAGCGCTCTACCCGGTGGATGAGATGTACAAAGAGATGTCCTTTATCTCGTACTACTTTCACTGGGGATCAGATGAGGTGCTGGCGCTCGATCATGCGGCCAGAAGACGCTGGTGTGAGGAGATATCATCGATCAACGCAGACCTCAGTCCCTCGGACAAAAACGGCGGAAGAGAGAAGAGCATCAAAGATATCAATATGAATCCGGTATATTAAAGCGTACCGGACGGGAACAAAAAAAATGGCTGAGAATGAAAACGAAATCGGAAGCGAAGACGAAATCGGAAACGAAGACGAAATAGCAACCGAAGACGAAACAGAAACCGAAGAGGAAAAACCGGCAGAGACTTATACCGTAAGCTATAAGACGGGTACGTCCGGCGGCGGCGTGTCGGATATGCCCAAACCTCTTAAGGAAAAGAATAAAGCACCGGGGGAGTATACAGTATCCGGCGCCGCGCCCGCGCGGCTTAATTTCACGTTTGACGGCTGGACAATGAGCCCCGGAGATGAAAAGAAGGATGCCGGTGCGACCTATCAGATCGAAGATGCCAACGTCACATTTACGGCGCAGTGGAAGCCGTTAG
>JAISKP010000128.1 GCA_031260885.1 Eubacteriales Family XIII. Incertae Sedis bacterium
GAGGGCACGACCGCGATTTCTTCCGCTTCTACATGCCTGGTAATAAAGATATTTCCGTCTATCTCGACATAAGAATAAGAAGACGCGGGATCTTCGGGTAAGGAGAACAGATCCGTTTCGCCCTCTTTGCTTGCCTCACTTGTTGGTTCTTCTGTCAGTTCTTCCGAAGTAGGGTCGTCAACTGTAGCTTCTGAGGGCTTCTCCGTACCGCCACAACTCGTAAGTGTAAACAGCATGATTAAAATCATCGCTACGCCTAAAAATCTTTTCATAATAATTCTCCTTTATCCATACAAAATAACCGCACCAAAAAAACGAGCGGTGTGCGCTTTACGCGCAACAATCGCTCGTCTAATTAAAAAAGTAAAGATCGTTATCTGCTAAAAGAGCCCCCCCCCATATGTAAAAATTTGGAAGTCGCCTTGTCTATATATTTTCTGCTAATGCTCATATCCATGGTGCGATTATATTATTAATGCGAACTGTTTACAAGTAGGTGCGCGTCATTATTGCCAACGGAATAGCGTGATTTTAGAGTAGTTTCCGCTGATGTTTTTAATTTATCTCAAAAATACGCTTGACCATGGGGTTACACCATAGTTTAGTGTCGAATTATTCGATAGCGTATTGGGGTATACGGGCGCTAAAGGGGGCAATACTTCCCTATAAGTAATCTACGACCCAGCCTGACCCCACAAGAAAGAGGTACAATATGGAAAAAACACACTTATTCAGGAAGGCGGCAACAGTACTGCTCTGCCTTCTATTATCGTTCGATCTCTGCTCGTTTGCCTTCGCTGATGATGGCGCTCAGTCGCACATTCGCGAAGAAGCGTCACAGGCAAACAGTGAAAGGGAAGATGCCGCGTCCGGCCTTGACCAATCGCAGGAGAACGCGGAAGACGGCGGGCAGCCCGAGGACGCGGCAGGCGACCAAAATGAGGAGGCTGCGAGCGACCAAGGTAAAGGCGCCACAGGCGACCAGAGCGAGGAAGACGCAACTGCAGCCGCCTCACCTGAGCAAGCTGATAAAGAGGGGGAACAAACTGACAACGAGGAGCAATCCGGTGAGGAAGCCGGTGAATCCGTGAACGCGTTGGACTCGGCAGCGAATCAAATCACGGTCTACGACGAGGACGAGCTGGTCAATGCACTGCTCTACCGGGTGCCTGCCGACGGCACGCACTATACCATCAAGATCGGCGCGGACTTCTCCATCGCCTCCGACAGGGTGAAGATATCTTCCAATCAAAACGTCACCATCACTTCGGGCTACGACGAGGCGACCCGCACCCTCATCCGTGCACCGGGCAATACGGGCAACATGATCTTCGTGGGCGAATACCACGCTGCCTCTGCGAACAACGCCAAGCTGAAGCTGACCAACCTGATCCTGGACGGCAACGGCAGCAATGTCGCGGCGGAGACTTCGATCATCCGCTGTTATTACGGCACGCTTAACCTTACCGATGGTGCCATCGTACAGAACAATCGGATCACGCGGACCGGTGCGACGGGGAGCGGAATCGTCGTGAACGGTGGTCTTGCCAACATCTATGGCACGACACAGATCCGCAACAATGTGAACGCCAATTACAATGGCGGTGGCCTCTATTGCTACAACGGTGCCTGGGTCAATGTCTATGGCAATGCGCAGATCAGGGATAACGCCGTGTATACCGACGGTGGAGCCGCGGTGATTGATAACGCGACCTTGAACGTCTACGGCAACGTGAAGATCACAAACAATACGGCGACCAATGGCTATGCGGGGGCTATCGATAATTCCAATGGATTGCTGCATATCTATGGCGATGTCGAGATCAGCGGCAATACAGCAAAGACGCACTCCGGCGCCATCTATACCAACGCGGGTGGGCGCACGGTCATCATCGGCCAACCCATTGTGGCGCATAACACCGCCGGAACCTATGGCGGCGCCTTGGTCTTGAAAGGTGAGGCCAGTTCGCTGAGCGTCACCGACTATGCCGAGATTCATGACAATGTCTCCGCGGGTGACAGCGGCGGTATCCGCATCATCTCCGGTACGGCCGAAATCGGTCGAGGGGTTGAGATATACAACAACCAGGCAGCTACCCAAGGAGGCGGCATCGCTAATTCCGGCGGCACCCTGACCATCTCCGGAACTGCCAAGATCCACGGCAACACTGCTGGCGACAAGGGTGGCGGGGTCTATGTCTTAGCCCCCACGTCTATCGCCACCGGTGCACGGATCGCGAACAATACCGCCACGACCGGTGGCGGCGTGGCCATTGGAAATGATGCCGCGTTTACCCTGGGAGCGGCCACCTTCGATGGCAATAAAGCCGGCGAAAACGGTGGAGCCTTGTATCTTGCAGAATCAGCGACAGTCCATACCGAACGTTCGTTCTTCACCAACAATCAGGCGGGCGGTGACGGCGGAGCAATCTATGCCGAGGGTGACGCAATCAAAGCACTCACCACATACGTCGTGACCTTCGCCGATAATTCGGCAGCGACAAGCTACGCTTGGGAGCTAAATGGTGATGCCGACTCCATCTTGCACGACAACAACATCATCTACAGCTTCTACACCGCGCCTTTTACCAACGCCTACAACAACTACGACATCAACTACGCTCGGGTGCCCGTGCCGACCCATCCGCAGCCCCCAACGCCCACACCACCGGCGCCACCTATGCCGACGCCGACCCCAACACCACCGGCGCCACCTACGCCAACGCCGGTCCCAACACCCACGCCATCGGCACCTGCACCGATTGTCTTTGCGCCCATCCCGGAATTAAGCGAAACCGGAAACTCGAGTCAGGACTTCCTCGATGACAATGTACCGCTAGATGCGCCTACCGCCGAAGACGCATGGAGCCTGCTCTCGCTCCTGCTCTCCATCATTGCCCTTCTCATAGCGGCAGTCCTTCTCGTCGCGCTGTTCTTCAAGCACAACGAGGCAGCGGATTCTGACGGACAAGAGGCGGCGGCTCAGGAGACAGATGTGCGTGGGCGCAAGAGCACGGCGGTCTTCAGGGTACTCACCATCCTTGCGGGTATCCTCACCCCCATTGTCTGGATTGTGCTGGAGCGTTTTACTGAGCAATTCGTGTTCATCAACCGCTGGACACTCTTTGTGGCAATCGCGTTTGTCATTGAGCTCGTCTTGCTGACAATCTTCCTGGTCGTACATCATAGGAAGGCACATGAAGAAGACGAGCAAGCAAAGTGTGCGAAATCACTATCACCCGTCTGACGGGTGGTAGTGATGGTCATCGACAATCATGAGCAGGTTATCGATCTGCGCATACAGAGCTGCCGGACTTTCATTGTTCTTGATGATGACATCTGCCTTTTCGGATTTTTCGGAATCCCGCATTTGATGCCGGATGCGATCTCTTATTTTTTCCGGCGGGACATTGTCCCGGGTTGCGGCACGTTGCACGCGGATTTCTTCATCGGCTGTAATGAGCCATACTTCGTCACAGCGATCATCCAGCCCCACTTCCAGAAGCAAAGGCGCTGATAGAAAAACTGTATTGTTTTTTACTTCGCCGCTGCCGGCGGTCTGCGTCAGTTGCTGTCTGCTTCGGCATAGCGCACTGTCGATCCGGGAAATCACATCGCCGTGCATGATACCGTTCATCATTTCGACATTTTTTTCGTTTCCGAAGACCAGATCGGCCAATGCCTGCCTGTCTAAACCGCTTTCTGCATTGAGAATCTCCGGTCCGAATGCCTCCCTGAGACGTTCGAGCACAGGCTCACCCGGGCGGACAGCCTCTTTTGCGATCTCATCGGCGTCGTAGACCGTGTAATTCAGAGAACGAAGATAGGTCGTCACCAGACTTTTTCCGGAGCCGATGCCCCCTGTGATTCCGATGATTTTCAGATCCGATGTCGCGTTTCGATCGCCCCTACTTGAGTTCATACCAACTGTTTCCCGTGTTCAGATCTACGACGAGCGGCACTTCTAATTTTACGGCATTTTCCATTTCCCGTTTTAAGATGTCCTGCGCTTCCTCAAGCTCCGATTTGTGTGCATGGATGATCAGTTCATCGTGCACCTGGAGGATCACACGGGAGCTCAGTTTCTTTTCACGCAACGCTTTGTATACGCCGATCATCGCCAGTTTGATGATATCCGCAGCGCTGCCCTGAATCGGTGTATTCATCGCAAGACGTTCTCCGAACTGCCTCACCATATAATTGGATGCGGTCAGCTCAGGAATGGCGCGTCTTCGGCCCATCAAGGTCACCGCATAACCTTTTGTCTTTGCGCGCGCGACACATTCGTTCAGATAAGCCTTTACCGCCTGATGCTCCGCGAAATAGTCATTGATATAGCGCTCGGCTTCCTTGCGCGTGATCTTCAGGTCTTCCGAGAGACCGAAGCTGCTCATACCATAGATGATGCCGAAGTTCACAGCCTTGGCGTTGCTGCGCTGCTGCGGCGTCACATCCTTTTCATCAAGAACGCCGAAGACCCGCGCCGCCGTGCGCGTGTGAATGTCCGCTCCGAGCCTGAAATCCTCGGTAAGCATCGGATCCCCTGAGAAATGCGCGAGTATCCTAAGTTCGATCTGTGAATAATCGGCACCGAGCAGCACATATTCGTCGTTGTCGGGGATGAATGCCCTGCGGATTTCCCTGCCGGGTTCCTGCCGGATCGGAATGTTCTGCATGTTCGGCTCCGTGCAGCTGAGCCTACCGGTCGCTGCGATTGTCTGCTGAAAATGCGCATGGATCTTGCCGTCTGTGCCGATCAACGGGATCAGACCATCCACATAGGTGCCGTTGAGCTTTGCATACGTGCGATATTTCAGGATTTTATCGATGATCGGGTTTTCATCACGCAGTTTTTCGAGCGTGTCGGCACTCGTGGAATAGCCGCGTTGCGTCATTTTACCGTGGGGTAGTCCCATGCCCTCAAAGAGGACGTTTCCGAGCTGCTGCGGCGAGTTGATATTGAACGTCTGCCCGGACATCTCATAGATGTCCTTTTCAAGCGCTTCGATACCCTCATTTAGAATATTGCCGACCGCAAGAAGCACCTCTTTGTCGAGCTTGATGCCTTCAGATTCCATATCGGCGAGCGGCTCGATCAACGGCAGTTCGATTTTTTTTAGCAGTTCTGCCAATTCCATCGCAGAAATCTTCGGTTCGATCGCATTTTTCAGAGAAAGAACCGCACAGCACCACTTTCTCCCATATTCCGACTCACGCTGTGCGGTATCTGCAAACAGATCGGTTTGGACACCCTGAAAAAAGGTGGATTCATCCGGAATATCAACACTAAAATAGGAAGCACACAGCGCATGAATGGACTCGTTACTTCCATTCGGATCGACCAAATACTGCGCGACTGCCGTATCAAACAGGATATTCGGTTCGTATCCCGCATAAAGAACCGTGTTTTGGACGTCCGCCGGCAGTGTTTTCAAAATGCGCCGGTACATATAGACATCGGTCTGAAAATTATGCGCAATCAGCGGAATGTTGCTGTCTCCGACAATGCGGAGCGTTTCTACAAACAGTTTGCTGTCGGAATCACACGAGATATAGTAGTGACACTTTGTTGTCATAATATTAATACCGTAAACGATTGGCGTGTCTCTGTGATTGTTGTCGCCGAAACCCTTGATGACCGCATACGGTTCATCCTGTAGCGCGACCTTGATTTCTTCAATTTGATCGACACTGCTGACGACCACCGTTTCAAAGGCAGGGGTGCAAAACGCCGGCGCATCTTCATAGGCGGACAGTTCATCTGCGGCAGACAGGAAATCCTGAGTGCCGAACGATCCTGAACCATCCGGTGAACCTTTCGGATCCCCTGCCACGTCCGGCATTTCGAGCTTCTTCAAAAAACTTTTGAACTCCAGCTTTCTGTAGATCGGAGCAAGCTTCGCCGCATCGGCTACGCCGTACCGCATCTTCTCGAGATCAATTTCGATCGGTGCATTCGTCACAATCGTCGCAAGGCGCTTGCTCATGAGCGCAAGCTGTGCGTTCTCCTCGACCTTTTCGCGCAGTTTCTGATTTGAAATCGTATCGGACTTTTCGATCAGATTTTCAATCGTGCCGTACTCCAAAATCAGTTTGGACGCCGTCTTCTCGCCCACGCCCGGCAACCCCGGAATGTTGTCGGAGTTGTCGCCCATCAACCCCTTATAATCGATAAACTGCAACGGCGGAAAGCCGTATTTTTCCTTAAATTCATCTTCATCAAAGAGATCGAATTCCGAAATGCCCTTCTTCGTAAAGAGCACCTTCGTCTTTTTTGTAACGAGCTGCAACGTATCGCGGTCGCCGCTGATGATAAGCGGTTCCAATCCCGCCGCTTCCCCCTGTGCGGCGAGTGTCCCGATGAGGTCGTCCGCTTCGAATCCGTCGGTTTCAAACATCTCGATGTTCATTGCCGCAAGGATGTCTTTCAGATACGGAAGCTGCATCGCCAGTTCCAGCGGCATCCCCTTCCGTCCCGCTTTATATTCCGCATATTCCTCGTGGCGGAAGGTCGGTGCCTTGCGGTCAAAGGTGACGCAGATATAGTCCGGCACATGGTCTGTGACGATCTTGTTCAGCATCGTCAGAAACCCGTAAATGCCCTGCGTATAGATCCCCTCGCTCGTGATCATGGGTCGCTGAATCGCGTAGTAGGCTCTGTTGATGAGGCTGTTTCCATCGATGATGACGAGTGTGTTTCCGCTGTCAGCCATAGTACTCCCTTCAAATATACTTCGAATATGTTATACTGTAATTGTAACACAGAGGGACATACTGTTTGTGTAAATTCATTTTCATGCAGTGCCTGTACCCATACCCCGGAAACGATTAAGGAGCCATTCACTTGTACGACTACCATCTTCATACCGCATTTTCAGCCGATTCGGACGCAGATCCGGACGATATCATAAACGCAGCGATCCATAAAGGACTCGAAGAAATCGCACTCACAGATCACTACGATCCGATGTACCGGGATCCCGATTTTCCGTTTGAACTCGACTTCACCGGTTACACGGAAATGCTTGGTCGCGTCACCGCACAATATAAAGACGAAATCACAATAAAAAAGGGGATTGAACTCGGCATGCAGCCCGGCGCGCCAAACCGCATCTGCGCCGAAACGGCGGCGGCCTTTCCGTTTGATTTCATCATCGGATCCGTGCACTGCGCCCGCGGCGTATCGCTTGATACACCGGATTATCTCGCTCCGAGAACACCCGAGCAAGCCGTCACAGACTACTATGACGACATGCTTGCCGCAATCACGGATTTTACGGACTTCGATGTCCTCGGACACATCAACTACGTAGAGCGGTATATCGAAAGAATCCCCGACGAAACCGTCTACATGAACCGAATCGAACAAATATTAAAGAAACTCATCGAACTGGGAAAAGGAATCGAGATCAACACGTCGAGTTACCGCTACGGTCTGAAGGACACAACCCCGACGATGCCAATCCTGAAGCTGTATAAAAAATTGGGCGGTGAAATCGTAACAACAGGTTCGGATGCTCACAAAGCCGCCGATGTGGGCGATCATCTTGAAGCCGCCGGACATATGCTCCGCGAAGCCGGAATCGATTACATCGCAACCTATAAAAACAGAAAGCCGACGCTGCATAAACTAAAATGAGCAATACAGGGTATAGGACAGTTAAGAACCATCCCAACGACACTACCCTTGTGTCGCTCAGTTGAACATCTTCTTGACGCAATTCGCGAATTTATTTCGCTTCGTATAAGCATCCTGTCCGATCGCGTCCGCCATATCCTTGATCTTCTTCTTCTGATCCCCGTTTAGCTTTGTGGGGACTTCGAGATTCACTTTGACATATAGATCACCTGTTTTGTTCCCGCGCAGGGACTTGATGCCCTGCCCCTTCAGACGGAACACCGTCCCCGGTTGTGTTCCCGGTGGCACTTTATAGGTCACCTTTTCGGTGAGCGTCGGAACCGTGATCGTCGTCCCAAGCGCCGCCTGATCAAATGTAATCGGAATTTCAAGCGAAAGATCATTACCCGACCGCGCGAAAAGTTCATGCTTGTCTACGCTGATGATGATATAAAGATCGCCCGCAGGACCGCCGTTGATTCCCTGCTCACCCTGTCCTTTCAGCGGAATGATGTTGTCGTTGTCCACGCCGGCGGGAATGTCGACGGAGATCGTCACATCCTTGCGAATCTTGCCGGAACCGCCGCATTGCTTACATGGCGTCTCAATGATCTGTCCCGTGCCGTGACAGGTCGGACAGGTGCTGACGTTTGTAAAGGCGCCGAACGGCGTGTTTTGCTGCGTCTGCACTTTTCCGGAACCGCCGCACTGCGAACAGGTTTTCTTGGATGTTCCCGGTTCGGCACCGCTGCCGTGACAGGACGGACATTCGACGCTTTTATTGAGTGTAATCTTTTTCTTTGTCCCAAAAGCGGCTTCTTTAAATGTAATGCGGATCGTTTTCTGAAGATCCTGCCCTTTTCTGGGCGCATTTCTGCGCGCATTGCTGTTTCCGCCGCCGCCGAAGATCCCGCCGAACAGATCGCCGAAGATATCGCTGAAATCGGCACCGCCGCCGCCAAAACCACCACCGAAACCGCCGCCACCGCCAAATCCCGAGTTGGGATCGACGCCGGCATGCCCGAACTTATCATATAGATCTTTCTTTTTTGCATCCGACAGGATGCCGTAGGCTTCATTTACTTCCTTGAATTTCTCTTCTGCGGCTTTATCGCCCGGGTTTTTGTCAGGGTGATACTGCATTGCCATTTTCCGAAAGGCCTTTTTGATCTCGTCCTCGGTCGCGCCCTTTTTTATGCCCAGCACTTCGTAATAATCACGTTTATCCGCCATAAACCCGTTCCTTTTTTCGTTTACCTTCTGATATCACTATGACTGTCCACGCATGTTTCCGACAGAAACACGCGGGACAGCCCATTCACCTAGATACTTATATTTGATTGTACTTTTATGCTTTTTATTCTTCTTTCGGCGCATCGTCGTCGACCACTTCAAAGTCGGCATCCACGATGTTCTCGTCCGGTTCAGCAGCGCCGGCATTCTCATTTGCACCGGTAGCGCCGGTTCCGAATCCATCCGCGCCGGGTGCCTGCTCCGGATCACCGCCGCCCTGTGCATTCTGGTAGAGTTTTGCACTGAGCGTGTGGAATGCGGTTTCAAGTGTCTCATGTTTGGATTT
>JAISKP010000053.1 GCA_031260885.1 Eubacteriales Family XIII. Incertae Sedis bacterium
GCTGTCCGTTCCCACACCGAACAGAGCGCCGATTCGCGTCCAAGCTTCCGCCATCGTCCCCGCGTCAAAGAGCGTCCAGCTCAGAAGCACGCAGAGCATTACATAGATGTGGCGGACAATTCGGATCAAAACAGACCGAACGAAATCCGCCCGGGTTGTTCCCTGACGACCATTCAACCGATCGCCCAACCGGCTGAATCCGTACTTTTCGATCAAGAGCATCGCGGCAAAGAACAGCCCCCAAAGGATGAAGTTCCACCCCGCGCCGTGCCAGAATCCCGTCAGGAACCAGACGAAAACAATGTTAAAAATATGACGAACCGGCTTCACGCGGTTGCCGCCGAGCGGGATGTAGACGTAATCGCGAAACCAGCTCGACAGCGAGATGTGCCAGCGCCGCCAGAATTCCGTGACGCTTTTTGAAATGTAGGGGTAATTGAAGTTCTCGTGAAACCGGAAGCCGAAGATGCGACCGAGTCCGATCGCCATATCGCTGTAGCCCGAAAAGTCGAAGTAGATGTGAAACGCATAGGCGATGATGTAGAGCCATGCGAAAAGCACGCTGTTTTCATCGCCCGTCTTGTATATTTCTATGAGCTCTCCGAGGACGTTTGCGAGCAGGACTTTCTTGCCGAGACCGATGACGAAGCGGCGCGCACCACAGGCAAAGTCATCGATCGTTTGGCGCCGCTGTTCCAATGTCTGTTCGACATGCGTATAGCGTACGATCGGTCCAGCGATCAGCTGCGGAAACAGCGCCACATAGGTCGCGAACGTGGGGAAGTTGCGCTGGACTTTCGCATTTCCGCGGTAAAGATCGATGTCATAACTGAGAATCTGAAAGGTATAGAAGCTGATGCCGATCGGCAGCGCGAGTTTCAGCGCGGCAACGGATGTGCCGAACAGCACGTTCACATTGCCGATGAAGAAGTCCGTGTACTTGAAGAACATCAACCCACCGATGCCGATGACGATCGCCGCCGCAAGCGCCGCTTTCGAAAGCCTTTCCCGCTCGCGCCACCGTTCGATCAGCAGCCCGAAGAACCACCCCGACAGGGACTGCCCGAGCATCAGCAGCACGTAGATCGGTTCGCCCCACGCATAGAAGACGATGCTCGCGATCAGGAGCACCCAGTTCTTAATTTTCGGAGATCCGCCCGGCGTCGGCGCGACGAAATACAGCGCGAGCACGATCGGCAGAAAATAGTATAAAAATGTCACACCGGAAAAGAGCATGGCCGCTTTGACGCTTTACGACGCATCGGGGAAAGCATGGTTATCCGATTTCTTTACAATATGGCAGGAAGAACATCGTTATCCTTGCTAAGACTTCGTGTAAAACATATCTGCATCGCCGACATTGCCATCCGCCGCCGCCGTGAAACTTTCAAGGATCGCATCGCCGCCTGCCTTACTTGAAACTGCGAGCAGGACGTAACTGCCTGATTCTACGGTGAAGCTCTGCTCCGGCATGACGCAGATCCACTTGCCCGATTCAAACCCGCCGGCGACGAGCGCTTTTACTTCCGCTGCAGCGTCAAAGTCGGTGCATTTGATCAGCGCAACCTCGTAAGCCGACGTCGTAAGCGCCCCGGTCGCCGCATAGGCTTCCGACACATATTCGCCGAATTCATCCGGGCTCAGCCCGAGCATGCCCTGCGCGTTGTCCGCGGTAACGGGGTCGATGAAGTTCGGCGGCAGTTTGTCGCTGTCTGCCAATGTCTCGTCCGCGCCGCTTAATATATCTTCCAAGATGCCGGATGTGTCGCCGGTCAGTGTGTCGGTTGCTGCCGCAGTGCCGTCTGTACTTCCATCGCCGGTGCCTCCGCTCGAACAGCCTGAAAAGGTGGTCAGAACAAGCATCAACGTAAGTGCGAAAATAATCAAAGTCTTCTTCATGGGCGTCCTCCTTTTTAACTGCGCCGATGGCGAACAAACTGATTTATTCAATTTACTGAATTATTATATCATAAGGTAGGCGGGTTCGAGCAATCCTCTCTACCGAAATGCAGGCGGGTTCGAGCAATTCACGCTACCGATTATCGGGAGCGTTCCCGGTAAAACATACGTTCCGTTTCTGCTCTGTAAAATATTCAGAAATATGAAGCTTTTCTGAATAGTAATCCGTGAAAAATACAGGACTCTGCGTACTTGATAAAATTTATCAAGTATATCTCATATTTTACGCATATTTACTTGAAAACAGTCTTGCATTTTGATAACATCTGTGAAGAGGAAGTATTTCTGAAACGGGGATACAACACGTCATCCCTCATTTTGTTGAATGCGGCTCCTGTACCGGATTTACCGGTTTCGTACCGATTTCGTCGGGGAGGTCGCCAGAGGAGGCATAGCATGTGCGAAAACTGCGGCACCGCGCCGATAAATGACGCGGATTTTAAGGAGCTTGCGTCGGTGATCTCGACTTATGGCAGCATGAAGGGCAGCCTGATCACGATTCTACAAAAGGCGCAGGACATTTACGGCTATCTTTCACTTGATACGATCAATTACATTTCGGCAAAGACAGAGGTTGCACCTGCAAAAATTTATGGGGTCGCCACTTTCTATACGCAGTTTCGCCTCGAACCGATCGGCGAATACCTCATCATGCTCTGTCAGGGGACGGCCTGCCATGTGAACGGATCTGCGTTGATTGAAGAAGCGATCTGTGAACATCTGGGCATTTCCGATGGACAGACGACAGAGGACAACAAATTTACGCTGAACAACGTCGCTTGTCTCGGCTGCTGCAGTCTTGCGCCGGTCATGATGGTCAAAGGACCGGATGGTGATGAGACTTTCGGCAACCTGACCAAGGAATCCGCAGTAAAAGCATTGGAAGCAATTCGGACGAGGTAACAAACGGACACAGGAAACTGTTCCGGATCGGACGGGATAACAAGCAGGACAGAGGGATCTGTTCCTAAACAGAGCATTTGTGATACTGTGAAGTATCAGAATGGAGCAAGGTATGAGGATTGTGGTAGGTCAGGGTTCATGCGGCGTCGCATCGGGCGCCCGAAGGACTTCTGAAGAACTCGAAAAACAGATCAAGGCAAACAGCCTAAAGGTTACGGTCGAAAAGACAGGGTGTGTAGGCAACTGCTATCTCGAGCCGATCGTCGATGTGTATGACGGCGCGGCGCTCGCGGCACGCTACGTAAAGGTGACGCCCGAGAAGGCGGCGCAGATCGTGGACGAACATTTAAAGAACGGCAAGGTTGCGCAGGATCTATTGATCAGTGCAGAAGACGAAGCGTTTCTGTCCAATCAAAAGCGCATCGTGTTGCGCAATGCGGGCATCATCAATCCCGAGCGAATTGAAGCCTATATAGAAGCCGGCGGCTACGAAGGACTCCGGAAGGTGCTCACGTCGATGACAGCAGGCGACGTGATCGAAGACATAAAAGTCTCCGGGCTTCGCGGACGCGGCGGCGCGGGGTTTCCGACCTGGTTCAAATGGAATGCCGCGAAGAACAACCGCGGTTCAAGCAAGTACATGGTCTGCAATGCGGATGAGGGTGATCCCGGCGCGTTCATGGATCGTTCCGTGCTCGAAGGTGATCCGCACTCGCTGCTCGAAGGCATGCTCATCGGCGGGTATGCGATCGGCGCGGGTGAAGGCGTGATCTACGTGCGTGCGGAGTATCCGCTTGCGATCACGAGACTTGAAATCGCTATATCTCAGGCACGTGAAAACGGTTTCCTCGGAAAGAACATCCTTGGTAGCGGATTTGATTTCGACATCCGGATCAAGGCGGGCGCGGGCGCATTTGTCTGCGGTGAAGAGACGGCGCTCATCGCATCGCTCGAGGGCGAGCGCGGCATGCCGAGACTCAAACCACCGTTTCCTGCTGAGAAAGGTTATTGGCAGCTGCCGACAAACATCAACAACGTCGAGACCTTCGCAAACGTTCCGTGGATCATCGCAAACGGCGGCGCGGCTTTCGCGGCGCTCGGTACGGAGCAGTCGAAGGGCACGAAGGTGTTCGCGCTTGCGGGCAAGATCAAGAAGGGCGGACTTGTAGAGGTCCCGATGGGTCTTCCGCTGAAAGATGTCATCTTTGGCATCGGTGGCGGCATCAAGAAGGACAGGGCGTTCAAGGCCGTACAGATGGGCGGACCGTCCGGCGGCTGTATTCCCGCAGCGCTCATCGATACGCCTGTGGATTATGAGAACATCACGAAGACCGGTGCGATCGTCGGCAGCGGCGGTATGATCGTTATGGACGAGGATACCTGCATGGTTGACATGGCACGATACTTCCTTGACTTTACGCGGAAGGAATCCTGCGGAAAGTGCAATTACTGTCGGCTCGGTACGAAGCGCATGCTCGAGATCCTCGAACGCATCACGCAGGGAGACGGCAGGGATGGCGATATCGAACTGCTTGAGGAACTCGCGGTCAAAATCAAAGACGGCTCCATGTGCGGTCTGGGGCAGACGGCACCGAATCCCGTGCTGACGACCATTCGTTATTTCCGTAACGAATACGAGGATCATATCTATAAGAAAAAATGTACGGCACATTATTGCAGGGCGCTCATCACGTTCACGATCGAAGATGCCTGCACGGGCTGTACGCTTTGCGCACGTAAGTGCCCGGTCGGCGCGATTGCGGGGGAACGCAAGGAAAAACATGTGATTGATCAGGATAAGTGCATCAAGTGCGGGCGCTGTGAAGAAGCGTGCAACTTCGGTGCGGTAAAGAGGGATTAACGCTATGAAAAAATTCAGAGTAAATATCGACGGAAAAGAAGTAACTGCACTTCCGGGTCAGACCATCCTGGAGGTTGCAAAGGAAAACGGCGTTCATATCCCGACCCTGTGTTTCGATGACCGGACGGAGATCTACGGCGCCTGTGGCATCTGCGTGGTGGAAGCGGAGGGCAATCCGAAGCTGCTGAAAGCCTGCGCCACCGAAATCGCGCCGAACATGATCATCCATACGGATACGGAGAGAGTATACGAATCACGCAAGACGAATCTGGAACTGCTCCTGTCGAACCATGTCGGCGACTGCCGGCCGCCGTGCATGACTGCCTGTCCCGCACATACGGACTGTCAGGGCTATGTCGGTCTTGTCGCAAACGGCAACTATGAAGAAGCGATCAGGTTGATCCGGACGAAGATTCCGCTTCCCGGTGCGATCGGACGCGTCTGCCCACATCCCTGCGAGGACAACTGCCGGAGGCGCTTTGTGGAAGAACCGATTTCGATCGCCGGGATCAAACGGTTTGCGGCTGACTTCGATTATGCGGACGGGAATCCATATATTCCCGAGACCGGTGAAGAAACCGGAAAAACCGTTGCGGTCATCGGCGGCGGTCCGTTCGGACTTTCCCTTGCGAATTTCCTGCGGATCCTCGGTCATTCGGTGACGATCTTTGAGGCGATGCCGAAAGCCGGCGGGATGCTGCGTTACGGCATCCCGGAATACAGGCTGCCGAATGCTGCACTTGACGAAGAGATCGCAATCATTGAAGCAATGGGTGTGGAGATTCGGACAAATACACGCATCGGGAAGGACACCGGTTTTGACACGCTGCAGTCGGATTACGATGCGGTTGCGGTCGGCATCGGCGCGTGGGTGAGCACCGGTACGGGCGCAAAGGGCGAAGACCTTGACGGCGTTTTGGGCGGCATCGATTTTCTGAGACGCGTCGTGCGCGGCGAGGAACTCAGTCTCGGAAACCGCATCGCGATCGTCGGCGGCGGCAATACGGCGATGGATGTCTGCCGCACGGCGGTACGGCTCGGTGCAGATAAGGTATACAATATATATCGGCGGACGAAGGACGAGATGCCTGCGGATCGCATCGAAATCGAGGAAGCCGAAGAAGAAGGCGTCATTTTCAAGAATCTGACGAATCCGATCGAGATCATCAAAGGCAAGGACGGCAAAGTCAGCAAGATCAAGCTTCAGGTCATGGAGCTCGGCGATCCGGATGCATCCGGCAGAAGGGCTCCGATTCCCGTGAAAGGAAAGACTGAGACGATCGATGTCGACAATGTCATCCTCGCGACCGGACAGGCTGTGGACCCGATCGGCTTTGATGTGCTTGAGAAGACGCGGAAAAAGGGCATCTCCTATGATCCCGAGACCTTTATGACGAGCATCCCCGGTGTGTTTGCAGGCGGTGACTGCGGCAACGATAAGATCTCGATTGCGATCGAAGCGATGGCCGATGCGAAGAAGGCTTCGGACGTCATCGACGCTTATCTGAACGGCGAAGAAGTCGGATACGCGCCGCCGTATATCGTCGAAAGAACGGACATCGATGAAAAGACCTTTGAAGACAGAGAACGGCAATGCCGCGAGGCGATGCCGCAGCTTACGGCGCAGGATCGGAAGGACAATTTCATCGAGACCGTATTCGGGTACGATGCGGAGACGGCAACTACAGAATCCGAACGTTGTCTCGAATGCGGCTGCGGTGATTATTTCGAATGTAAATTGTACGCGTATGCAAATGAATACGACGTATCGCCGTCCAGATTGGATGGCGCATTCTCACTTGCGGACGAACTGACCGGGAAGCCGATCGATCCGGAAACGTACGACGACGGACATCCGTTCATCGTACGCGACAGCAATAAATGCATTTTGTGCGGGCTGTGCGTACGCGTCTGCGACGAGATTATGGGGATCGGGGCGCTCGGGCTCGTGGACAGAGGCTTCGATACGATCGTAAAGCCCACGCTCGAAAAGCCGCTCGCGGCGTCCGGTTGTACCTCCTGTGGGCAGTGCGTCAGCGTATGTCCGACAGGTGCGCTTCAGGAGCGGCTTTCCCTGCCCAAATCCGTACCGCTTGACACGGTCGATACGGATACGACCTGCCCCTATTGTTCCGTCGGATGCAGCATTTCACTGAAGACTTACGGCGAAATGCTCGTCAAAGCAGATCCTAAGACGGACGGTGCGGTCAACAGAGGCTTGCTGTGTGGAAAAGGCAAATTCGGATTTGACTGCGCGGAGTTGGAAGGCAAGCTGCTGGATCCGCTGCTCCGTACTGCGGACGGGAAAAGGCTCGCGGAAGCGGATTATTACGATGCGTTTGTCACAACGGCGCGCAAGGCGCAGGCGGTCGCTTCGCGCTACGGAAGTGACGCAGTCGCTGTCGCGATCTCCGACCGCTATACGAACGAGGAGATCTATGCGATCCGTGCGCTTGCCGAAGAACTCGGTGCAAGAACCGTCTCGCTCAACGCGCGTGAAAACGGTCTCGCTAAGGTGCTCGGCATCGATGCTTCTCCGAACACGATCGACGAACTGCTGTCATCCGAGGTGATTCTTGCGGTTGGATTCAATACGGCGGACAATCCTGTGATCTACCTCAAGCTGAAACAGGCGGCGGAAGCGGGAGCAAAGGTCGTACTGATCAATCCGAGGGATTTGAAGCAGCAGCGGTTTGCCTTTGCGAAAACAGTATATACTTCCAATAATGTGAAATTTTTGAAAGAGATCGCAAAGCAGCTGATTGATGCAGACAATGCGCTGCCTGCGGTAAAATCTGCGGAAGGCTATGCAGCACTGATCGCAGATCTTGCCGACGTAAAGGTTTCTCCTGCAGCAGCAGAGATCGCTGCCCTGTATGCGGGTGCGAAGAAGGCGATGGTCGTTTATCAGCAGAATGCGCTGACGAAGGACGCTGCGGCGCTCGTCGGGAACATCGCAGTTCTGTCCGGTCATATCGGAAAGCCTAGGGACGGCGTGCTACTCCTGAAGCCGAAGAACAACAGTCAGGGGCTGCAGGATCAGGGCGTGCGCGGAACGGCGTTGGATCTTGACGGTGTGAAGGCCCTGCTCATTTTCGGCGAGGATCCGTTGGGTGCAGCAGCAGCGGATGGAAATGCATCGCCGGAGATCAAAGCAGCGGTGAAAGCGGTGAAAGACGCCGAATTTGTCATGGTCTGCGATACGCATCTGACAAAGACCGCCGAAAAGGCGGATGTTGTCATTCCCGGAACGGGCTTTGCTTCTACGGACGGCACGTTCACGAACACCGAACGCAGGCTGCAACTCGTACAGGAAGCGGCGATTGAAGACGTCGAGTATACGAACTGGGAAATTGCAAAAGGCATCGCTGCGGTGCTCGAAGCGGAGTTCCCGTGGGAGGATACGGACGATATTTCGACAGAGATGGAGGATAATGTCCCCGTGTACCGTTACGCTTCTGTCGGTGAGGTCTTCGGCGGTGTTTTGACCCCGGCGAATGTACGCCTCGCAGTCGTAGGAGATGGTAAACTTGTCGATAAACTCGCATCCACCGACAGCCTCATGAATGCGATCGAAGGACGTCTTCCGAAACCGGAAGCGCTGCCTGCCGACAGGTAATACTCTATCGAGTGGGAATAAACTTGCAGGATCGCTCACGTCGGTCAATCGTTACATCTAACGGAGGTCCTTATTTACGCTGGAAGGCGGGATTTCGAGTGAATCGAGGTGGCGCAGATTTTTCATAAAGTAGTGCATTGCCCGGACGAAGGTGGATCCGCTGCAAACGCGTTCATCCGTCGCGATTTTGAGGGTGTAGCTTTTTCTGTTGTTCAAATTGACGCCAAGTGCGACAAATTCACTGGTCGTTCCAAATTCATAGAGGTGATGATAAACAGGTGTTGCTTTGATCGACGCCAGATTGCTGAAGAATATGGAAGTGTGAAACGGGCTGGCGTTGATGACACTCATCGGCAAGATTCCTCTCCGATCAAGCCACTTGATAAAACTGACGATTGCAGAGGGCAGTATTGGTGTTGAGAAAATCGAGTTTAGCAGTTTGTCCATTGAATTCGATGTTTCCGCTTTACGGTTTTCATCGATCGAATCATTGACCATCTTCGAGATCACACCGATCGTTTCATGACCGGTAAATTTCAGTTTCACGACAGTCTCATCCTGCTCGCCTTCGCCGGACCAGTTGTCTTTGAGCGTAACAAAAGAGATCCAAATGCCTTTTCTTGCATAAATCTTTTTCGCGACTACAAAACGATTTATTTCGGGGTACTTTGCGATCGTCCGAACCAATGAGGCCAAAATACAGGCCATCATCGAGATCTCAATGCCTTTTCGTTTCTGATCCCGTATATAGGTAGAAACTTTATCATACGGAAACTCAACGGTCATGAAGTTTGTCGCATCATAACGTTGTGCCATGATATATGGGATAATCTTTGTGAATGGTGGCAGTGATTTTATCAAGCGTCCGTCGGCTCTACCCATATTTCACCTCATTATGCACAAACATAGTTTTAATATCAAAATTTATTTAAAAACATTGTAACATAAACGTCTCTGGCAATTGACTTTTATTCTAAAAAAAGATATATTCTTTACATACATCTTAAATAAAGAATTACTACTTTCAATAGGAGTAAAATTTGTGGGGATCTTTGATAGGAATAAGCAGGGTATAACAAAATTTTTCGGAATTGTCAAAGACGAAAAAAGCACTGCTGAGTATGTAAAGCCCGGTGCGTCGCCGGAAGGGCTTGAGGCAAGGCTCGAAAATGACTATGAAGAAGAACTGGCTTCAATAAAAAAAGCGGATGTTGCGTCGAGTTTCAGTTCCGATGTGGCACAGCTTGACGTTGCTTTTACAGCAGAAGATCCCGATATTCCTGCTGTTGATCCACCGCAGACACCGGGAGGGTACAGCTATTCTTCCGAAGTTGGTGCGGATCAAGAGGCGCTTCATGACGTTGAAGAAACAACGGATCAGACGGGTTCGGAACGTGATGTATATGCTGAGGAAGCTTCAGCACAAAATGATTACAATGCAGAGGATGGTGGTGAGAACAAGATGAGCAATGAAGTATCGGCTTATGAAAACGAATCGGAGAAGGAAGAGGATTCTAAAAAGGGAAACAGTCTTTCACATATCTCGGAAGAAGCCATTATTCACGGAGACATCGCTACGGAAGGACATCTTGAAGTCCTCGGCAAAGTGAAGGGCAATATTGAAGCAAAAGGCAATATTGCGATTCAAGGCGATATCAAAGGCAATATTGAAGGAAGCAAGATCGGTCTCTACAATTGCAAGATTAAAGGCAATCTGGACGCGCGGATCGGTGTTGTCGCGGATACAACGTCCCTGATTGTCGGTGACGTGAAAACAAAGAGCCTCATTATTGATGGCAGGCTGAAGGGGGATATTGAAGCCGAAAATATCGTTGTGATCAAAGAAAACGGATATTTCTTGGGTGATATCGTCACCGGTGCGCTCTCTATAGAAAACGGCGCCATCGTCAACGGAAACATCCGGACGCTCGTCGAAGGCGATGTGGAAGCGCCTTTTGAAGAGTAATCCGCAAATAAATTTCTTATAAATACCGGGTCGCCTGCATCCTTGTGGGCGACTTTTGTATACAACAGTAAGATGTGCGCAGGAGAATACAAATAGCATTGAAACTTCACATAACTTGTAATAAAATACGGGCAAGGAGTAGTGTACGATGTCATTGGATATAATGCGCGATATCGCTGAGTTTTCTTTTGATCTTGAAAACAAAGTGGTTCAAAAAAGAAAAAATGCAACGGTGGTGCAGGAATCACAGATATTTGTGACACCAAAACCCGAATCAATACCGCAACTCAAACCTGTGTCCGAACCAAAATCGGAGCCACAACGCACACCCGAACCGGTATCGCAACCAAAAACGATATCCGAACCACAACGCACACCCGAACCGGTACCGCAACCAGAAACGATATCCGAACCAAAGCCGGTGCTAAAACTGCAACCCAGACCCAAACCGGTATCTGAACCTGAGCCGATCCCCGAACCCAAGCAAAAATTAATGTCTGAGCTCGAGCTCGAACCGAACCTGACGCCTGAATTTGCGCTAAAACTGCAACCCGATCCGAAGCCGGTTTCCGTAGCCGAAGCGCCTCCAAAAATAATAGAAAATCGACGCAGGGTAAAACAGCGCAACAGCAGCGCGATGTTCGTAATGATCTTCGTCATCTGCTTCCTTTTTGAGGTGCTCATTGTGGGATATATGATCAGCCTCGGCGGCAGATGATCACAGACAATTCATTGATAAGCCCATTAAAATGTTATATACTGACTGTATATTATGGAAGACCAAATAAGAAGCATAATCAAAGAAAATGTGAACCCCGTTTTGTCCGCGCATTTCGGTGCGGCGGAGCTTTCGTCGTATGAAGAAGGCATCGCCTATGTGCGGTTGACCGGTGCATGCGGCGGTTGCCCTTCGGCGCAGGATACGATGGACGCGGTGATTCGATCAGAGATTATGGG
>JAISKP010000160.1 GCA_031260885.1 Eubacteriales Family XIII. Incertae Sedis bacterium
AGAGAAGACGACTTCCGTGTACCGCGTGCCGGGCGATGCGGAAGGCGTTCAGGATCGATATGATATTCTGCTCGCCGCGTTTATCGCCGTCAAGGAAAAGCACAAAGCCTATACACTGACGCTTTCCGCGTACGACGCCAGCGAAGATGTCATCCGCATCATCGAAAACTACGAAAATTGAGAGGGGACAATAAATGCAGTTAGAGACCGAAAACGGAAAAGTCGTATATTCGGATGGCGCGTCCGCCGAGGAGCTGATGTTACAGATCGCGACGGATTATCCTGAAAAAGCGTCGGCGGACTTCATCGCTCAGGACAGTCACTATACACTGAACAACACCTTTTCTCCGGTGCGGCACAACCTCCTGAACTGGTATCCGTTCAAACCGGATTCGGACATCCTTGAAGTCGGCAGTGGGATGGGTTCCGTAACGGGGTTGCTCTGCGACGTTGCAAGGCGTGTTACCGCTGTTGAAATGAATCAAAACAGGGCTGCCGTGATTAAAGCCCGCTTTCCGGATCGTAAGAATCTCACCATTCTGCACGAGGACATTACGGCATGGGAAACCGAGCAACGATTTGACTATGTCGTTGTCGTCGGCGTCCTTGAATATGCCGGCGTATTTGATCGGACATCCGCAAATCCGTATGTCGGTTTTGTGGAATCTTTGAGAAGGCTTTTAAAACCGGGCGGCATCGTGCTTCTGGCGATCGAGAATAGATTTGGTCTGAAATACTGGCTGGGCGCATCTGAAGATCATCTGCAGGAACCGTTTGTCGGCATCGAAGGCTATGAGAAGCCTCATACGCCGAAGACCTTCTCCAAGGCGGAGCTTGAAGAAATCTTTGAGGACGCCGGATTGTTCGCCAGAAGATTCTACTATGTCCTGCCGGATTATAAATTTCCGACGGCCATCTTTACAGACGCGTACCTTCCGAGCGCCGAAGCCGTGCGCAATGTCCATTTCACCTATTCGAAAGGATCCTGTCTCGTAGCGGACGAGCGCAAGCTATATGCCGATGTGATCCAAAACGATCTTTTCCCGAATTTTGCAAATTCCTATCTGATCGAAGCCGGCGTGGATTCGATTCCGGAAGATCAGGTGATCATGGTCGCGGCGAGAGGCGAATGCCCACCTGAATACCGCATCGTCACTGAGATGCTTTCGACCGGGACGGTTCGAAAAAGGGCGGGCGACGAAAGAGCTGCCGGACATATCAAAAGGATCCGGGACATCGCGGAAGACCTTCTGAAACGCGGGATCAAGCATATTCCGTTTACCTATGAGAATGATGCAATCATCACCGATATCTGTCCGGAACCGAAGGCGAGTGACATCTTCGGAGAAGCGCTGATCCGGGGAGATTTTGAACAGGTAAAGAAGATCATCGATCTGGAACAGGACGCGCTGTTAAAGTCGAGCGACAAAGCGGAAACACCCACGATCCTGCTGTGTCAGTGCCCAAGTTACAGCCGCGGGGACGACCCCGGTCTCATCCTGCAAAACGGGTATATCGATCTGACGCTGTACAATGCATTTTGGATAGAAGGGGAACTTGTATTCTTTGATCAGGAATGGGCGTTCGACGGACTTCCGCTGCGCTTTATGCTCTATTATGGGGTGAAGATCGCGTATAAAATCACTTCTTCAAAAAATGTGATCCCATTTGATGCGATCCTCGAATATATCGGCGTCGGCAGATCCGAGGCGAAGCTTTGGGATGAACTGGAAGATGTCCTGTGGCAACAAGTCACCTTGGCGCGCGGTGACGAATACGGGGAAGACGGGTATTGTAACCAATACAGAGAGCGCCTTACGCTAAAATATCAGCAGAAATACTTAGAACGCGAAATAACAGCAGTAAAGCTGGAAGCATCCTATCATGGGATGGACTTCCGTGCGGAAGTTCAAAGCACGTATGATGAGTTGGCATGGATCTACGGATCAAGAACCTGGCGGTATGCGCAAAAACTGCGCAGGGTCATCCGGCGCGTGTTGCCGTCAGGTGCCCTTCGGACGCGGTTCGCAAAGAAATGTATACGCATCCTCTATGCACCGATCCGCAGGGCGCGAAGAAAAGACAGAGAACAAGCGGAAAAACACATCGCGCAGGTCTCCGCTACGATCTCAGCGATCAATCTGTTTGCACCCCTGAAATTCGAGGTGTATGATGACCCGATGATCTCTGTCATCATCCCGGTACACAATCAGTTCGACTATACCTATGACTGTCTCAAGAGTATTCATGAGACCTGCTTAGATCTAAGAATTGAGGTCATCGTTTCCGATGACGCGTCCACAGATGATACAAAAGATATTCTGCAGCTTGTGAGCGGCATTCGCGTGATCCACAATGAAAAGGCGCTGCAGTTCGTTCGCAACTGCAACAAGGCTGCGGCTATGGCAAAGGGCAAGTATATCGCGTTTCTCAACAACGATACGATTGTTCATGCAAACTGGCTTCAGAGCCTGCTTTCCTTGATTGAGTCCGATGACCGCATCGGTCTGGTCGGCTCGAAGTTTCTGTCAGCGGACGGGCTGATCCAAGAAGCGGGGGGGATCGTTTGGAAGGACGGTCGCGCTTGGAATTACGGCAGAAACGGAGATCCCGAAAGTTCCGAATTCAATTACGTCAAAGAGGTGGACTATATCTCCGGCTGCTCCATCTTGATCCGTGCCGATCTGTGGCAGGAGATCGGCGGATTTGACGAAAGATATGCGCCTGCCTACTGCGAGGATTCGGATCTTGCGTTTGAGGTGCGCAAACACGGCTATAAAGTGGTGTACCAGCCACTTTCCATCGTGACGCATTTTGAAGGTATCAGCAACGGCACCGATCTCACGAAAGGAATTAAAAGTTATCAGGAGAAAAACCGCATAAAATTTTATGAAAAGTGGAAAGCGTTGCTTGAAAAAGAGCATCTCGGTTACGAATCCATTATCTTTCGCGCAAGGGAACGTTCGATCACAAAGAAGATCGCGATCTTTATCGATCAATATATTCCCACCTACGATATGGATGCCGGTAGCCGCACCATGTACGAGTATATTAAGCTGTACCAGAAGATGGGCTACAAAATCATCCTGATGCCTGAGAATTTTTACCGTGACGAACACTATACACCCATCTATCAGCAGATGGGCGTCGAGGTGCTGTACGGTTCCCATTATCAGCAAAAATGGGATCGGTGGGTCGTCCAAAACAGAGAAGAAATCGATCTCGTTTTCATGGCAAGACCCCATGTAAGCATCAAGTTCATCGATCACTTCCGCGCAGTGACAAGTGCAAGAATTCTCTATTACGGCATGGATCTGCATTTTCTGCGCGTGCAGCGACAATATGAACTGACGCAGGATTCCGCCTTGCTTGAATCCGTTGAAATGTGGAAAGGTCTGGAGACGGAGTTGATCGAAAAAGCGGACTGCGCACTGTTTCCAAGCATTGTCGAAGAAAATTACATCAAGTCTATTTTGCCGGGCGCCCGCGTCAAAGCGTTGCCGGGATACATCGTACAGAACATCGAGAAAAAGGAATACCGTTTCGATCAAAGAGACGGACTGATGTTCATCGGCGGATACAACCATCCTCCGAATGCGGACGCCGTGCTTTGGTTCGCAAACGAGATCTTCCCCAAAATTTTGGAGCAGCATCCGGAGATGATTCTTCATATCGCCGGAAGCAATGCGCCCGAGGAAATTACCGCGCTGGCGGACGATCACATCATCATTCACGGCTTTGTTTCATCTGATGATCTTGAGACACTCTACGCTTCGGTGCGCATCGTTGTCGTGCCGCTCAGATACGGCGCCGGCATCAAAGGCAAAGTGGTTGAGGCGATGACCTACGGCGTACCCGTGGTCACGACGCCGATCGGGGCGGAAGGATTTGTCGGCGCAGAAAGATATCTGGATGTCGCCGATGAAGCGATACAATTTGCCGACGATGTGTGCCGACTGTATTATGATGAAGCGGCGCTCAACCGGATGGTCTTCGCCGCATACGACTATCTTGAAGAAGCGTTCAGCGAAAATAGGGCGATGGAAGTGTTGGCGCAGGCCATGGAGATGAAATGATTATCACACAAACACCTTTCAGAATGTCGTTCTTCGGCGGCGGCACGGACTTCCCCGGGTTTTATGAGAAGCACGGCGGATCTGTGATCTCTGCGACATTTGACAAGTACTGCTATGTCTCGGTAAGGCATTTGCCGCGTTTTTTTGAATACAAGACACATCTCACATATTCCGGCACGGAATATGTCAATGTAAACGATGAGATCAAACATCCCGCCATCCGTGAAGCGATGAAGTATCTGGATATGCACGAACTGCGCCTCACTTATGATTCCGACCTGCCGGCAAGATCCGGTCTTGGCACGAGCAGCTCTTTCGCCGTCGGCATGCTCAACGCATTCTATGCGCTGAAGGGCAAGTACAAATCAAAGCGCGAGCTTGCGGACGATGCGATCCTGTTGGAACGCGTGCTCTGCGGTGAAGCCGGCGGGATCCAGGATCAGATCGCCGCAGCATTCGGCGGGCTCAATCGCATCGACTTCAGCGCCACCGGATATGAGGTGAATCCGATCGTCCTCTCAAAGGAGCGCAAAGAGCATCTGTCTGATAACCTGATTCTGTTCTTCACAGGATTTTCAAGGTACTCGTCGGAGATTCAGGAGACTTTTCAGCAAAGCGTTGATAAAAATGAAAAAGAGTTAATCGAGATGGTCGGGCTCGTAGACGAGGCGGAATCCATCCTGACGTCCAAAACGGATTTGAGTGATTTCGGCAGGCTTCTGGATCATACATGGCAGCTCAAACGCGGGATGTCCGAACAGATCTCGACGGACGCCATCGACCACTGGTACAAAAAGGCACGGGACGCCGGTGCGCTTGGCGGAAAACTGCTCGGTGCCGGCGGTGGCGGATTCCTGCTGTTTTATGTTGATCAGGAGCAAAGGGACGCGGTATGCACCGCGCTGTCGGATCTTTTGGAAGTGCCGTTCGATTTTGAAAATCAGGGGACGAACGTGGTTCATTATGCGCCGGAAGAATTCGTGCCGGAGGATCTCGATGCGTAGCGATCTTGCTGCTGTCATCATGGCGGGCGGGAAGGGCACGCGGATCGCATCCGTTCATGCCGATATTCCGAAGCCGATGATTCTTGTTTGCGGGAAGCCGATCCTGGAACATCAGATCGAATGTCTGCGGAAGCAGGGCATCCGAAACATATTTCTGTCGATCGGTCATCTCGGGCACATCATCCGGGACTACTTCGGCGACGGCAGCGGACTTTCGCCGGTGACACAGGAACCCTTCGGCGTAACGATCCGCTATATCTCCGAGCGCGAGCCGCTCGGAACCGCAGGCGCTTTGTATTATTTAAAACCGCATATTCAAGGAGATTTCCTGCTGATCAACGGCGATCTGATCTTCGATGTGGACTTTGAACGTTTCTTCCGTCAGCATCAGGAGTCCGGTGCTGACGCGACGATATTTGTACATCCCAACGATCATCCTTTTGACAGCGGGATCATCATCACAGACGAGGATCTGTACGTCACAAAGTGGCTCCACAAAGAAGATGACCGTCTGTGGTATCAAAACCGGGTGAATGCGGGTCTGCATTTTTTATCGGCCGAGGTGCTTGACCGCTTTGAGACTCCTGTAAAAAAAGATCTGGATCGTGATATCCTGATGCCGCTGATCGCTTTGGAAAGCCTGCATGCGTATGCTTCTCCGGAATATGTGAAGGACATCGGTACGCCGCAGCGGCTTGCCGAAGTCGAACACGATATGGCTCAGGGAAAGATCGCGGCGAAGAATCTGAAGAAAAAACAAAGGGCCGTTTTTCTGGATCGGGACGGAACGATCAACAGATATGTCGGTTTCCTGCGGAACATCGAGGAATTTGAATTGATCGAGGGCATCGCAGAGGCGATCAAAAAGATAAACCAAAGCGGTTATCTCGCGATCGTCGTGACAAATCAGCCGGTCATCGCCAGAGGTGAAGTCAGCTGGGCGCAGCTTCATGAGATCCACAATAAAATGGAGACGCTTTTGGGCGAATCCGGTGCTTTTGTAGATGATATTTTGATCTGCCCGCACCATCCGAACAAAGGCTTTGCGGGGGAACGCCCCGAATACAAAATAGCCTGCAACTGCAGGAAACCAAAGCCGGGACTCTTGCTTGAGGCGGCGGAGCAGTATAATATTGATTTATCGGCATCATGGATGGTCGGCGATGCGGACACGGATATCGAGGCAGGTCTTGCCGCCGGATGTAAGGTTGCGCTGATCTCGGAAGTATTAGACGAAAAAAGAGAAGATATTGCAACTTATTCGAATCTGCTCGGTTTTGCATCCGAGCAGTTTGACAAGATTTAATGAAAAGGAAAAGAATTTATGCGTGATCTCGGCGAAAAACAAAAAGCACTGCTTACGGAATTGACCGATCGGTTTCCGGAACTGAAGACGATCGAATGCGACATCGCTGCCGCCTATGAAGCGCTGCAGGAACTATTTTCAAACGATGGAAAGCTCCTGATTGCGGGCAACGGCGGCAGCGCCGCAGACGCGGATCATATCGTGGGGGAACTCATGAAAGGGTTCTGCAAGCGGCGGCGCATCACCGAGGACTTTGTGAAAGAATTGTCAAATATAGATTCTGAATCCGGTGCCGTTCTCGGGGCGAATCTGCAGGGTGCACTTCCTGCTATTGCGCTGACAAATCACACGGCGCTCAGCACCGCCTTCGCGAACGATGTGAGCGGCGCGCTGACCTTTGCGCAACAGGTGTACGGGTACGGGAAGCCGGGAGATGTGCTTCTTGCGATCTCCACATCCGGGAATTCAAAGAATGTCTGCTATGCCGCTGTGACTGCGAAAGCGCTCGGCATGAAGGTGATCGCTTTTACCGGAATCCCCGGTGGAGCATTGGCAAGAACCGCCGACATCCCCGTTCGCGTTCCGGAACAGGAAACCTACAAGGTGCAGGAATTGCAGCTGCCGATCTATCACTGCTGGTGTCTGATGTTGGAAGAATATTTTTTCTAATTTTGGTGTATACAATAACCCATAGGAGAATGGATGATCGTATTATTCTTTTTACTGCTTATCGGCGGAGCTTGTTTCGTAAATGCGTTTGCAAAAACATCTTTCGGTCTTTCGTTGCCGATCTTCACCTTATGTTCTGTTGTATTACTTTATATATGCGGAATGGTGAATGCGCTTGTCGGCGGCGTATATGTATTGGCGGCAATTACCATAGCCGGTTTTATCTTTGCATCCGTCCGCTTGATTCATCGTCAAATGTCTTTTCGGAATCTGTTCTCAAGTTCCGGAATCATCGCTTTTGCGATCCTTTTTTTCGTCCTTTGGTTGTTTGATTTTAATAAATTCTATATTGAGTGGGACAACTTTTCGCATTGGGGGATCATGGCAAAAGAGATGGTGCGCTTGGATGCCTTCTATAATGTTGCAGGGGCAAGTCCAAGCGCACACATGGATTACCCACCGGCGCTCACCCTGTTTGAATACCTTGGATGCAAAATCACAGGTGGCTTTTCTGAACCGGTAACTATGCTATCGCTTCAGGTATTCACGCTTTCATTTATGATGTCTGTTTTTGATCACATCAACATTCGAAAGCAAATTCCGAAATTCATTTCACTTTTAATCATCGTGATTACCGTGCCGATGATTCTCGCAATCAATGAGGTATCTTATTACACTTCAATCTACGTTGATGCAACGCTTGGGGTGCTGTTTGGATTCGGCGTTTTTACAGCGCTGATGCATGCGCCCGGGGATGGAAGAAGATCATACATCTATCAACTTCTGCTAATGGTACTGATCAGTTTTGTCCTCGTTTCAATAAAGCAGTCGGCGGTCTTTTTTCTGGGCGGTATTTGGTTGTGCTTCCTCGTTTATCAAATCGGTGTCTGCAAAAGTAAATATGACCGCAGCGGTTTTTGTTTTCAACGGAAACATCTGCTTCCTGTGATCACGCTTGCTGCCTCCCTGTTGGCGGCGGTGATCGCAAAAGTCTCATGGTCGGCACACCTTTTAAATGTCGGCGTCACCGGTGGACAATTTCAACCAAGCAGCATGGGACTTTCACAGCTTTCGGATCTTCTTCCCGGAAACATCTCTGAAAGCCAAGCGTTAGTCATCAAATCCTTTGTGAATGCTTTCTTTAATGTAAGTCTCGTGAATCGACCGCCGATCATAGCGTTGCCTTATTTTCTGTTACTTGTTCTATTGATTGCCGTGCTTGCCTGTCTGTATCTGCATTATAAAGAGACGGAATCGCGTTTAGTTGTTTCATCGCTTCTGATCGCGCTCCCCGTGTTGGCCATTGCATACGCCTTCTTTATGTTGTGTTGTTACGTGTTCCTTTTTGGCGGAGATGAAGCACTACGGCTCGCTTCCTTCGAACGATATTTAAGCACCTATTTTGTCGGAGCAATCATAGCGATCATCATGGTCGTCGCAACGGTTCCAAAGCCCATTTCCGGATCTTCCAAATCTGAAAAGCACGGATCTTATGTGTGGATCGCAATCGCGGTTGTTTTCTTGTCCATCGTTCCGCCGCCTCAATACACAAATATGCTGTATCCCTTCTCGATCGCTGAAACGCAATATTGGACAAAGGAACTGTACGGCAATACAAAAGAATGGAGTCGGGAACTGGATGAAAGTACGGATAAAGTCTGGTATATTTCCGAATGGAGTAACGGCTATGACTACTTCATCACAAGATATGCCACCGCGCCGTTGCAGATGAATGGTTATTCGACTTGGTCCATTGGCACGCCGCAAGATGAGAAAGACTTTTACACCAGAGCGGATATTGACAAGGAAAAATGGGCTGAAATGCTGATTGACGGCAATT
>JAISKP010000213.1 GCA_031260885.1 Eubacteriales Family XIII. Incertae Sedis bacterium
CGCTCCGCATGATGGTGCAGAAGGCTTCGCCTTCTGTCCAGTCTATGATGAGGGCTCTGCCCTCATTCTCCCGCAGGGGACACCCCTGACCCCGTTGCCCACAACTATTTTACTCTAACGTTTCGGCATCTTTGAATGCGTCCGAAAGCCGCAGCGTATTGGTATCCGGATACTCGTCCCTACCGTTGTACAGCACGATGAACTCCGGCCGCGGCAGTTCGATTCGTTTCCTGCGGTAGATGCTGTACTTCTGAATGATGATTTCGTAGATGGCCGAAATGTAGATCAAAAGCCTGAGCGGAAGATTTTCGGAAATCGTACTCTGGTGCTCGATCAGGACCACGATCTTTCCGTCAAGGATGAAGGAGATGTCGTTGATCTTGTTGATGAAGAGTACTTTCTCCAAGGTATTGATCTCAACCTCAGTATCAGCAGGGTAGTTTTTCCCTTCGATGGCGTTGTATGTCTCAATCAGCCGTTCCTTATTGCTGAAAAAATCCACGAACACGCTGTTTCTGTATTCTCTGTTAACGCCCATATGCACTCCTTGGAAAAGCAGATAATAGTTGTATGTATATATTACCATATATTACATAAAATGTCAATATATAATTCCTATTATTATTATCATTCAAGTCGCGAAGTTGGTTTCGTCGCCGTTTCCCTACCTCAAGGACATCCCAATTTCCATTATTAAAAGCAAAAAAAATAATTTTAAATTTTCAAAATTTGTTCTAATTAGAACAGACAGCTTCCATCAGCAAAGAATATCATCTAAACATACTGTGCTCAGTTTGAGCATATCCCATGTTGTTTAGATGAATAGGAAGGTCAAAAAATGGATGGAATAAAACTGTCACGGAGCAACATGTTGCGCATCCTGTTTGCGCTGTTGCTTTCATTGTGCATTACAGCAACGCCGATCATGATGGCACTCTCAGCCAATGGCGTAGTCTATGGCGCAGAAGTCGCTACGGCTGAAGCCGTCGGTGAAAGCGAAGATACTGATGATGTTGAAGAGGTTGCGCTGCTCGGCAGTGACGACTACGTCATCGGAACTCCCGCAATATTGATCGCCGAATCGATTACGATCGATCAGGGAGGCACCTACAGACTCGATTCATCGCTTACGGGTGCGTCGCTTACGACCATCACAATCGCGACGACGGATCCTGTGACGATCCTCGGCTACGGCATCGGTGACGGTGATATCAACAACACGGAAAATATCGTAAATAAAAAGATCAAAATCGTCGGTTCGGTTCCCGGAATCAATCTGACCATTCAGGATCTGTTTATCAACAACCCGGCCGGTACGAACGAGAACATCCTTGACGTCATCGGCGCAGATAATACGCTGACGATCGCCGGGTCGAATCTGCTTGAGATTGTTTACGGCGGCGGCGGTTCCAAAGCTATGGTTCATGTGCCGGGCACCGCAAATCTTACAGTGAACGGTACCGGAACCCTGTATTTTTACAAGGATTCAGGCGGCGCGGGCTTTGGCGGCAACAGTGGCGAAATCAACGGTGCGCTTACCTTTGACGGATCGACGATCTTCGGCAAGGGTACTCGCCAGGGCGCAGTGATTGGCACGGGTTCAAATGCTCCTACAAATACACCGGCCGAAATTCGCTTTATCTCCGGCGAATACACGATGATCAACAATGCGACAGGTGCGCTCATCGGCGGCAGCGGCGGCAATGGCGGCGGCTTAGGCGGCAATGTCTATATTGAAGGCGGACTTTTCAATTTCAATACCGACTGGAGTGGTGCTGCAATCGGCGGCGGCGGATATTCCGGCGGCGACAATACGAGCATCGGCGGAAATGTTTTTATCACCGGCGGTTCGCTGCGTTCATACATCGATGTGAACGCGGTATTCACCGACGATGATGCGTTTAACAACCATACGGCGAACGGACCTTGGGGGGTATCCGACTTTGGCGTAAATGATGCGGCGATCACCGCGAGCAAAGTCAACGATTTGGGCGATTACGTATACCTGTTGAAGTTTGATACGACAGATTATGCGGCAAGTCTCTATACGGTAGCGATAGACGATGAGGTTTACTATGAGGGCGGAACGCACAACTACAGATTTATCAACGAAGATCTGATCAAGAGTGCGCAGGTTGCTGTTGTAAATACGCTTTCGAACTGGGTATCAAACGCCGATCCCAACCTCTACCTCTATGCGACGGGGCAGGATCACGTGCTCGATGTCAACGGCACAACCTTCGATGCCGTTTGGGACAGCACGACCTCCTCTTTCACCGTCACCCCGGCTACAGCGGGTCCCACCGATCCGACGCTCTGGGATGGCACAACGTATGATACGAGTTGGTACAATACGACAGATGCAGAATTCACACTGACGACAGCCGCGCAGTTCGCGGGCTTTGCTCAGATTGTAAACAACAAACCGGAAGCGAGCGAGGCGGGTGCTGTAGTAGGAACAAATCCTTCGATACCGGCGGATGACTTCCTTGGCAAGACCGTGAAGTTAGCCGCAGACCTTGATCTCGGCGGCGTTGAAGAAATCGCCGCCGCCATGGATAACTCGACGACGCCCGCTACATGGACAAATCCCGTTTGGAGCGGTGCCGAGTGGGCGCCGATCGGTTATTACTCTTCCAGCGGTATGCATACAAGCAGCGGCAGCGAGAACGGACTCTACGGTCGTCCGTTCAAGGGCACCTTCGACGGTCAGTTCCATGAAATCAGCAACCTCTATGTTCCTTACTACGGTACCAGCGATGATAACGCAGCCGGCAATTCTCACGGTCTCTTCGGCGATCTCGGACCTGCCGGAACTGTGAAGAATATCGTCGTCAAAAGCGGCGTCATCAAGGGTGCACGCTTCAACGGCGCCATCGTCGGCCGCAACTGGGGCACTGTCGAAAATGTTACAAGCTACGCAACGGTCTACGGCAACGGTCGAGGCGGCGCGGGCGGCATCACCGGCGTCAACTACGACAACGGTCCCGATCCCTATGTCATCAACGCCTTGAGCTATGGTCTCGTCTACAATTCAAAGAACGCGACGGCCGGCACGCCGAGCGCCGGCGGCATCACCTCGACCAACGAGGGCTACATAATCAACAGCCTCTTTGTGGGCAAGGTCGGCACGGGCGGGATCACAAACTATGGCGGTATCACGACCGCAGGCACGGGCGCAACCCTCATCGTCAACGACTATTATCTTGACAACTCACGTCTGCCGCTCGTAACCACCGGCGTGGGCGGCATCACAAAGACGCTTGCTGAGATTCAGTCATTTGATTTCGTCACTGCACTGAACGGCACCGGGAACGCATTTGTCGCGGACTATGACGACAACAACGACGGATATCCCGTCCTACTCGGTTATGCCGAAGCAAAGGGTTGGACCACCGCTGCGCCCTATACCCCTTATGCATGGTATGACCCCGCAGCAACTTCCTATGAGATCGGCACTGCGGCAGAGCTCGCGGAGTTCGCCGAGATCGTCAACGGCACGGCAGCCGGCATCGCGCAGGATAATTTCGCAGGAAAGACGGTCACGCTCACGGGCGACATCGCGCTCGATGCGGACGGTAAGTACACCGCAACGCCGAATGTCAGATACGGCTCGGCAGGTTATGCGATCATTACTACGCAGTACGCTGCCGATGCAGATGCTGCGATCTGGACGCCCATCGGAAGCGGCACGGCGACAAACAACAACACCTACAGCGGCAATACCTTTGCCGGAACATTTGACGGCGCAGGATACACCGTGAGCGGCATATACACGACGGCTACTGCACCCGTACAGGGTCTGTTTGGTATCGTCAGCGGCACCGTGAAAAACGTGACGGTGGACGGTCTGATCATCGGCAAGTTCCTCGTGGGCGGCGTCGCAGCTGTCCTGAACGGCGGCACGATCGAAAACAGCGTGAACAATGCGGTCATCTTTGCGGACGGCGGCACGACGCCGAACGGTTATGTCGAAAACGGCGTCAGTCAGGTGGGCGCGATCGGCGGCATCGCAGGCGCTGCAATCGGTACAGTGCTCATCACGGACAGCACAAACAACGGCACCGTCATCTGCGCGAACACCAACAAAGGCGGTCGCGCGGGCGGGATCCTCGGACTCGTAAACGGGGCAACCGATGCAGTCACGGTCACGAATTCGATCAATACTGCGGTGATCGACGCCTATCAGTACGCAGGCGGCATCATCGGCGGCACCTGGAGCAGCAACAGCGTCATCAGCTACAGTGCGAACCTCGGAGCGTCCGTCACGGGTCACAGCAGCGGTTCCACCTATGTAGGCGGCATCGCGGCGTACCTGAACGGCACGATCGAGAGCTGCTACAACAAGGCGGACTACAGAATCATCATCGATGGCAGCACCGGCGACAAGGCTGCGCACTTCGGCGGCATCATCTCCGATGCGGGAACCGCCGGTAAGATCAAGAACAGCTACAACCTCGGTGCGGCGGTCTACGGCGGCGGTGCGACGAGTTCCTCCAGCGTCAGCGGTATCAATGCTGCAGGCGGTGCGGTGACAAACTCCTACACCATCGGCACCACATCAAGCGGCAACGTGAAAACGGCGGAAGACATGCAGAAAACGGCGTTTGTGGTGCTGCTCAACAACGGCGGCGAGTCCTATCATCAGGACAGCGATGCAATCAACGGCGGTTATCCTGTCCTCTCATGGCAGGGCGGCACGGTACCGGTCGGCGCACCCGGTTCGGGCGATATTGACGGCGACGGTTACGTGACGGCATACGAAGCGGTTCTACTGGCGAGATACGTCACAGGTCTTGAGACGCTAACTCCGGAACAGATCGCAGCGGCAGATATGGACGGAGACGGTTTCCTGACGATTATGGATGCGGTCTTGCTCCTGCGCAAGGTTGCCGGATTGTAAGAAGTGCTAAGACGAATATATTTATACAAAGGGACCCGCCGTGCAGATCATCTGTGCGGCGGGTTCAGCCATAGATAAATCAGCGGGGAACAGATCAACTGTGAATACGCCGGATGTCGATCGGCAGAAGGAGGATTTCAAAAGATGAATGGGATGCTGCATTCACGAAATAGCGTACTCCGCATACTGCTTGTGTTGGTACTCACGCTATGTATTATCGCATCGCCCATTGCTGCGGTATTTACAGCGGTAGGCGGCAATGTTTATGCTGAGAATACGGGAACGACCGTGAAACCCCCTGCCGATCTGACGATCAGTACGGCGGCGGAGCTGTCTGCTTTTGCGCAGGCGGTGAATGCGGGGGACGACTTTTCGGATAAGATCGTGCGCCTCGGTGCGGACATCGACCTTGCCGGCGCAACGTGGACGCCCATCGGACGCTTTGCTCCGATCGACAATCCTGTGCCGGCGCACGCCTTCGCGGGAACATTTGACGGTGATGGTCGCACAATTTCGGGACTTTCGATCACATCCGGGGACAGCGTCGCGCTCTTCGGTTATCTGACCGGTGAACTCTCTGACCTTACGGTAGAGGGCAGCGTGTCCGGCGGCGAAACCGTCGCGGGCGTTGTCGCGGTGCTCGCCGGGGCGGTTCGCGGCGTCACAAACAGGGTCAGAGTCTTCGCGACCGGCAGCTATGTCGGCGGGATCGCTGCCGATGCGGCGGGGACTTTTCTGATTGCGGATTGCATCAATGAAGGCGAGATCGGAAATTCTTCGGATACGAAGAGCTCCGGAAAGCTCGGGGGCATGATCGGCCGCGCGGATACAGGGACAAGCGGCGTGATCGAACGCTGCGCGAACACGGCGGATATCACAGGCTATCAGTACCTCGCGGGCATCGCCGGCGGCATCTTCGGTGAGGTCAGCGTGCGCACGAGCTACAATACCGGAAAGATCGAGGGCAAGAGCTTCGGCAAGGTCTATCTCGGCGGCATCGTCGGCAAGCTCGAGGGCGGGACGATCGACAGCTGTTACAATCGCGGCGAGATATACGGCAACCGCATCGATCAATCGATGGGTCATATCCGTGCGATCGGCGGCATCGTCGGCTGCGAGGAAAATCATACGGTCGGTACCGCGATCACCAATGTGTATCAGACGGGGCTGATCTGGTTTAATGCCACAGGCATGAATCCCGCTTTGGACAATCACTACATCATGATGACCGGTCATATTTCCGGTGGCAACAGCAGCACAGACGTAAACACCATGACCTACGAAAACTGTTTCTACGAGGCAGGTTGCTATCCACAGGCGGAGCCGCTCCATCCGGATTACATCTTCTTCCGCCATGAGGGCGGTCTTTCGATCTGGGATACACCCTATGTGACGCCGGCGACGACGGACGAGCTGCGCGGTGCGGAAATCCTTGCAGACCTTGGTGCGGAGTTTGAAGCGGATTCGGAAAACCTCAATGACGGATTTCCGGTGCTCTTGTGGCAAAACGGCGTAACCGATGCACCGATCCGATATTACGATGTGTTGAGTCCGATTGTCTTGGGCGGCAATGCATCTGTCGTCTGTTCACCTACACAGGCAGAAGAAGGGGAAACAGTCTCGGTGCAGGCAGACTCGATCGAGACCGGGAAACGCATATACCGCGTTATCGCCACCGACGTAGCGGGATCTGCCGTTGCGGTTGCGCCGCAGCAGGATGGCTCCTATGCCTTCACGATGCCGGGGCGCAATGTGCGTGTTGAAGTGATTCTGGAAAATGACACGGCGGGCGGCGCGTCTTATACGCTCACCATGCCGGACGGTCTGGATGGGATCTGGACAGTTCTCACCGAGTCGAGCGGTGCCGCCTCGGCTACCGCATATGCGGCGGGATCCACGGTGTTCGTCAATGTCCAAAAACAGCCGGAGGCACTATCTTCCGGCTTGCTTGGCATATCCGTCGTTCAGACGAGCGTCGGAGAAGGGGGCGATGGGAGCACCGAGGTTCTTGTTGCAACGCTGAAGGAGGGACTCTACGCATTTACCATGCCCGCGGGCAACGCGGCATTTACGCTCAATATTTCTTACGCGCCGCTTTCGGTGTTCGTTCAGCGGGGCGCGTCACAGGTGCCGCAGGCGCTGAAGACCTACAGCCGACAAGAGATGGAAGTAATTTCCGAAAATGGGATTTATTACAGCGGCTGGTCCTCCGAAACCGATCCGATGATCGGGCGCGCGGATACGGCAGTACCGTTGGCAACCTTATTGGCGGATGCCGGTGTCACGTTCGCGCCCGGAGACATTCTGAAGATCGGCAGCATCGACGGCATGTCGCTGTCCTACACCTATGCGGATCTGATCGGAACGCCGCGTTATTACTATCCGGGGCTCCTGGAAGGCTCGGCAGCGGATCGCACACCATTCGAACCGATCCTGACGATATGCCAGAATGTGATTTTGGGCTCGGACGGGACGGGAAGCGAACCGCCGGCGGGCGATACGCAAAATGCCTACCGCTTCATCTTCGGACAGAGCGAGAGAGATTTCACAAACCACACGAAGGTCGTGGATCGCCTTGTAAAATACGTCACATCCGTGACCGTCGTGAAGGCAGCTGTCTCCGGGGATATAGACGGAGACGGTACGCTTACGGTATTTGATCTTGTGATTTTGCTGCGTTCGATCGTCGGTCTTGAGACGTTGACGGATGCGCAAAGACTTGTGGCTGATGCAGACGGGGACAACGCGGTGACGGTGTTTGATGTGGTGCTGCATATGAGACGATTGGTCGGATTGGACTAAAAAAAAATGGGTTTGTGAAATATTTGTTCTAGATAGAACAGACAAACCGCAAAACCATAGAATATAGTTACTAAAGCCGCCCGAAGCGGGGGGTTTGCTTATTGCTAAATAAGGAGGACAAATAAATGCAAAGTGTGAAGAACAGAGGGAAGAATCGGATCATCTCGATCCTGACAGTCGCGATGCTCCTGATGTGCCTTTTCCCGGCAGCGGCGTTTGCGGACGACAAGGCGACGATTACGGTCGGAAACCCGATCGTTGCGGCACCCGCAGAAGGGTATGAGCCGGGCGCTACTTTCCGGGTACCGGTGACGTTAGCAGACAATCCGGGGTTTGCCACGGTAGGTTTTGATTTAAGATATGATACGGATGCGCTGGAAGTGACCGGGTTCGATACTTCTGCAGGCACACTGCTTAATGATGCTAACCTTATTCAGCCAAATCCTGCAATAGGTGCAATAACCGGTATGTATATTCTCGCAAATAAATTGGGAGACGGCATATTGTTTTATGCCGACTTTAAAGTTAAAGATGATGCTGTTGGGGACGCTTATGAGATCGGTATCGGTCGGATAAGCGAAGCTCCTCTCAATTTCGCGTCTTTATCGGGTACAGCGATTCCTACTGATTTTGTGCCCACCACCATCACTGTAAAAGGCGAAGCGCCTCCTGCAACCGATCCCGCGCAGATCAGCTTGGGAAGCATCGCGGCTACCGAGTCGGGCGAAGAATTCACGGTCTCCGCGACGATCGCTGACAACCCGGGCTTTATAGGTGCGAGCTTCACACTTGGATACGATACGACAGCGCTTGAGATCGTGTCTGTAACTGCGGACGGCGGTCTGTTTGCCAGCGGTCTGATTTGGGGATCTGCTGCACCGGGTAGTGTGACCTTTCTCAATGATGGTCTTACTGCGAACATAACGGACAACGGAAAGTTGTTTGATGTCACCTTTAAAGTCAAAACCGACGCGACGCCGGGATCTTATCCGATTACAATCGGCTTGAAAGACGGCACTGCCAATAACTTCGCGAATTGGGAAGCGGAGACCGTAGGTGTGGAATTCACCGGCACATCCGTGACGGTGTCGGCTCCTGTGCCTCCCGCACAGGTCACTCTTGGAAGTGCTCCGGCTACCGACTTAGGCGCAGAATTCACGGTTTCCGCGACGGTCGCCGACAACCCGGGATTTACAGGTGCGAGCTTCACGCTTGGTTACGATACGACAGCGCTTGAGATCGTGTCTGTAACTGCGGACGGCGGTCTGTTTGCCGGTGGACTGGTATGGAACGCCGCGACCAATACGGTGACTTTCTTGAATGCTGAAGGTCTCACAGATGTTACAGGTGACGGAAAGTTGTTCGATGTCACCTTTAAAGTCAAAACAGACGCGACGCCGGGATCTTATCCGATTACCATCGGCTTGAAGGACGGAAATGCCAATTACTTCGTGAATTGGGAAGCGAAGACCGTAGGTGTGGAATTCACCGGTACGTCCGTGACGGTGAAACCGCCGCTTCCGACCGGTTTGAAATTTGTGATCGGTGATCTCGATGGTTATCTTGGGCAGGACATTGTCGTGCCTGTAAACCTCGTGGATAATCCGGGCTTTGCTGCAGTTGCCTTCACTGTGGATTTTGACGAGGATATATTCGAACTGAAAGACGCCGATTTTACCGTTTCCGGTTTTACCGATGTCACTTTTGTCGGTAGCTTCACAGCGGATGGTTCCGGTTCGGATCTCGGGCTTCCGGATGGTTCTTATGTGATTACACTCGTAAAATTGAATGGGACAGATGCAAACATTGATGGAGACGGTCTCCTCTTTAATTTGGTCTTTAAGGTCAAGGCCGGTGCAGATCCTGGGTCGGCTGAGATAAAGCTCATCCAGCAAGGACCCGTCTCGGGTTGGGTCGGCACTACGCCGGTTACCGGAATTCCCGCGACGATCGTACCCGGCACGGTGGAAGTGCTCGATCTGATCATCCCTACGGCTGCTGATTTTTCATTCACGCCTACAGCGGCAACCTACAACGGCAGTCAGCACGCAGTCACGGTCACCGCGACAAATGACAATGTAGGTGCCGTCACGGCGGTCTATTACACGGGAACGGGCGACACCACATATTCAAAGTCAGCGGCTGCGCCGATCGATGCGGGCACTTATACCGTGTCTGTGGATGTCGCAGTAGCCGCCATTTACGGTCCCTTTGAGGGGCTTGAACTCGGCACATTTACGATCAACAAAGCGGCTGCACCGCCGATCACATATCCGACGGCAAGCGAGATCACCTACGGACAGGCGCTGTCGGCAGTCGTGCTGTCGCCTGCTTCGAATGATTATGGTTCCTTCGCCTTTGATTCAAGCATTGATCTGACGGCAACGCCCGATGCCGGTACATATTCGTATCCGGTCGTCTTCAATACGAACGACGCGACGCTGAAAAACTATGAGGCGATTACGCCGCTGGTGCAGGATGTGTCCGTAACCGTGAAGAAGGCTTTGGCACCGTTGATCACGTGGCCTACGGCAAGTGCGATCACTTATGGACAGGCGCTGTCCGCAGTTACACTGAGCGGCGGCTCGACTGCGTATGGTTCCTTTGATTGGGCCTCAAGTGTCGTTTTGACTACGGTACCCAATGCGGGACCGCATGACTATCCGGTTGTCTTCACGCCGAGTGCCGCAACTGTGAAAAATTATGAAACCATTACAACTTTGACGGAGGATGTAACCGTGACTGTGAACAAAGCGCCGGCACCGTCGATCACGTGGCCTACGGCAGGCACGATCAAGGAAGGTAAGGCACTTTCCACCTCCGCGCTGACCGGCGGCTCGACTGCACTGGGTTCCTTCAGTTGGACGAGCGGTACAACCGTACCGCCGCTGGCAGGCGGATCTTATAGCGTGACCTTCACGCCGAACGCGGATACGATCAACAACTATTTACCGATCACGTCGAACACGAGCAATGTCAGCGTCGCTGTTCGGAAGGCCGGTGACATGGATGGAGACGGATATGTGACGTCATATGACGTATTGTTACAGCTACAGTATGTGTATGGATATCTTCCGCCGCCGACAGGGCTTGAATTCCTGATCGCGGATATGGACGATGACGGTACTATTACCGTGTTTGATACACTCCTGATTCTCCGGAGGGCAGCAGGCTTGCCGCTGATATAAACAGCTCAAGCCAAGGAAGAAAACGGTTTTTCATGTTCCTCCCCGGATATATTCCCGGGGAGGAATATGAATGAAAGACGGAGGAACAGAAATGCAGTATTTTAGGATAAAAAGGAACGGACTAGTCATCTTGTTGCTTGCACTGATCGTGACAGTAGGGCTTTGCCCGTTGCCTGCATTTGCTGCGCCGCCGGCGACGATTGAACTTGGAAATATCAGTGGATCACAGACGCCGGGAGACGCGTTTACGGTACCGGTAACGATCGCAGACAACCCGGGCTTTGCGGCGGCGACGCTTGAGTTCACGTACGATCATAGTGTTTTGGAAGTTGTTTCACTGAGCACGGCAGGAACGCTGCTCGACGCGGCCGAAGATCTCGTGGTCTATGATTTTTCGAAAACGGATGCAATAGCCTATTTCAACGGCTTAGGTTCCGGCACCGGCACATTGGTAAATATCGCAAGCGATGGTACGTTATTCAACATCACATTCAAAGTCAAATCCGGCGCAACGACCGGAAACTACAATTATTCAGCCCGGCTTTATCAAGGTCAGGCAAAGAACTTCATCGACAAGGATGGGGGGACGGTAGCCGTCTCCTTCCAATCCGGCAGTGTCGGAGTGGATGACGGCACGGACACAGGTTCCGGCGGCACGGGCACAGGTTCCGGCGGCACAGGAACGGGTACCGGCACAGGTGGCTCTGGAACGGGTACAGGCGGCACAGGAACGGGTACCAGCACAGGTGGCTCTGGAACGGGCACAGGTGGAACGGGCACAGGGACAGGCGGCACAGGTACAGGTACAGGTAGCTCCGGAACGGGCACAGGTACAGGTACGGGTAGCACCGGAACGGGTACAGACGGCACAGGCACAGGTGGTACAGGAACCGGAACTCAAGGGCGAAACATTTCGGATGAGCCGACGCCTCAGGGTGCCGGAGACGGTTCTGGCTTTGATTTCCTCTCTTTGCCCTGGGGATGGATTCTGCTCATTCTTGCCGTATTGGCAGGCGGTCTCTTCTTCTTCATCCTATACCGCAGACGCAAAAAAGACTACGACGAAGACGAACATGATGATGCGGCGTGACACATCTCTGATATAATTATGTGGTTAGTCTTCCTCTGAAATGATGAACTGGAACGGAACGGATGGAATAAAATGATCTTTACGAACGGACAAAACAAACAGAACCTGATTCGGAACGGCACATGGATTCTTGTTTTTGCGGTGATGATCGCCGCCTTCGCTTTTTCGCCGCTTACGGCATTTGCCGATGATGCTGCCAAGATCACAGTCGGCAGCCAGAGCCAGGAACAGGAAGCCGGAAGTGAGTTTACCGTACCGGTGAACCTTGAAAACAACCCCGGATTTGCCGGAGCGACCTTCGCTGTCAGCTATGACGCAGAGGCGCTGGAACTCCTCGAAATTGACGGTAAAGACGGCATTCTCAGTTCGTCGCTGTTGGTAAATCTTCCGGAGCATTCTGCAGGATACCTGAGCTTTTCGAAAAACAATACGGAAAACGGTCTGTTGTTCAATCTGACCTTCAAGGTCAAGGACAGCGCCAAGACCGGCAATTATGATATTGTCGTAAATCTGAAGGACAATCTTGAAAAGAATTTTGTGAGTATTGAAGCAAAGGTGGTGCCTGCAACGTTCACCTCCGGTACGGTATCGGTCAAAGCGGCAGCTGAACCGCCGATTACGACCACTCCCGGCGGGCAGAATGTCACGGATTCGATTGACGTCAACGCTTCGGGGTCGAGTCAGGCAACGGTAGGGACGCCGATCTTTATAAGCGCCAAAGAAGGAAGTCTGAACTGGAATGCGGCGCAGTTTGACGGATATTATGATGCGGAAAAGGGCGGCTATGTGCTTACGCCAAAGACGACAGGCAAGGCCGAGTTGAAGTATACGGATGAAGCCGGAAATGAAAAGTCTCTTGAGGTAGAAATTGGTGATGCGCAGACGCCGCTTATCGCGAGCAATAGCACACATCCCGGTTGGCTGATTCCGCTGATCATCTGTGCCGCTGTGGTCATTGCGGCGCTGATCGTTTTCTTTATCATAAGGCGTAGGAAAGCCGGGCTTGCAACAGAGAAAGACGGCACAGAGCAGTAGCCGGTCGGAGGAGGAAAAGACCGTACGGCGCTGCAAACCGATGAAAGGCAAGGTGGGATATATGTTCACAAAGATGTTGCGTGCGCGGACAATACGCGTTTTTTCCGCTTTTCTGATTGCGGCGATGCTTGTGACCGGTGTGATTCCGATGAGCACGCCGTATCTTGCCTACGCTGCGGAAGCGGCGGATGAAGAAGGCGTCCCGGATCTTGAAGAACCACCTGCCACCGCACTTCCGGACACGGAAGCGGCGGAAGTTCAAGCTTTGGTAGCAGCACCGGATGACGTCACCCCGTTGGCAACGGAATCGGATTTAATCATCCTTCACGGCGGAGAGATTCTTACCACCTCATCCACCGGCACGGGTTCCGATCCGATGCATACACAGGTGAAATATAAGCTCGCCGCTGATGCTGCGGGCGAGATCACGATTACGCCGGATCCGCACAACAACGGCATTACGATCATCGGGAATGGCGCCGGCAGTGCGCCGAACAACATCACGCTCAACATCGCCAAGGGGATCAATCTCACCATCGAAGATGTTTATCTGCGCACGGCGAACGATGCGTATCTGATTAATTTCAACGGAATCCTCGGAAACAGCAATCTCATGGAAAATCAGCTGACGCTGGTGGGGATGAACATCCTCGAAAACGACGTTTCAAACGGTGTGAAAGCGGTCATTCATGCGGCACCCGCTGTGAGCCTCGAGATCGTCGGCAACGGAGATCTCTATCTGAAGAAAAATACCGCCGGTGCCGGAATCGGCGGAAACGGGGTGTCCCAAAGCAGCGACACGCCGGAGACGCCGGGTCTGCTGACGATCGGCAGCGGCAATTTCTACCTTTCCGGCAGCGGCAACGGCGCATTGATCGGCACGGGCGGCGGCGGTAATCCGGCGGTGCCAAACGACATCACGATCAACGGCGGAAATCTCAATGTGGCGACCGCTTCGGCGGCGGCGGCGATCGGCGGCAGTGCAAACAGCCCCGGCGGGAATGTATATCTGAACGGCGGCGCGGTCACAGCGACGACGGATGCGCAGGGTTCCGCGATCGGACGAGGCGGCAGTGCAACGCCGGGCACCGGCGGCGGCCAGCTGACCATCAGCGGCGGCTCCCTTAAGACAGTCGCAACGCAGGGAGCTGTATCCTATTGGGGTGGACTCGCCGGCGTTACCGATCTTGTGGTCACAGCATCGGTAATAGATACGGGCAGCACACCCGCAGCCCCCGGACTCCTTGATTTTAATACATCGGATTTGAGCACGCCCGCAAGCTATTTTTCGGTGCTTGCAAACAATGCGCCGTTCTATCGCGGCGGCTTGCATACTTACGATTACAACGCTGCGGCGACGGGCAATATCTTAAACAGCTGGACTGCTGCGTCGGATCCAAAGCTCTACCTTGAACTCCCCAAAAGTACGACGCGCCTGTCCGTGAACGGTGCGGGCTATACGCTTGAATGGCATGAAGGCAGCGAGACATTTTCATGGATTCCGGGAGATCCGGATGACGGCAGCTTCTGGAACGGGATGACCGACACGACTTGGTATGATGAATCCGCTGCGGAGTTTTGGCTTCAGGGCGGCGGGCAGCTCGCAGGTCTTGCAGAAATCGTAAACGGTACCGCTGTCGGCATCGATCAGGATGATTTTACGGGAAAGACGATCCATCTGCTAAATGACATCAATCTCAACAGTCTGCCTTGGACACCGATCGGCGGCGGCGAGACGACGATCACGTTTGAATATACCAGCCCGGTGAATGGCTTTAAGGATGCCTCTCTCACAAATGTGATCGACGATGAGAGTTATTCCTTCAATGGGACATTCAACGGAAATGCGAAGGCGATTACAGGGTTCCGTATCGATGCAACGGATGGGCTGCAGGGATTCTTCGGCTACCTCGGCGAGCAGGGCATTGTGAATAGATTAACGATCAACGGAACGCTCAGGACCACGACCTCGTGGGATGCGGTCGGCGGACTCGTCGGTTTCAACCGGGGTTTGATCGATCACTGTACGGTTCAGGTGAATGTCCTCGCGACGACTGCTTACAACGTAGGCGGTGTTGCGGGTTTCAATGACGGACGCACGGGCAACGGCATCATACAATATACCGCCAATCAGGGCAACGTCCACGGTTATGTAAAGGTCGGCGGCATTACGGGACAGAACGCCGGATTCATCAAAAGTTGTTACAACGTCGGCAATGTGAACGGGACGAACGCATCTTCCAAAAACGGGGTCGGCGGCATTGCGGGCAGAAACGGCAACAACAACACCGCTGTGGAGGTCGGCGTGATCGTCGACAGCTTTGCGATCTGTGAAGTGGGTCGCGACGGCGGGCAGAAATGGGTCGGCGGCATTACCGGCTTCCAGAACAATCTGTCTCATATCGAAAACAGCTATTTTGCAGGCAGCTTTCCAAACTGGAACAACAACTCCAACAACCCGATAGCCGGCTACACGGACATCCCGGCGCTCGCTACCGAGGTGAATCTGAACAACTATACGCTCAATACGCTCCAGCATTCCGGGTCCGCAATCGGAGAGATCGGCATCGCCAAGACGATTGAAGAGATGAAATCTCCCGCGTTTATCGGTCTGCTGAATGGGATTGACGGTGTGGGTCGCGCCTATCTGCCCGATCTTGCGAGTGCGGCAGCGTTGAACGACGGATTCCCGATCCTTCGGGGTGTGCATACGGAGGATACGGCGGTTCCTACCGGAGTCCGCATCGTGCAGGATCCGGTTCACGAGACGAACAATCCGGAAGATCCGGACAGCTACTATTACACGCAAGGTGACAGATTCAATACAAAAGGATTTTTGGCGGTCGCCGACTTCAGCGACGGCACCACGGAAAAGATCAACAACATCGAACTGAGCATTCCGGGGATGCTTTCGGATACGGATACAAGCATCACGATTACGGCCGTATACGGGGAATTCTCTGCCTCCAGGAGCTATCCGCTTGTTGTCATAAGGGATGATCTTCTCAGCATCAACGTCATCACGCAGCCGTCGGTCAAGATCTACGGCGACGGGGAGCAATTCAACACCTATCTTCTCTCCGTCCGTGCGAATTTCAACAGCGGAAGGCAGCTCTATCTGACGGAGGATCAGTATACCTATGCGCCGCGGACGCTTCATACGGGAGACACGGGGGTCACGCTCAGCTACGTCTTCAACGAGGTGGAAAAGACTGTAACGATTCCGGTCACGGTGCTGTCGGTAACGCGTCCGGAGGAGCCGGAACCCGATTCATTTTTGATCGAAAATGAGGAAGAACTGATCTGGTTTACGGAGAAGGTTTCCAAAGCGAACTGGACTGAATACAACGCGACGCTGATGAACGATCTGGATATGCGCGGTACATTGTTTTATCCCATCGGATTCTATGAAGGTACCTTCGACGGCAACGGAAAATCCATAACGCTCGGTGTGCAGGGTGTGTCTCTCAACAACTCCTATCTCGGTCTGTTTAAGACGATCGGCGAAGACGGCATCGTAAAGAATCTTACGATCAAGGGCACCGTAACCGGCGGTACTTACCTTGGCGGCGTGGCCGGTCAAAGCTATGGAACGATCGAAAACTGCAGGAATGAAGCGGTGATCACCGGCACAGGCACAGCGATGGTGCATGCCGGCGGCATCGTCGGCAGATTGGACGGAACGATCTTGGGCTGTGAGAATACCGGTTCCGTCGGGGCACAAAACTATACCGGCGGCATCGCAGGTTGTGCGTATGCAGGTGCGTTGATCGAGGATTCAACGAACACAGGTGCCATAACAGCTGTGAGTTCCGGTTGCGGCGGCATTTCCGGAGTTCTGGAAGGCAGCGCACGCGTCCTGAACTCGACAAATAAAGGCGCGGTTACGGGTACCTATTCCATCGGCGGCATCGTGGGCGATCACAGAGGCACGGGAATCCTGAGCGGACTGCGCAATGAGGGTGCGGTCAGTGCGACCAGTACCGCTACCACGGCGAGCTATTCCGTCGGCGGGATCGCAGGTTATCTGTCGGGATCGCCTTCAGCGGGCGGGGTTATAGAGAGTATGAATATCGGTTCCGTCTCGGGAACGGTGCAGAATACGGGCGGCATCGTCGGCTATATTGTCGGTTCGGGCACGGTTACCTCCTGCTACAACGGGGGCACGGTGACCGGCCTTGCGGCGCGTATCAATACCGCTGTCGGTGGGGTGATCGGCGCGGTAAACAGCAATGCAGTGGCGGTTACGGGCGGCTACAATACCGGCATCTTCACCAAGTCGGGCAGCTATGCCTCGTATCAGGGTCCGGTCATCGGTCAGTACAAACCCGCCGGTGCAATCAATGAAACAAAGATAAACAACAACTACTATTCTGCCGATTCCGTCCCGGACGCCCTGACCGTATCCGTGGGCAGCGTCGTTACGGCGGCAAACCGCGAGACGGTACGCACGCTTCTCTCCGGCATCACGACGGAACGGATCGTCATGCTGAATGCCGGATATCCCATTCCGATCAGTCTCTATACCGGACCGATCGGCACGGGGAACGTGGACGGCGACGGCGATATTACGGTGTTCGATGCGGTGCTTATCCTCAGGGCTATTGTCGGTCTCGACGCGTTTTCGGACGAACAGATCGTCGCTGCGGATATAGACGGCGACGAATTTATCACCGTGTTCGATGTCGTACTTTTGCTTCGCAGAATCGTCGGTTTAGAATAGTTTTAATGGGATATGCATGAGGAAAAACAAAAGGACATTTCGAAATAGAGCCCTGATCGCCTGCATCATATTTTTGCTGGCGGTTACTTATACTCCATATTTATTGGACGCTTCATCGGACGGATTTTTTGTTCATGCGGCAGAACCGGGAGAGGGCGAGGAACCCGGAACGGAAGACCCCGGAACGGAAGATCCCGGAACAGAGGACCCCGGAACAGAGGATCCGCCCGGGTTACTGCCTGCGCCGACGATCAATTGGCCGACGGCAGCGCCGATCACCTACGGAAAGTCGGTAGGAGAATCAACGCTCACCGGTGGATCGACGGAATATGGCTCTTTCCAATGGGGATCCGCGGATGCCGGAATTTATCCGCCTGCGGGCACATACGAATATACGGTCAATTTCATCCCGAGCGCGGAGACACAGGAAAAATATGAGCCGATCATTCAACGCACACACGGCGTGAGTCTGACCGTCTCGAAAGCGGTGCCATCGGGTGTTGATTTCCCGGTTACCGTACCGATCTTAGAGTCCGCAGGGCTCAGCTTGCGAGATGTTCCATTCTTAGATGGTGTCGGAGACGGTACTTTCGCTTGGGAATTTCCCGATTTTGTTCCAAAGGCACCCGGTGGGCTCTACAATATCGTCTTTACGCCGAATGATCCTGCAAATTTTGAAACAGTTTACGGGAAAGCCCACCTGACGGTCATTTCCCAAAATGAGCAGAGTGAAAGCCACTACGATTCGACCTATACGTCGGATACGCTGACGATCAGGATCGGCGTAATGGGCGGCAAATGGAAGACGCTGAAAGTTTATCGTTATTCGGATGTCTGGAATGACTTTTATGTCTACGATCAGCCCTTCACCTGGATTGACAACGGCGGTTTTCTGGTGCTTCAGGCGGTGCGGGGTGTAAACTTAGAAGACCTGCTCTTTGCTGCGCTTGCGGAGGACAATGCTACATACGATACGCTGGATGCGCTTACCGATGGCGATATTCAGATGATTTACTTCAATACAAATGACAAAGGGTACTACACCAATCGGTCTCCGGCATCGCTGTTCAATGATTTTCAGGCTTATTTTCCGGCACTTCCGGACGGCTGGAACTTTGAATGGAATGACTATGGCGGCATGGATGCGAACAGCGGCGTCACTTCGGTGAAGCCGATGCTCGGACTTGAAGAATATTGGCATCGTGTCGTACCGCCGAGTGAGAACGATGGAAAGGTCGGACTCTCTTTGGGCGATATGGCCAATACCGACTACTGGCGAGATATAAACAACTATTGGAATAAGGTTACCTCAGGTGCCCGTTTCCGGCTCGCATGGGGGATGCCTTCATCCACCGCAATCACAGGACATGATTCTGCGAAGTACATCGATCGGATCGACTTGATGGTCAAAGCGAGTACTGTCGTGGAAGGAGGTCGCTTTGCGGATTATTACAGCACCTTCACCGAAGATCAGCAGCCTGTGCGCCCTGGCACGCCCGGCGGCCCTGATGGACCGGGTGGTTCCGGCGGATCGGGCGGCGGTACAAATGACGGCGACGGCGGCTCGGGTGGAAGCGGCACGAACAATTCGGAAAACGGTGGGAGTTCTTCGGGAACAAGCGACACGCAGGGCGGTACAAATAAGATCGTAGAGCTCACGCTTGCGGACGGTACGGTGGTTCGTGCGCTGGAACTTGACCCGAGTATGTTCCTGCAGCAGGCTCCGGATTTTAATCTGTCGACGCTGCGCGGTGCGGATCTGTTGAAAGCACAAAATCTCAGCCTTCTCGAACTGTCGGGCAACGGCGGCGGAGACGGCAGCGATGGGAAGACGGTCAAAATAGAGGATAACGGTGTGCCGTTGGTGATCCCGACGGATCCCAGGATTCTTACAACCGTCCTCCTGCTCCTTGCGATCGCGTTTGCAGCGGGCGGACTGTCTTCATTCTTAAAAGGTCGGATTCGAATTTCGGAAGGAGTATTTTATTGGATATCAGCTCAGTAAAGGACGCAATACACGCGATTTCAACAGCCCTTGAGATTCCCGCGATCATCATTCTAATTCTCGCGGTGGTCGTCGTGCTGTTTCAACTCGGCGGCGTAATCGTTGAATTTTTTGTGGAACGTCTAAAAAAGAAGCCCAATGTTTCGCTGATCTTGGTGGAACTGAGCGGACAAAACAGAACACACATGAAGGCCGTCATTGAATCGAGTCCTTTTCAGGAGAGACAGAAAAGCGTATTTTTGAAATTGCTCAAGAGCAATGTGACAGCGCCGGACGAACTGAAACTCCTTGCAACGCAGCTCCTGACGGATGAGGAGATCAGGCTCAACAAGCGCGTCGTCGTAACGGATATCATCGCTCGGATTGCGCCGATGTTCGGGCTCATGGCAACGCTGATTCCGCTCGGCCCCGGGCTCATCGCGCTCGGGCAGGGCGATACGCACGCGCTTGCGGATTCACTGCTCACCGCGTTTGATGCCACGGTCTCGGGTCTCGCCGCCGCCGGCGTCGCCTATATCATCTCAAAGGTGCGGAAACGCTGGTATCAGACGGATCTTACGACGGTTGAGTCGATTTTAGAAGGGATCCTTCAGTAATGCTTCAGGGAAATCTCAGGAATCGCAGGCACTTCTTTGAAGAGGTGGAAGATGCCAATCCGCTGGAGGGCGCGATCAACATCGTAGATGCGATGTTGGTCTTTGCCTGCGGTCTGATGCTCAGCTTGATCATCTTTTGGAATGTTGACATCCAGAATGCGGAGCTCGTTCCCATTGAGCAGGGAGCCGAGGTAACATCGGTGAACGATATGACGGATGAAGTAAAGGAAACCGTTGATGAAGACGCCGAATACGAAAAGATGGGCACTGTTTACGTGGATCCGGAGACCGGCAAGATGTATCTGGTAAAGGAAGGCGAATAGAGGGGCGAAAATCGTGAATACTGTGTGCACAAAAATAAAGAAAATTCCATCCAAAGCACTTGTTATGGTGCTTTCTTTGGCGCTTGTATTATCGCTGTTATCGGGTTGTGCGGTCGACGCTTCGAAACTGACCTATCTGGACGAAACGATCCTTGTCTCAGGCGTGACCGAAGGAGATCTGACGGTAAGCATCCGGGAGCTGACAGCGCTCGAATCGGTAAGCGAGAAGGCCGAGGGACTTCGCTCCAATGGAGATGTTGTCAAGTTTACGGCAGTCGGACCGACCATTGATACCTTCCTTGCAGCGTATGGGAAGAGTCGCGCGGATTATACGGGTGTGCGGTTCAGTGCGACGGACGGTTTCTCGGTCATTATTCCGAAGGAAGTCTTTGAGCGGCGCGATATCGTGCTGGCGTATATGAACGGCAGCAAGGCGCTCGACAAGTACAACGCGCCTTTGCGGGCGATCGTGGTCGGCGAACGCGCCATGTATTGGGCACGTATGGTGGACAGAATCGACTTTCTGACCGATGCGGATGCAACGCTGACGAATAAAATTGTCTTTCTCGATACGGTATTGCCTGCAATGGTCGGGGAATACAGCGAGGAAGAGGGCGGAGACATCGTCAGCACCATTGATCTTCTTACGAAATATGGCGGTGGAAGTCTGAACGCCGGTGACAAAATCTATCTGAAAGCGTATGACGGACTTAAGAAAGCCGAGATGATGGATAATTTCCTCAAAGGCTTCATTAAATATACGGGAGAAAAGACGCCACAGTTCTGTTCTCCGGAATTGCCGGAGGGCATGAATATGGATGGCATCGTCCAGTTGCGTGCCGCCGGAGTGACCTATTTCTCGCTTGAACGCGCATCGGAGACCTATTCGGTAAAGGAATTTGACGGTCAACCGGGAATCGCATTTAGCGATATCAACCGCGAGATCGGTTTCGTGTCGACGGATGCTTTCAGATTTGAGCTGTTGGACGGTTCGGTGAAACTTGCGCCCAGAAACGTTATGGCATCCGGTGTGTTTGTGAAGACGGATGGTCGGTGGTCGTTTATCGGTCCGGATGGATTTGAAGTTACGGATTTCGCCTTTATCGAGGCGGTCGATCCTGTCATGGAACAGCCGGAACAGGAAGAACAGGGCGGATGATGGAACAACGCTACGATCGTCCGGGTAGGGGCGGGGTCCTATGGCTTGTGCTTCTCTTCATTTTATTGTTCTTTGCGGCCTGCGCCCCTGCGGGTAGTACGGCAGAAGGTTCGGGGGGCACCGCCGCCGCGGACGCATCGGTGCGGTTTCTCTCCATCGAAGGCGATGTGGCGCAGAACGTTATCAAAAACAGCGGAACACCGGTAAAGAACGACGGAGCGTTGCCGGGAGATGCGGATTTCGAGGGGATTCCGCTTACGGATTTCATCGCAGAAGCCGGCATTTCAGGCGATCCGAAGACGATTTATCTCTTTTCGTCCGGAGATGGTTTTGTGTCAAGCATCGATTATGAAGGTGCGGAGGAGGTCTATGTGATCTTCAGCGCGGCGAAGGGCTGGAGTCTCCTCGCCCCCAATCATCCTCCGGCTGCAAGTGGCATGGATATCGACCGCATCATCGTTGTGAGCGAAAGCAGCGAAGTGGGTTTATCTGTTGTCGCACAGGATGGTCGCAAGACGACAATTCCGATGGGGCAGTTGCTCTTATCTCCGCAGCACGCGGAATTCAGGCTCGACGGAATATCTGTCAACAACGAGGGAAGCAGCGATGAACGCGCCGTCGCCCTTTACACGCGGCAATATTCGGTGGTGCTTTCGGACATCGATGCGCAGTATACAGGCATTCCTTTTGTCGTCGCGACGGCGGATGGAGAGACCTATCTGACGGACGGCACAGGTCGTTTTATCCTGTATCGGCAGAAGATTAATTACAAAGAAACAACGGGAGACGTGTATGAAGACGTTGTCGAAATACGGCTTAGATAAGACGGTTCTTTCACCAAGAAAGGTGTCGTTCCTTCGGCGGCAAACCCATTCGAATCCTATGATCCCCGTAAGACGAATAGGGGTGCTTCTCGCATTTACGCTCTTGATCACTACTTTCATGGCGGGATGCGGCGGCGGTAACGATTCAGCCATTGTCGGCGTTTCAAACGCGCCGGATCAGATTCTCTTCTCGATCACGGCTTATGAAGACTTTGATGCCACTTCTTCGCGTACGGTCAGTTGGCGGACACCGGAAGACATGACGCAGAGCAGCGTCTATCTGCTCATGGGCACGACACCCGATGATGATATGGCGTGGAACAGCGCGATCGAGATTCCGGGCGAGATGACCGCGGCGGCAGAACTCTCGGAAAACTACGGCAAATACAATCATTTTGAGACGCAGATTACCGGGCTTGTTGCCGGAGAATACACCTATCGGGTAGGCGCATCGGGCGGCATTGATTTCACGGTTGCGCATTCTTCTGAAGATGGCGTCTCAGGCGGACAGTCCGCCGATGCGGCGTATGGTGTAAGCGATCCGATGGAATTTACCATACGAAGCCCCGAAGAGATGCAGCAGCGGTCTGTCTTCTTGTATTTTGGGGACGCCCAACCGGATGCGAGCATCGAAGAATATGCGACGTTCGGTGCACTTGTAGGGGCTGCGCGTGCGGCAAACCCGGATGCTGATCTTGCCTTGCAGTGCGGAGATATTGGCAACCAGGGCAGCGCCCGGGAAGAGTGGTCGGCGTTTCTTCAGGCGGCCTCACCTGCTTTTGAAGGTTTGCCTTTGCTCACCGCGCCAGGCAATCATGAGGTGACACCCTATGTAAATGCGCCGGGCAGAAAGCCGGTCTACTATCTGAATGTGTTTTCACTTCCGAAAAATGGTCCGGAGGGCTTTGAAGAAGAATATTATTCGCTCGATTACGGAGATGCGCATATTCTCTCACTCAGCAGCAATTATCTCGACCCGTTCGAATCCTATAGCGATGACGAAGCCGAAAGTGCTCGTATCGCAGCGGAGATCGATGCTTGGATTGAGGAGGATCTTGCGAACGCAGGATATCGCTGGAAGATTGTTTTGATGCATCAGCCCGCATATCCGCTCGTAGGCGACAGCACCACGACAGGCATGACGGAACGTTGGATTCCGATCTTCGACCGCGCAGGGGTCGATCTGATTTTGTGCGGACATCAGCACGCGTTTATGCGTACGTGGCCGCTTGTCGGCGGTAAGGAAGACGCCGCCGGGCTTGTTCAGATCATGGGCAATGCAAGTCAGAAGAGCTATGAGGACAACGCGGCGCTGCTGCCTTTTGTCGCTTTTGAAATGGGCGGCATATCGGGCTGGCATACCGTTACGGTCTCGCCGCACCATCTCAGCGTCGATGCTTTCGACAGCACGGCGCGCCTGCTGGACTCGTGGATTAAAGAAAAGTAGCAGCCTCACAGAAAGGAAACGCAGAAAGGACAGATCATGGTAGACACATCCATCGGCTCCGCGTGCAACAGCGGCAATCGTACGCCGAAAGGCGAGGCGCGCCTTGTCATCGACGGCATTGAAATAGAAATGGTTCCCTTTGTCCGAAACATTCTGCGCAACGCAGTAACGGGCGTGGTCTGCGAGCTCGAGGGCTACCGTGAGGATAGCCGGATTGAGGTTTTTATTGAATAGAATTCTGTTGACCCATCTGCCTCGGAATGGTACTATTATATCAATGAAGTCAAGAAGGCTTCGTCCGAAAAGAGTGTAATTAAGCAGCAATGGGTCGGTTTTCGGAAGGAAACGCCGGAACAGATCCCCTATAAAACCGATAATCTCGGGACGAACCCGAATGGAGGACCGGAAGGTCTGCCGTTGGGTTTTGTTTTTTGTAGGAAGGAATCATGTCATGCATATCCCAGACAACTATCTCAGTCCCGAAACCTGTGTGGTTTTAGGTGCGGCGATGGTACCGGTTCTTGCGGTATCGGTCAAAAAAGTAAAGGAAGAGGTTTCGAAGGAGAAACTGCCGCTGCTCGGCGTCGGCGCGGCATTTTCATTTTTACTCATGATGTTCAACGTCCCGCTACCCGGCGGAACGACGGGGCATGCGGTCGGCGCGGTGCTTGTGGCCGTGCTGCTCGGACCGTATGCAGCGTGCCTGTCCGTGACGGTCGCACTCGCGATTCAGGCGCTGCTGTTCGGCGACGGCGGCGTACTTGCACTCGGTGCGAACTGTTTCAATATGGCGTTTGTGATGCCGTTTGTCGGATATGCCGTTTACAAATTGGTCAGCCGTATCTTCGGCGGCAGCGCTGCGGAGCCCAAGACCGGAAGTGAACTGTGCGCAGGAACGCAAAGATCTGCCCGCATCTCGGGTCGATCCGGTGTTGGCAATGCGATCGGCGTCGCGACCGGTGCATATCTCGGACTCAACGTCGCTGCGCTTGTTGCCGCGATTGAGTTCGGTATTCAGCCGCTGCTCTTTACCGATGCGAACGGACTCGCACTGTACTGTCCCTATCCGCTTTCGATTTCCATTCCCGCAATGCTCATTCCGCACCTGCTGCTCGCAGGCATCGTGGAAGCCGCATTCTCCGTCCTGATCTATTCGTTCATCCGAAACGTTTCACCGGGAACGCTCTATGAGGGCGAACAAAAACGCACGAAGACCGTATACGCGCTTTTGGTCGTTCTGATTCTCTTCGTACCGCTCGGTTTGCTTGCAACCGGAACGGCATGGGGCGAATGGGGTGCCGATGAAATCGCGGAAGTCGTGAACGGCTCCGCCGCACTCGGCTATGTGCCGGACGGTATGGCAAACGGTTTCTCCTTCGACGCTTTCATGCCGGATTACGCAGTGCCGGGACTTGCCGACATCCCCGGATATATTCTGTCCGCCGTCTGCGGGACAGCGATCGCGGTCATTCTTTTCAGAATCCTTGCGAGCTTAAAAAAGGGAAAGAGAACAAACGCGCATGCATGAGGCGGATCCGCATCCGTTCGAAAGAAGATCTGTCCCTGCGTGGCTGCTGTCGCGCGAGGACTATACGCCGGCAGCGGGGCGTGAGCGTTTTCTGGACAAGACGATTTTTTCCCTGCTCCGGCTCTCGGCGTTGATTCGTTCGCAGGACACGTACGGTGTCGCACGTTTTCACGTTGACGAGATTTACGGTCTGCTTTTTACGATCGCGCTCATCGTATTTCTGTCCCTTTCACGCACCTTCACGTTTGTGTTGATCGTGCTTTCCTGCATTCTTGTGCGGCTGTGCTTTATTCGGATCGGTGCGCTGAAAAACATTCTTGCGGTCTGTCTCGCCGCCACGATCTTTTCTGCGCTCGTGTTGCTTCCCGCTGCGCTTTATGGCAATACATACAGCATCATCATGATCCCGTCAAAGGTCTTCGCCTCCGTTGCGCTCGTCGGAATTTTTTCGCATACGTCGCGGTGGAACGACATCACGGGCACGCTGCGTCTGATCCACGTACCGAACATCTTCATCTTTATTTTGGATATCACGATCAAATATCTCACGATGCTGAGCGATTTTGCACTCAGCATGTTCTATGCGATGAAACTTCGTTCCGTCGGAAGACCGGGCAGGAAAACAGGAAAAGGCGGCGGGACCGGCGCGCGGATTCCCCGTGCAGCGGTTTCAAATGTGGCAGGCAATATCTTTCTGCACTCCAGAGAACTGTCCGAAGAAATGTATTGTGCGATGGAATGCAGAGGATTTTCCGGCGCGTATCCGAGGACAGCGTTCTGGAAGTTCTCCGCTGCAGATGCGGTCTACGTGCTCGTAAATCTGGCATTGATCGCAGCATTTTTCTATTTGGGGTAGGACAGGTGTGCGTATGATCGATCTGAATGGGATCAGCTACTACTATCAAGGCACGGATGAGTCTCTGTCAAGGCAGGCGCTTGACGACATCAACCTTACGATAAATTCCGGTGAATCCGTTTCATTGCTCGGGGCAAACGGCAGCGGCAAATCCACGTTGCTTAAGTTGCTCAGTGGGCTGATCTTCGCAGAGGAAGGTTCCTATGCATTTGACGGGGAAGCAATTACGAAAAAGGGATTGTCTGTCCCCGCGTTTTCGAAGCGTTTCCACCAACGTGTCGGATTCGTCTTTCAGAATTCGGACACACAGCTTTTCTGTGCGGATGTCTATGATGAGATCGCTTTTGGACCGAGGCAGATGAACCTCGGCGAAGAGGCTGTAAAGGAACGCGTGAGCGGCATCATGGAAACGATGGAACTCGACGGATTCGAACACAGACAACCCTATCACCTGAGCGGGGGCGAAAAGCGCAAGGTGGCGATCGCCTGCGTGCTTGCGATGAATCCCGAAGTCCTCATGTTGGATGAGCCGCTGAACGGTCTGGATCCCAGAACGCAGCGATGGCTCGCGGAACTCTTAGTGCGTCTGAATGAGGCCGGAAAGACCATCATCGTATCCACGCATGATTTGGTTTTTGTTCACGAGATCTCAAAGAGAGCTGTTCTCTTTGGGGAAGATCACCGCATCGTGGCGGATCGGGTCACAGACGAACTGCTCGGCGATATGGCACTCTTAAAGGAAGTCAACCTCGTAGATAAGTATTACCACCACCATCCGGGAGAAGGTCATAACCACTTTCACGACCACCGCTACTGAAATAAAGTTTGAACTTATGATATAATATTTCGATAAGTCATCCTTTGTGAGTGGAGTTGTAAGGGGTATGAATATGGCAACGCAGGCTTCTTCGCGTAAAAAGAAAAACAACAACAAACTGATTGCACTCATCGTGATTGTAATCTTGGTTATTGTGGGCGTGGCCGCCGCTTTGGCTTACCACAATATTTTTGTACAGGACAGAGACAGTTACGAGGGGCAGCTGAAAATTGCGCAGGAAAAGACGGCAGACGGCGAATATGAGGCCGCAGAGGAAGCCTATCTGAACGCGCTCGCCTATAAGCCGGATGATCCGGACACCATTCTTGCATTTGCGGATTTTTATATTTCGTGGGGACGGCGTGACCTTGATTACGGAAAATACGGTAAGGCGGCGACGCTGCTTGAAGCGCTGCAAGCGGCTGTAGGTCCGAATGCCGGGATCTATGAGCGATTGTTTACCCTGTACAGCACATCGCTGGATGATATCGAGGCGGCAAATCGTCAGACGCTGAAAGCGTACGAAAGCGGGGTGGGACCGGTTTCCGGCGTGACGGCGGCACCTGTGATTTCCCCGGCGGGGGGCACGTTTAACGAGCCGATCAACATTACGATCACCGCGGATGCAGGACTTCCGATCTTCTATTCGGAGAACGGAGAAATTCCGACGCTGGATACGGGTACCGCTTATGCGGAACCGTTCAAACTCAACAGCGCGCAGCCTGTTCGGGTGATCGCAGTGGTCATCTTTGAAAACGGACTGATCGGATGGCCGGTGCGCGCAGACTTCACAGTGGATTATCAATTGGCTGTGAATGCGGATATCCTCGATTGCATCGGAATGAACGCGATCGAGATTCAACAGAACCGCGGACCGCTGTTTTATGTCGGATCCTATATGGGTGGATGGCAGTATCGTGATAAAGCATCGCAGTTTACGGTCGTGTTCCCGAGCGAGATCTTCGCGGATGGGGAATCCCCGGAGATTACGCCGCTTCCTGCCGGTGCGGTGGGCAGGGGTGTCGTGATGGGGATCGACCGGTTGCTTGTGGCTGCCAGTTTCCCGATTGCCCCCGATGACTTAATGCGGGCGCTTAATATCACGGAATACGGGATTGATACGGCCGCAGCAGGAGGTCCGCATCTGATCGGAAAAGTCAACGGTCTCATTTATGATTTTGAACTTGAAAATGAGAAGACCGTGATCGGAACAAAAATTGTCACCGTATCCTTGGCAAGCTGATCAGACGGGATGCGCAGGGTGCTGTTTGATGGATCATCAGAACGAAATGGAGATAAAATGACAAAAGAAAAAGGTAAATACTACATCACAACGCCGATCTATTATCCGAGTTCAAACCTGCATGTCGGACACACGTACTGTACGGTGATGGCCGATGCAATGGCACGGTTCAAACGCCTCAGCGGGTATGACGTCTGGTTTCTGACGGGAACCGACGAACACGGACAGAAGATCCAGAAGATCGCGATTGAAGAGGGTGTTTCACCGCAGGCGCACGTTGACGGCATTGTCGAAGGGATCAAAAAGCTCTGGGCAATGATGGAGATTTCTTACGATGATTTCATCCGTACGACGGAGGATCGCCATAAAAGGCGTGTGCAGGAGATTTTCAGGCGCATCAACAATGCGGGGGATATTTACAGAGGCATCTATGAGGGCTGGTATTGCACGCCTTGCGAATCTTTCTGGACGGATACGCAACTCGTAGACGGGAAGTGCCCGGATTGCGGACGCCCCGTGGAAAAGGCGCGTGAAACAGCCTATTTTTTCAGGTTGTCGAAATATGCCGATCGGCTTCTTGAGCTCTTTGAAAATAATCCGGGTTTTCTGGAACCCGAAACGAGACGAAACGAAATGGTTCAGTTTATCAAACAGGGATTGGAGGATCTGTGCATCTCCCGTTCTTCGTTCAACTGGGGCATTCAGGTTCCGATTGAAGAGGATCAGGTCATTTACGTTTGGCTCGATGCGCTGTCGAACTATATCACGGCGCTTGGGTATCCTGTGGTAGATGGGGTCTCCGGCGAAGATGATCTTTACAAAAAATTCTGGCCTGCGGACGTACATCTTGTCGGCAAAGAAATTGTTCGCTTTCATACGATTATATGGCCGGCAATGCTCCTGTCGATGAACGAACCGCTCCCGAAGAAGGTGCTCGGTCACGGTTGGTTGCTGCTCGAGGGCGGAAAAATGTCCAAATCCAAGGGCAATGTGATCGACCCCGTGAAGCTCATCGAGCGTTATGGCGTAGACGCCCTGAAGTACTTCCTCCTGCGAGAATATACATTCGGACAGGACGGGCTGTTCACAAACGAAGCGCTGCTCGGCAGGATCAACGGCGACCTTGCAAACGATCTCGGCAATCTGCTTTCGCGGACGATCGGAATGGCGGATAAATATACGGATGGGATCATCGAAGCCCCGGCAGGCGCATACGGAGAAGGACCGGGGAAGGCATTCGACACGGATCTGAAAGCGATCGCTGTTTCTGTCGCTGGAAAGGTTGAGGCATTTTTGGACGAGTTCGCATTTAACCGCGCATTGGAGGAAATCTGGGTTCTCGTGCGGCGCAGCAATAAATACATCGATGAAAATGCGCCATGGGTGCTTGCGAAAGATGAAACACAGAAAGCCAGACTCGGTGAGGTACTTTACAACCTTGCCGAATCACTCCGGATCGTTTCAGTCCTGATCCAGCCCTTCATGCATCATTCTTCGGATGAAATCCGGCTTCAACTTGGCATTGTGCAGGACGAAATCTTATGGGACGACGCTTCCAGATTTGCGGTTACGTCTGTGTATCGCACGGCGAAGGGACCGGCGCTTTTCCCACGACTTGACGTCGAGAAGGAGATGGAAGCGCTTGCGGAACTGAACCCTGCAGGTGCAGAATCTGCGGACTGAAATTATTGAAGATATTGAAAATGTTGAAAATGTGAAGAGAAGGGTCTCTGATGTTTTTTGATTCGCATGCGCACATCAATCATGAAGAATACAGCCCGGAAGCGCGGGCACAGCTTGCACGTTCGATCGAGCTTTCGGACGTCGGCTTTGTCGTAGATGTCGGTTTTGATCTGAATTCGTCCGCTCAGGCTGTAGCGGATGCGGCGCAATACGATTGGTGCTATGCCGCGGTCGGCGTTCATCCGCATGACGCGGCGGAGATGAACGATGAGATACTGACCCGGATCGAAGCGCTGGCGGCTGCGCCAAAGGTCGTCGCGATCGGTGAAATCGGGCTGGACTTCTTCAGAAATATTTCACCGGAAGACGATCAACGCTATTGGTTTCGGAAGCAGATCAGACTGGGACTGAAACTGGGGTTGCCGATCCTCATCCACGACCGGGACAGCGCCGGTGAAACGATCCGCATTCTGACAGAGGAAGGTGCTCTTTCCGATATGCGCAGATCCGTGTTTCCGCCAAATCCCGTGACCGGCATACCCGACGCACGCATCTTATTGCACTGTTATTCCGGCACCGCTGACGAAGCGCTCCTTCTGATCGAACAAGGTGCAACGATCTCGCTTGCAGGTCCCGTTACCTACAAAAAAAACACGAAGACCGCGGAGGTCGCAGCACGTGTTCCGCTTTCACATCTGCTGATCGAGACGGATGCACCGTATCTGTCCCCCGAACCTTTTCGCGGCAAGCCGAATTCATCTCCGTTTGTTGTCCATACCGCACAGAAGATTGCGGACTTCAGAGGCGTGGCGCGCTCCGAAATCGAAGAGACCACCTGCGCAAACGCATGCCGGTTCTTCGGCATCGACCGCAAATGAAAATGGATTCGTTTGGTTTGGGGCTGATTCCGGAAGGCGGACATGTCATCGTCGGTTTTTCCGGCGGTGCAGATTCGTCCTGTCTCTTGCATATGCTTCATGCGTTGCAGCGACAGGAACCGTCCCCTTTTGTATCGGAGCCCTTTGTCGTCCCTTTCGGAATCACCGCCGTCCATGTCAACCATGGGCTGCGCTCGGGTGAAGCGGATGCGGATCAAGCACACTGTGAAGCCTTCTGTCAAAAGCTCGGTGTCCCGATCACGGTTGTGCATGTTGATGTCACATCGCTCGCCGCAGCGCTGAATCAGACGACTGAGGAGGCGGGCAGGACTGCCCGCTACAGCGCCTTTCTGGATGCGGCACAAGAGGCGGCATCGGCATCAGCGCTGCCTGCCGCGAAAGTTCGAATCGCGCTTGCACATAATAAAAATGATCGAATTGAAACCGTTCTTATGCGCCTGCTCCGAGGTACGGGTCCGGACGGACTCGCCGCAATGACGGAACGTCGCAGCGGCGAAGGCTTGTTTGACGTGATTCGTCCGCTGATTGATACGGACAGAATCGAGATTGAACGGTATTGCGCTGAAAACGGAATTTCATTTTGCACGGACAGCACGAACGAGAAAACGGATTTCCTCAGGAACAAACTTCGCTTGGAACTCCTGCCGCTTCTTGCATCCGAATATAATCCTGCCATCGGAGATGCACTGTTTCGTTTGAGTGTGGCCGCTGCAGAGGATCGGGATTATTTCGGAGGGATTATTCAGTCAGTGCTGGAAGAACACAGGGTGTTTTCAGAGGGCGGCGCAGTGCTTTCATGCAGCGTACTTGCGGCGGCACATCCTGCTGTGCGGCACCGAATCGTTAAGCGGGTTTTTGCGGAGATCGGCTTGACACAGGACATTTCAGCCGTACATTTGGCGGCGGCGGATGAACTGATTGTGAAAGGATTAACAGGGAAACGTGTGGATTTTCCGAACGGATATCGGCTTGAAATTTCATATGAGCAGGTGGTGTTCTCCGGATCGTCCCCTTTTGTTTCCGAACCGTTCCCAACGGCCTCTCCACGTCTCATCACCGAATACCTTTCGCCGCAGGAAGCGCTGCGCTGTCCGGTAGGTGAAGCCGGCATCGATCTGGATGCTGAGCGATTGATCGAGGCCGATGCAGTACCGGCGCTTCGGACAAGAAAATCGGGGGACCGGATCAGTCCGGAGGGCATGGACGGTAGCAGAAAATTACAGGATGTCTTCGTCGATCTGAAAATACCCCGGGGGGAACGCGACGCCCTTCCTTTGCTCGCCGTCGGCAGCGAAGTCCTTTTGATCCCGGGTATCAGAAAGAGCAGACTGTATAAACCGAATGAAGTTACAACAAAAATCTGTCGTTATTTAATTGTATATGATTGATTTCCATGATAAAATTTATGGGTTACATATGAACCCGATTTGAGACTTCGAAGGGATTAAAACACTGTAACGCTGGAAGGGAGTATCAATACCATTGAAAAAAACCACATACCGAAACATCGGCTTTTATGTGCTGATCATCGTTGTCGTCATCATTGCTGCATTTATGATTCGCGGGGCAACGGCCGAGGAAGGACCGAAGGAAATTCCGTTTTCCGAACTCGTAAGCGAATTTAAAGATAAAAACGTCACGGAAATTGAGATCGTCGATACGCGTATCTCCGCCACGTTAAAAAACAAAAATGAAGTTGTGAGCTATACCTCCAGCTATCTGGAACTGAACTGGCTGCTCAGTTCCTATGTGGGAGAGCAGCTTGAAAGCGGTACGCTGAAATACACGAGTCCTGCGCCGAAAGGCGGTAATATCCTCATGACATTGCTGCCGACGATACTCATGATTGCGTTCCTGATCTTTTTCATGTACATGATTATGAACAACGGAGCGGGCGGCGGCGGGAAGGTCATGCAATTCGGCAAAAGCCGGGCGAAACTGCACAAACAGGGCAGTGGTTCGCAGGTGACCTTTGACGATGTGGCCGGTCTCGATGAAGAAAAGGAAGAGCTGACAGAGGTTGTCGACTTCCTGAAAAATCCAAAAAAATATAACGAATTGGGTGCCAGAATTCCGAAGGGCATTCTTTTGATCGGTCCTCCCGGGACAGGTAAAACCTATATTTCCAAAGCGGCTGCGGGCGAAGCGGGCGTACCGTTCTTTTCGATCAGCGGTTCGGACTTTGTCGAAATGTTCGTCGGCGTCGGCGCATCGCGCGTCCGCGATCTGTTCGAACAGGCGAAGAAAAATTCACCCTGTATCATCTTCATCGATGAGATCGACGCGGTCGGCAGAAAACGCGGCGCAGGTCTTGGCGGTGGTCACGACGAGCGCGAACAGACGCTGAATCAACTCCTCGTCGAGATGGATGGCTTCGGCGAAAATTCGGGCATCATCATCCTTGCGGCGACGAACCGTCCCGACATTCTCGATCCGGCCTTGCTTCGTCCGGGCAGATTTGACCGTCAGGTCATGATCGGCATTCCCGATATCAAGGGTCGCGAAGCGATCTTCCGCGTCCACTCGAAGAACAAGCCGCTCGACGACGGCGTTGAGCCTAAAGTCCTTGCGCGCAGGACGCCGGGGTTTACGCCGGCGGACATCGAGAACATGCTGAACGAAGCGGCGCTTTTGACCGCGCGCCGCAACGGTCGCAAGATCCGCATGGACGAAATCGAAGAAGCGATCACCAAGGTCATCGCCGGTCCGGAAAAAAAGAGCCGCGTCATCAGTGATGCGGAGCGAAAACTCACCGCTTATCACGAAGCAGGGCACGCGATCGTTGCCCGCGCACTGCCGCAGACGGATCCCGTACATCAGATCACGATCATTCCGCGCGGCAGAGCCGGCGGCTTCACGATGGTGCTACCGAAGGAAGATAAGTACTACGGTACAAAGACTGAGATGCAGGAGCAGATCATTCACCTGCTCGGCGGACGCGTCGCCGAAAAGCTCACGCTTGATGACATCAGCACGGGTGCCAGCAACGATATTCAGCGCGCAACCGATATCGCACGGGACATGGTCACGAAGTACGGCTTCTCGGAAAAACTCGGTCCGGTGAATTACAGTGCATCCGACGAGGTGTTTCTCGGCAAGGATTTCACAACGCACAAGAACTATTCAGAGGAGATCGCATCGGAGATCGATGAGGAGATCAAGGTGCTCATCGAAGAAGCGTTTGTCTGCGCTGAAAAGATTCTTTCGGAACACTTAGACAAGCTCCGCGATGTGGCAAATGCACTGCTTGAAGTCGAAACGCTCGACGGCGAACAGTTTGAAGCGCTGTATACCGGGGAACTGACCTTGGATGATCTCGTGGAGCAGATCAAAAATGACGAAATGGATATTCAGGAGAAGAACGCAAAAGAGGCGGCTGAAACAGAGTTGCTTCTTGCTGAATCGGAACTTGATACGCTTGCGGACGACGCGGATTTCCAAGGAGAAGAAGGAGAAGAAGCGGACGATTTTGCGTGGGAACCGGAGGAAGAGACTGCGGATGAAACATCGGCACCGGATTCCGATTCTGATGGTGAGCAGAAATGACGGTAAATACGACCGCCGGATTGAAAGAGAAGAAAAACGAAATTGCACTTGCCGGCGGACAGAAACGAATCGATACACAGCATCAGAGCGGCAAACTGACCGCAAGAGAGCGGCTTGATCTGCTGTTTGACGAAGGCAGTTTCGTAGAACTCGATGTCTTTGTAACACATCGATGTAACAATTTCGGTATGGACGAAAAGCATACGCCCGGCGATGGCGTCGTGACCGGCTACGGACAGATCGGCGGACGTACGGTCTTCGCTTACGCACAGGATTTTACGGTTTTAGGCGGTTCGCTGGGTGAATATCATGCCGGAAAGATCGTAAAAATTCAGCAGATGGCATTGGAAAACGGCGCACCGATCATCGGTCTCAATGACAGCGGCGGTGCACGTATACAAGAAGGCGTTGCCGCGCTTTCCGGATACGGCAAGATCTTCTATAACAATACGATCAGCTCCGGTGTGATCCCGCAGATCTCTGTCATCATGGGACCGTGTGCAGGCGGTGCCGTGTACAGTCCCGCTATAACGGATTTCATCTTTATGGTCGAGGGAACAAGCAGGATGTTCATCACGGGACCGGACGTCATCAAGACTGCAACCGGTGAAGAGATTACTTCCGAGGCGCTCGGCGGTGCAAAGACGCACAATAAGACGAGCGGCGTTGCGCACTTCATGGGTAAAACCGATCAGGAAGTGCTTGAGCAAGTAAAGGAATTGCTGACTTATCTGCCGTCAAACAATACGGAAAAACCGCCGTTTGATCTTTCCGATCACGGGGATGTGCACAGACTTATTCCGGAACTAAACGACATCGTTCCGGAAGATTCGTCAAAAGCTTATGATGTGTACAGTGTCATAAAACTGCTTGCGGACGAAGCGCAGTATTTCGATGTCATGGAAAAATATGCACGGAACATCGTTACCTGTTACATCCGGATTGCGGGGGAAGTGGTTGGGGTCATCGCAAACCAGCCGAAAGTTGCCGCGGGCTGCCTCGATATTAACGCGTCGGATAAGGCAGCGCGGTTTATCCGGCGGTGCGATGCATTTAATACACCGATTCTCGTCCTTGAAGACGTCCCCGGCTTTCTGCCCGGGTCGAATCAGGAAGCCGGCGGCATCATTCGCCACGGTGCCAAGTTGCTATACGCTTTTAGCGAAGCGACCGTACCGAAGGTTACGATCATTCTGCGCAAAGCATACGGCGGTGCCTATATCGCCATGTGCAATAAGGAGTTGGGTGCGGATCTTGTCTATGCGTGGCCGACCGCACAGATTGCGGTCATGGGCGCAACGGGTGCCGCAAACATCGTCTTCAAAAAAGAGATCAGCGCGGCGGCGGATCCGGAGGCAAAGCGCATCGAGAAAATCCGCGAATATGAAGAACTGTTCGGTACGCCTGAGCGCGCAGCCGAGCTCGGCTATGTGGAAGACATTATCGAACCCGCTGAGACGCGCCGTCGGCTGATCAGCGCCTATAAGATGCTTGCGGATAAGGATAAGTCGCTTCCATGGAAGAAGCACGGTAATATTCCGCTGTAAAAGACGTCTGATCAGGAGGAACTTAAGGATCATGCTATTAGCGTTTGACGTTGGCAATACAAATATTGTGCTCGGGGTTTTCAATGAAGGAAAGCTCATTCAAAACTGGAGAATGGAAACCTTCAATTCCAGAAGCGCCGATGAATACGGCATGCTGATCAACCAGCTTTTCGCTTATGAGGGATTGGATCCGGCAGATGTGGATGACGTGATCATCTCAACCGTCGTCCCGTCCATCCTCTATACGATTCTCCATACGGCCATGAAATATTTCAAACGGCGCGCCATCGTTGTCGGCCCCGGCATCAAGACCGGTCTGATCGTCAAGTACGACAATCCAAGCCAGGTAGGTGCCGACCGCATCGTCAACGCAGTCGCCGCGCTCACCAAATACGGCGGTCCGCTTGTGATCGTCGATCTCGGAACGGCAACGACCTTCTGCGCGGTTACGGAAAAATGGGAATACCTTGGCGGCAGCATTGCGCCCGGACTTAAGATTGCCTCGGATGCCCTCTTTGAAAAAACATCAAAGCTACCGAGGGTTGAACTCGAAGCCCCGGGATCAACGATTTGCCGTAACACCATCGAGAGCATGCAATCCGGTCTCGTTTACGGTCATATGGGAACGATTGAATACATCTGTAAACGCATGTCGATAGAGTTGGCGGAATATGATAAAAGCGGTAAGCCCGTGCGTGTGATCGCAACGGGCGGCATGGCACAGATGATGACGCGGGAGATCAGTTGTGTCGATCATGTGGATCGGCTGCTCACGCTGGAAGGACTCAGCATCATTTACGAAAAAAATAAAAACATCGGACCGGACAGAAGCGTCTCGCCGGAGGAACAATCCGAAATCATCACCTTTGTAAGATAGCGCCCGCATAGGACGACGGAATTTACAGACAGCATGAATCAGAAACAGATCAAAATCGGAAATCTGACGTTGGACAATCCGTTTATTCTGGCACCCATGGCCGGCATCACCGACGGATCGTTCAGGCGCATCTGTCGCGGGCAGGGCGCAGCGTTGGTATACTCCGAGATGGTGAGCGCAAAAGGTCTTTGGTATGAAGGCGCAAAATCCTTTGAACTTTTGAGTTTTAAAGAAGAAGAAAAACCGATCGCCTTTCAACTTTTCGGAAACGACCCTGAAATCATGGGCACGATCGCGGAACGCCTGAACGGATACGAAAATGCAATTCTTGATGTAAACATGGGCTGTCCGGTAGCGAAAGTGACAGGCAATGGGGAGGGAAGCGCCTTGATGAAAGATCCTGACCGGGCAGGACGAATCCTGGAAGCGATCTGCAGCAAATCGAAAAAACCGGTAACGGCAAAGATTCGAGCGGGCTGGGATGAATCTCATATCAATGCAGCAGAGGTCGCAAGCATCCTGCAAGCCGCGGGTGCGGCGGCAATTGCAATACACGGAAGAACAAGAGAACAGTACTACAGCGGCAAAGCAGACTGGATCGTCATCGCGGATGTCAAAGCGGCGGTAGACATTCCGGTCATCGGTAGCGGCGACGTAATGACCAGCGCGGATGCGGTGCGCATGATGCAGGAAACCGGTTGCGACGCAGTAATGATCGCCAGAGGCGCCCTGGGAAACCCCTGGATCTTCAAGGAGTCAATTCAACGATATAAAGGCGAAGACGCGGAAAAAATAAGGGAAGCGAAGCCGACCCTTGCGGAGAAAGTGCAAATGTTCTGTCAGCAGGCACAAATGACAGCAGAAGAAAAAGGCGAATACACAGCCGTAAGAGAAATGCGCAAACAAGCCGGCTGGTACTTCAAGGGCGTTCCCGGCGCAACAAAACTAAGAGCCCGCGTCAACAAAATCGAAACAATCGAAAGCCTGCTCGACACAATCAATCAAGTAATCGCTTGAGGCCTACAGATTCCGGCGGACACAGATGCAGCCGGTCGCCCCAACAAAAACTGGGCATTTACAATAAAATGAAACGGTCGGCACTTTGGACAACTTCGTTAACGCGCCTTCGGCTTGGACGGAACTGAAGTTGTTGCCAAAGTGGCGCCCGTTTCATTTTGTAAATGTGCCAGTTTCCAGGCTGCGCCCGCTGCGTCTGTGTCCGCCGGATCCCGCTGCCGTAGACATCCCGTATTACATTTTCTGTGCGCAATACGGAAAGTTTCGATCGTTCGAGACAATCCTGGCCAAGGCGGCAAAAAACTCGAAAGAACGTCAGTTTCCGTAGTGAAAGAGGTACTTTCCTACGGAAAGTTTCGATTGTTCGAGACAATCCCGCCAAACGGAGTTCATTCCCGAATGAAATGCGTTTTCGGCAGATAGAAGGGCTGTTTTACGCCGAGATGCCATTTCGTTTGGATTTCAAGGTAAAAACAAGGGTTCTTTCCCGAACGAGATGCGTTTTCGGCAGATAGGGGGCGGCTTTTATCTTCAGGTGCTTGCGAGAACTTCGATTATCAAGAAAGAAAAAATGAACTATCAAAACGTATACCTTTTGATAGAAGTCTTTTCTCTGTATCGATCGTGATATTCTCCTGAAATTTCACGAACTTTCAGTGTATTTTATCATATTTTGTGATTAAAACAAAGATGCACGCAAAAAAATGGTAGTTTTTGACTTCTATCAAAAGGTATGCTTTTTGACAATACCCAAGTGATTATATGACTGAAACAGGATCGTGATCACAAACAAAGCGATCTGCGAAGGGCAATCGCGAACCAAAATGCCGATGGGTCACAGGCTCGGAAAAGGAGTACGTCATGCGTAAACTTACTGCAAAATTCGCCGTCACTCTTATCTTGGTCCTGGTGACCATGTTATCCGTTACAGTCCTAGGTGGTTGTGGCAAACCTACCGCAGCTGTGCCTCCGGTTCAGACCTTAGAGACCATAGTGATTGAAGAACCGGCAGAGGAGCCGGCTGAGGAACTCGTGATTGAGTCGGCTATGAAGGAGCCGATTGATCCGTTCGGAGAAAGAACGGCTAATGTTTTTGACTATACATCAAAGAAAATCAAGACAGTCATTAACGTACAGATATGGAGTGGGTCGGCTGGATATGGATTAGAGCAACCTCTCTTGTGCGCAGGCTATAAACCAATACCTGGAGTCGCAGAAAGCGACTTAGTGGTACCTGTGGCGGTGACTCTTTCAAATAAATCCGATATGCTGTGTAGCGACACGGCCTATGAATTCAGTCGAGTTTTGACTGAAAGTCAGGAACTATACCATTATAACAACGAGGGGGACTATTACGAGCCCATACAAGACGCTCACTATATCGTGTATGATCAAGAGGCTGTATTTATGTTTGATCTTCTCTTGATCTGGAGGGACTACTATTCGGAAGATGGAGACGCTCGCGGAGACTCACCTCAGATTACAATACTGACTCTCACGATGGAGTCCGGAAACGTAACTAGGGGTTTCGCAGGCGAGATACACTTGGCAGTTGAAAACGAAACTTTTGTCTACACTACGGTAGGGAGGGTGGATGATTCATACAGCGAGCCAATTCAGCGAGTGTATTAAAATAACGAAGCAGAAAGACGGATGCAAATCCGTTTAGTCCGATATAGATTCTGAAAAGGAGAA